>JBCCXH010000115.1:0-12201 GCA_039192005.1 Bacteroidota bacterium
AGAGCGGCTGCCGAGCGCACCCGTGAGTCCGTTGTTTTGGTACTGGGTGGTGCACGAGGGATCACGGCAGAGTTGATGATCGGGTTTGCAAAAGAGTACCCCTGTCATTACATCCTGGTCGGGCGGTCACCTGAGCCGGTACCCGATGAAAATGACGTCCTCAACGCATTGAAAACCAAGGAGGAGATCAGAAAAGCGATCATTGCTGGTGGCGAGCTAAAAACCCCTGCCGAAATTGAGCAAAAGACACAAAAAGTCTTCAAAAACAATGAGATGCTCAGCACCCTTCAGAGCTTCAAGGATAACGGAGCCAAAGTCACGTATCACTCACTTGACCTCCGTGACGAAAAAGCGATGACCGGATTGGTTGAAAACATCTACGAAAAGTACGAGCGAATCGACGGCGTCGTCCACGGTGCGGGATTACTCGAAGACAAACTGTTCCGTCAGAAAACCATGGAGTCCTTCGAAAGGGTGTTCTCGACAAAAGTGACCCCCATGCGAGTCCTTGCAGAGCACCTTAGGTCAGATGTACAGTTCATTATTCTGTTCTCAAGCGTAGCATCCGTATATGGCAACCGGGGGCAAACGGATTATGCTGCTGCTAATAACGTCATGGATTTTTACGCATCGGAACTGAAAAGCAAGTTTAGTGGAAAAGTGACCGCTATTAACTGGGGTCCATGGAAAGGAACCGGAATGGTTTCTCCCGAACTGGCCAAAGAATACGAGCGTAGAGGAATTCCTCTCATTCCACTCGAAGCGGGAACCCAACTGTTTGTAAATGAACTGAAATACGGAAAGGAAAACCAGGTCCTGATCATGGCTGGTGAGTCCGGTTCTTTTGGATAAGCGGACAAAACTTACCTCCGCGGTTCATTTTTAACCTACAGCCATTCTTATTCCCCCGGGGCCTACTTACTGCCCCTGGGGGATAAAACAGACAAAAGCAAACTACACAACCTAACCATAAGGAATACAACCATGCAATCAAAGGATATAGCTATCGTAGGAATGTCCGGGATCTTTCCCGGAGCCAATGACGTCGATACGTTCTGGGAAAACATTAAAAATAAAAAAGACGCTTTCGGCGATGCTCCTGAAAACCGAATCAGTCACGTATTTTTCGATGACGATAGCCACGCCGTGGACCGCATTTACTGCAAGCGTGGAGGATTCATTGAAAACGTAGATTTTGACCCGTTGCAGTTTGGCATCTTACCTCTTGCAGTAGAGGGTACTGAACCCGATCATCTTATCACGCTAAAACTGGCCTGGGAAGCCTTGAAAGATGCAGGTATCCTAAAAGAGGAAAGCTTGCTATCCCAAACGGGCATCATCATCGGCAAAGGAAATTATAACGGTGCCGGCTCGATACGGGCCATTGAGATCGTCCGAACAGGCCAACAAATTGCACAAGTACTGCAACAAGTACTTCCTCATCTCAAAGAGGAGGAAGTAGAAGCCGTAAAAACGGAATATCAACGAAAGAAAGGTCGGTTCGGGCCGGATACTGCCATGGGTGTCATCCCTAACCTGGTTGCTTCGCTGGTCGCCAACCGGCTCAACCTTGGAGGAGCAGCCTATACGCTCGACGCAGCATGTGCCAGTTCGCTGATTGCGGTTGATCATGCCGTCACCGAACTAAACAGTAAGCGTTGCAATGCCGTCATCGCCGGAGGGGTGCATGTCTGCCACGATGCGGCCTTCTGGAGTATATTCAGCCAACTGGGCGCCCTTTCAAAAAGTCATCAAATACGACCATTTGATCAGCGGGCAGACGGACTACTCATTGGCGAAGGCTGTGGCTTCGTCGTATTAAGAAGACTGGAAGATGCATTGGCAGATGACAACAAGATTTACGCCATCATCAAAGGTACGGGCGTCGCCAGCGACGGATCAGGTACCAGCGTCATGAGCCCTTCCGTGAAAGGGCAAACACAGGCCATCAACCAGGCGTGGTCTAAGGCTGGAATCACTACTGGAGAAGTTGGCTACATCGAAGCCCATGGTACCGGTACGCAGCTGGGAGACAAAACCGAACTGGAAACGCTGATGCAGGTATTTGGCTACGATGACTCGCTACCAAAAGCAGGTATTGGAAGCGTGAAATCCATGATCGGCCACGCGATGCCCGCAGCTGGTATTGCCGGGTTGATTAAAATGGCCAAGGCACTTCACCATGGCATCCTACCCCCTACCCTTCATTGCGAGCAGCCACTCGAAGCCTTTGAAAAGACGCAGTTCCAACCCATTAGTGATGCGGCTAATTGGGCAGACAGCCACTTACCACAACGAGTGGGCATCAATGCGTTTGGGTTTGGCGGCATCAATGCGCATGTCGTGATGGAAGGAGTCGGTACCGGACCCGTTCATCAAAAGAAATTTTTCAGCGGATTTTCTATTGAAGCGAAAGATCAGGTGCTTCTTCTGGCCAGACCTACCAATGAGGCACTGCTCGAAGCTTTGGAAACAAACGAGATTGAGTTGGGTGAAGGTGATTTCAAACTTGCTCTTTTTGACCCTACTCCCGAACGCATCACCAAAGCCATCAAAGTAGTCAAAAGAAACCTACCCTGGAGAAACCGGAACGACATCTGGTACACGGGGACGCCATTGTTAGCAGACGGTGGAAAGACAGCCTTCCTCTTTTCAGGACTGGACGGCCTCAAAGGAGGAGAAACCGAAAGTATTAGGGAATACTTCGCCATAGAAAAGCCTGATTTCCCACCTTCTAAAGGAAATACGTTAGTGGAAAGTGGGTATGAAATACTGGGAAGGAGCCGCAACCTGGATGTAGCATTGAAAAAATTGGGAATCCAGGCAGACATCAACGCCGGACACAGTTTTGGGGAGTGGCTGGCTGCGTGGTCAGCCGAAATGGTTACCGAAGAGTCCCTCATCAAACTCTTCAAAGAGATCAATCCGGAATCGATTGACATTCCGGAGACCCGGTTCCTCGCTGTAGGGACCGGCTACGAAAAAATCAAAGAAGACCTGGAACAAACTCCCGACCTCTACCTTTCCAATGACAACTGTCCGCAACAAGTGATCTTGTGTGGTACGGTAGAGTCGGTAGACCGTTTCGCACAGCTACTTAAAGAGAAAAAGATCTTTCACCAAATCCTACCTTTCCACTCCGGCTTTCACTCCCCTTTTGTCGAAGAAGTACTCGATGAAGTGCTTAAAGTCATGAAGATGATGGAGTTTAGGGAACGAACTACCGAAATGTGGTCTGCTACCACCCTATCTCCTTACCCAAAAGCATACGAGGAAATAAAAGCGCTGAACGTTAAGCACTTGATTGAGCCGGTGCGGTTCAGAGAGCTGATTTTAAAATTGCATCATGAAGGGGTCAAAATGTTCATTCAAGTTGGCTCTGGCGGCTTAGTGGGTTTTGTCGACGATACGTTGAAAACAAAGGACTACAGCGCTGTCACCTCAAATACTCATGGAAAAGCCGGGTTAAGCCAATTAAGAAGGGTAGTTGCTGCCTTGTTTGTGGAAGGGAAAAAAGACCTGGACATCGGTTTTCTCCTGGAAAAACAAACCAAAAACGCCCTAACGCCACCAACGCCCGCTCCTTCTACCATGAAACTACAACTGGGATCTCCTTTGGTTGAGAACCTGGACAGTTTGAGTGACTTACAAGTACGCAAGCCTAAACCATCAGTAGAGCCACTAGAGGAACCCGTTTTTGAAAAAGAATTGGCATCTCCCATCATGTCCACACTAAACGACAACTTCAACCAGATGGTCGCTACACAAAATGAAGTACTCGCCATGTTGACAGAAACGGGCGTTCGAAGAGCCAACCAAACTGACCGAGTCGCGCCTGACCGGGTTAGTCCTAACCGGGTCACGCCAGACGGGGTCATACCTGACCGGGTCACTCCAGACGGGGTCACGCCTATTAAAACGAAAGAAAAACGACCTGCTGTGGTCGTGAACCTGGACATTTCCCTCGAAAGCGACCCCTATCTCATTGATCATTCCCTAATGCGGCAAAAACCGGGATGGAAGGAAGTAGAAGACCTGGGGCCGGTCATCCCTTTTACCATGATGATGGAACTTTTCGGCGAGATCACTCAAAAACACAGCCCTGCCGATCGGGTCGTACGAAAGTTGCAAAACATCCGGGTGTTCCAATGGATGGGAGTCGCTACACCATTTCAGGAAACCATCAAGGGAGAATGGAAAAGTGACCATAAATTATTCCTCAACCTGGAAAAATATGCACAGGCAGAGGTAGAAACCGCACCGGCATACCAGCCCCCACCTCCGGTTAGTTTTGACCTGGGTGATTCGTTGGGCGTCACCATCCCATTTGACGAGATATACGTCAACCGAATGTTTCACGGGCCGGCCTATCAGGGAATCAAAGCCATCTATTACGTTGGTAGAAATGGGATGACCGGCCTGATCGAAGGAAGTACAGGAAAAGGGTCGCTACTCGACAATGCCGGTCAACTCTACGGGCTGTGGTTGCAGTTTCGGCTGGAAAAAGATCGGATTGCGTTTCCGGTAAGGGTACAGGAGATCGAATACTTCGGTGATCCTATGGACCAGTCCGGCACGTTTGAGTGCAGTTGCGAACTCACCGAACTGAATGAACAGTTTGCTACGGCCAACATTGTGTTGAAGAAAAATGATCAGGTCTGGGCCCTGATCACCGGATGGCAAAACCGCAGGCTGGAATTGGATCAAAAGTTATGGAACGTCTCCGTTGCCCCGGCACAACACCTGCTTTCAGAAGAATTAGCACCTGACGTTTTCATGTTTTACAATGCGTATCAAAAAGTCTCCTCCTGGGACTTTATCATCCGCAGGTATTTCAACAAGAACGAACGCGACCACCTGAACACGCTCCTCCCGAACAAAAGAAGGGAGTGGATCATCAGTCGTGTGGCAGCAAAGGATGCGATAAGAAAACGACTGGAAGAAACAGTAGGTGAAGTGCTTTATCCCCTGGAATATGAAATACAAAAAGATGAAAACGGAAAGCCCTTTGCATCAGGTAAGGTGATCAAAGACTTAAACATTTCCATTGCACACAAAAAAGACATTGCGGTGTCCATGGCCCGTCAGTCAAAGCCTGTGGGAATAGACATCGAAGTGATCGAAGAGCGAAGCAAAGACTTTGAGTCGCTGTTCTTAAATCAGGAAGAGGTGGACCTCCTGCCTCAGGCAGCTGGTGAGCGTCCCGATTGGATCACCCGTTTTTGGGTAGCCAAAGAAGCGTACGGAAAATCACTGGGGAAAGGGCTGGAAGGAAAACCAAAACAATACAAAATTCAGCAGGTAAGTGAAGATGAGCTCCTGATTGCTGAGCGCTGGATTAAAACCATAAAACACGAAAATTATATAATCGGATGGACCAAATAACTAAACAACCCGTAATCAGCCGGGAAGAAATTTTTTCATTGCTACGCACCTTTATCATCGAAGTAATCGGAGATGAGTTCATTGAAGCGTCGGAAATACAGCTGGAAAGCTCATTTACCAGGGACCTGGACATGGACAGCATTGAAATTGTTGCCTTTTCTGAGAAAGTAAAAAATCATTTTGGTGAGAAAATTGACTTTACCGGATGGCTTTCCGATATGGATCTGGATCAGATCATCGAGCTTAATTTATTGGAGATCGTGAAATTCATAGAATCATGCCTTTCGTAAAAGCCAATGGCCTGGATTTCCACGTTCAGGAAATGAATAAAGGAGCCGGGGAAACGGTCGTACTGATTCACGGCATGTTTGCCAACCTCTCCATGTACTATTTCAGAATCGCCCCTAAATTGGCCGAGCGATACCACGTAGTCATGTACGATTACAGAAGTCATGGCATGAGTCCTAAAGCATCCAGCGGGTTTGATCTCATCACTTTGAGTGAAGACCTGTCGGGAATCCTCGATGCGTTAGAAGTAAAAAACTATCATTTAGGAGGGTATAGCTACGGAGCCCTTTTAGCGCTAAAAATGGCAATACGCTTCCCGGAGCGTGTCAAAAAGTTGATCGCAATAGACGCGCCGGACCCGGCAAAAACGGACTTACTGGAACAACCTTTTGATTCAGAGTCACAGGATTCATTTGATACCCTGATTGAATACATGCACACAGACCAACAAAAGACCAAGAGCATATTTGGAAAGCGCCGATTGGAGAAATATCGAAAGAATTACTCGCAGTTCATCAACGACTCCACAGTCAAAGAAGACATGTACCAGCAAAGAGACTTTTTCGAAAAAGGGGAAGTTGATTCCATTAAGAGCAAAACGTTATTGCTTTACGGCTCTTCTTCAGACTGCATACATGCCTGTACCAGGCTCAATAACATGATCACGAACTCATCCGTGACATTTATTGATGGAGACCACAGAGCCCCTCTGGTAAATCCCCATGAAGTAGCACTATCAATAGAAACCTTCTTACTGAACTAACTGAAAAGAAGTAGGACACATTAATTAACACAAAAACTTAAAACCATTATGGCAAAAATTGCTTTTGTAGTACCTCCGCTGACCGGCCACATCAACCCCACCCTTAGTCTTGGAGGGGCGTTAATTGAAAGAGGTCACGAAGTGGTGTGGGTGTCATTGGAAGAATCGCTGGAACAACACCTCCCGGAAGGTGGCAGCGTATTTTGTCTTGAACACGATCACGAGGAGGCCGAAAATGAAGAAAACAAGCGATTCATTGAAACGATCAAAAAGAAAGCAGTGTTTGGAATTGATAGCATCAAATACCTTTATGAGGAGGTGCTGGTTCCGCTCAACCTGTATGTAGCGGATAAAATAGCTGCGTTTTTTGACCAGTTTCAACCGGACCTTGTCATCAATGATCACGAGCTTTTTGCCGGAGCCATTGCTGCTTACAAGAAAAGCATTCCGTATGCGACGTCCATCACTGCTCCGGCGGCCATCAAGGTCATGAAAGAGCTTCCTAAAATTCACGAGTGGACGGAAAACAAAATACGTGACTTACAAGCAGCTTGCGGACTTGAGTTAGAGGAGAACATCACACGCTCAAACTTACTAAACCTGATTTTTACTTCTCACTCATTTTTTGGAGAGGACGAAGCCCTCCCGGAGCACTACCACTTTGTCGGTCCGGTCATTCGTAAGCGGCCAGGCAACGTCCCATTTGATTGGGACAGCCTCAATGCCACACGTCACCCACATAAAATTTTCGTCTCCATCGGCACCACGTTTGACCACTCCGAAAAACGGGACTTTTTCACAAAAGTTGTCGAAGCATTTGCCGGAGAACCCGTCTTTGTCATCGTTGTCTCCGATCCTGATTTGCTGGAAAGCTGGCCGGAAAATTTTCTGGTGCAACCCAAGGTTCCACAATTGGAACTTTTACCTCATTTAGATGCGGTCGTATGCCACGCCGGCCACAATACGGTCTGCGAAACCCTTAACAACGGACTACCGATGGTGGTGCTTCCCATTGCTTACGACCAGCAACATGTGGCCGGCCGTGTGGCCGCGATTAAGGCAGGGATAAAACTTAACTTCAAACGATTCAAAGCCAGGAACCTGAAGCATTCCATACAAGAATTATTACATGACTCAACGTACAGGGAAAATGCGAAGGTCATCCGGGATTCTTTTAAAGAAGCAGGCGGAACGGCACGCGCCACTGTCCTGTTAGAGGAGCTTTTAATCCCTTCAGAAGTACACGAGTAAGTTCGTTTAAAATTTTTCTACACACATAAAAAATCACATCATGTCAACGTTTCTATTTGTCGTACCTCCTTTTTTCGGACACATCAGTCCTACCTTAAGTCTGGGAGCTTCTTTATTGGCTAAAAACCATCAGGTGATCTGGGTAGGCATCCAGCCCATACCTGAAGATCGTATCCCTGAAGGTGGCCAATTTATCGTTCCACACGACGACCTGAAAGGATATGAGGACGAAATCGAACGCATCCTGAAAAGACAAGACGATGGGCCTGGGGTATCTGTCATTGAGGCCTTAAAGATCGGGCTGGAAGAAACTTATGTCCCTTTTGCCCGATTTATGATGAAGGGACTATTAAAAATCATTGACACCTTTCAGCCGGACGTAATCGTGAACGATTGCCTGGCCTTTGCCGGGTCGCTGGGTGCCCACATCAAAGGGATACCTTGTGCGACGACGACGCCTGTCCCGCCCGATGTGGTCAGCGATGAAAAAACCAACCCATCGAAGGACACGTGGCACGGAAAACTCATCTTCGGGCTTCAAAAGGAGTTTGGGATAACAAGCAATCATTACGAAATACAATCTCACGAGTTAAACATCGTCTTTACTTCTGAAGCGTTTGCCAATATTCCTCAACCTTCGCCAAGCCTGAAATTTGTGGGACCGGTAAAAGGAAGACCGAATGAAGTACCATTTGACTGGGATCGGTTACGCAGTAGTCAGCTTCCGAAAGTCTACATCACGATTGGAACGCTCCTCGTAGACATCCGAAAGGAATATTTCACGAAAATGATTGAAGCATTTGGAGACCAGCCGGTCACGGTCGTAGCAGCAACAGACCCGGCTGTAATCGATGAATGGCCGGAAAACTTCATCGTACAGGGCTTTGTTCCACAGTCCGAAGTGATGGCCAACGTAGATGCCGTGATCTGTCATGGAGGGTTTAACACGGTAAACGACACGTTTTGGAATGGCCTGCCCATGGTCATCACTCCCATTGCTTATGACCAGTTCCACACCGCCAGCCTCATCGAACATGCGGGCTGTGGCATCAAACTAAGGTACAAAAGACTGAGGGTTTCCGACCTTAGAAATGCCCTGTTTGAAGTATTGGAAAATAAGACGTACAGAGAAGCTGCCCAACAAATAAGAGAAACGTTTGAACGTGCCGGTGGCGTGGAACAGGCAGTGGAATACCTGGAAGAAATGGCTTCAGTCAGTGAAGAACTAAGTGAAAATACATAACAAAACCTATTAAATGATCTAACATATGGAACGGCCCCTTTTTATTGGTGAACGCATCATGCATGCGAACGGTGATAGCCCGGTAAACTGTGTTTTCCCCTTTCGAATAAAAGCTGAAATCACGTTGAACACTGTGCAAAACGCCCTCAACAATTTGCAAAAAAAACATCCTTTACTAAGAGCAACCCTACACGCTAAAAAGTCCGGTCCCGTATTTGTTTTCCACCAATCACTCCCTCCTATACCCATCCGCATTGTAGCGCGAGTTCGTGAAAATATGTGGGAAGAAGAGATCAAAAAAGAATGGAAAACCTCTTTTTCATACGAAGACGGACCGCTGGCTCGGGTCGTATGGATAAAGTCAGCCGATACATCGGAACTGTTGCTGGTATGCCCTCATGTCATTACGGATGGAACCTCATTGGTCACCCTGGCCAGAGAGTTACTCTTACTGATAGACGATCCTACCTTTGAGATCGGCCATTCCGAAGCACTCACTTCGTTATCAGGTCTTTTTCCAGAGGCTGACTTAAAGAAAAATAAGATAAAGGCCGCATTGGTAGCATTGATGGGTCATTTGTTTCTCCCACTGGCTTATTCCTTTGGAAAAACAACTAACGGAAAGAGCTATGCGATCACCTGGAAGCTACCCCATGAGAATACGTCGCCTTTTATTCAAATGTGTAAATCTGAAAAGGTCTCTGTACATGCGGCGCTCTGCTGTGCAGCACTACTGGCATTCCGACAGGTGTTAGAAAATAAAGCCAGGGGAAAAGTCATTAGTCCGGCCGATATACGAAGGTTCATCCCCCAGATCAAACAGGATACAATGTTTGCTTTTGCTCCAACCGTCAACTTGATGATCTCGCACAAAAAAAACCTGGATTTCTGGGAGCTTTCCCGTTCATTAAATGTGCAACTGCTGGAGCAACTTGAAAAAATAGACGTTCCCAATATGATCACCTATGGAGAACGCGTCCGCTCACTGGGACCAAAAATCATCCGATTACTAAAGAAAACTTCAGGAAGTCACGATGTTACCCTCTCCAACATGGGACGTGTTGACATCCCTGAAAGCTACCATTCGCTTGAAGTGGAATTACTTTCCACCCCCACGGTAGCCTTTCCATGGAAAAATCCAAACACTTGTGTGATATGTACTTATAAAGGAGAAATGCACTTCTCTTTTATGTCCAATGAATCTTACCTGGCTTCCTCTGATGCTAAGAAGATCAAAGCTGACTTTTTGGAGATCATCCGGTCCCATACGATCCGTGAAGATGAAACTCAACCACTACCAGAGGAGCATGAACTGGCATGAAAGTCCGCATAAATACATCTACTGTTGCCAGAGCAAACAACCGCCCTGCTCACTTTCAAACGTAAGAAAGAGGAGGTTTAGTGGTTGCTCTATCAAATGACATCGAAATACATTATTGAATAATCGTTCCTTACTAGTCCATGAAAATCCAAAACATCCGATTACGTAAACTGGCGGGCAAACAAGTGACCATCAGTGTCGTCCTAAGCATTCTCATCAACTGGGCCAGTGTTTACTACAGCTTTGAGGGTCCTGGGACACTGCTGCTATTTGGTGGTGAGTATTCCATTGCCCGGTTTCTGCTTCCGATGTCTTTCATCTTACCTTTCCTGATCAGCTTTGACCTCCTTCAAAAATCCGTAAAACTTGCCTCCTCCATTTATGAAAAAGAAGATGCCTTCCCCAAAAAGAAATACCTCTTAAAATCCGCACTGATCAATGCCATTTTCACCTTTACGCCCATTTTATCAGTTTTGTTTTCCCTCTATTTAATTTTACCGGACGGCCTTGGTTTTCAGCGAGCAGATTTCGCATTATTCATCGGACTATTTTCAGGGTTATTGGCGATGTTTTTTGCGTACAGATCCATTCACCAGATCGATAAATTAATGATCTGATATAAAATCAATGTTTAAACCCGGAAACTACCTCCTAGCGCAACGTCCTCTGAAGCTGGCATGATAGAAATGCTTTTTCAGGTTTTTTAAAGCTTATCTTACATTAGTCCTACTGTCATGTTTGCCTTTCTTACCCAAATCCCTAGCCGGGTACCCCTAAAGGGGAAAGGCAAAAAAATAATTTAGCTCCCTTTAGGCCGGGCCGACGTTCGGTAGGGGTAAATCAATTATTTTTTTTAAGACAAGTAGAATTAGTTAAAAGTAGGTTTTCATAAAATCAAGAATTTGACCTGACAACCAATGGTCTCAAAATACATTATCATCCAGTTGATGACTATTTTTTTAATGAAAATCATGGGAATGATCAACCTAAAGAAAAAATCGGCCAGAGGATATAAAAGAGATGTGACATACCTAAGGTGTCGTACATTTTAGAGAGATTCAAGATCAGAAACCTGAAGATAAAACCTTCGATGAGGATTATGAAAAAACAAAAACGATCATCTATTATAGCGTGCAGCTTAGTTCTCCTTTTAATAATGCTATTCCCTTCCCATGGCCAGTTAATACTCCATACCGATGATCAAAATCAAGCAAAACCCGAAGGATACATTTCAGAACACAGTTTTAAAAATGTCTATTTCTTTGAAAGTGACATGTTCCACTTTACGACCAGTATCCAACAAAATAAAATCACCTTCAAAATTTCCGAATGCACAAGTACAACCATAACCGATGATAATGGCACAAGATATGGAGAAGATGACATTTCATTCGAGCAAAATCATTTACACAGCCCGGAAGTAAAAGCAATAAGTTTCTATGACTATAATGACGATGGAACGAAAGACGTATTAGCCATTTATACGTATTTGGATTCATCAAACAACATACATTATTTCAATAAAATCATCAGGACATCCACTAGCTTCTGCCATTTGAAAGAAGACCATTATTATTCCAATAAGAATCAACGAATTGCTACCAACGTTGCTGACTTTAAGGATAACATTAAACGATTCTTCAGCAAGTTTACTGACATTAGCATAGGAAGAGACAAGCAGTACAAAAGCTTAACCGATTACTTTGACGATCCTACGACTCAAAAAGATAACATAAATATTTACTTGACAGATTCTCTTTATGTATCGAATCAATCGGTTTGGATCTCAGATTGTAATAATGTGAATATCTATGGCAGTAACCATACGAAATTGTATTGCCTGGACTCAACGGATAACGTCCTGATAGTACAAAGCTGTATCAACCTTTCTTTGAATGATTTAACTCTTAAACACGAAAAGCTAGGCACAGAAAAAGCGTTTAGCTGTTC
>JBCCXH010000116.1:0-12128 GCA_039192005.1 Bacteroidota bacterium
ACCTTATGCGTTGAGTGATAATGAATATTATAGGGACTACATCAATATTAAAGGATTGATCTTTTTGAATGAAGGTAAACATGAGGATGCGATCACGTATTTCAACAAATCAATTTCTTCTTACCAAAACAAGTATGGTCCTGATTATCACGTGACTTCATCGATTTATGTCAACCTGGCGAGGGCATATTTTGGTATGGATCGCTTCGATACCTCACTGGAGTGCATACAAAAGGCATTGGCTTTAAATGCTGATAGCCAATGGAAACCCCAATCCACGTTGGACAACCCTCCGGAAATAAGCCCTAAAAACTGGATAGATTACTTCAATACGTTAACGGAAAAGCTAACGATTTTGCAAAAAGTACTAAGCAATGACGAGGATGGGCTCACGAAGCTGACAGCGCAATATGCCTACATCGATCGATGCGTAAAAATGTGCAGGCGTGAAATATCCGATACCTATGATCAATTTACCTACGATGATTCTTTCGAAAAGGTGTATGCCGAAGCGATCAATACGAGCTATGATTTATACGTTCTTACCGATGATGTTCAGTATTTACACCAGTGTTTTTATTGGCTGGAGTCCCATCGGGGCTCGACCCTCTTACAGTCAGCAAGGACCCAATTTGCCATGAAAAATACGGATTTACCGGCGGAAGTCGTACAGGCGGAACGCGAGTTGGAGTCACAGCTCGCCCTGATGAAATCGGCACTGCAAAGTGAGGTGGACACGGCTTTACTAGCCAGCTACAGCCAGCGGGAATTTAAATTGAAGTACGCCTACGATAGCCTGATATCACGCATAGAGCAAGACTATCCATCGTACGTTGAATCCAAGTACAACGATGAGGTAGTTTCTGTTGAAGAAGCTCAGGAGCAACTGGCAAGGGACGAAGCACTGATCGCCTTTAACGTGCATGACACGACACTTTTTTCGTTTTACCTGACCAGAGAGGAGTTTGAAGTAAAAAGATTGACGCTGGACTCGACCTTCGATCGTCATTTACAAACACTTTTTGATACCTACAAAGACGCCGTTCCCTACACTAAGGAATCAATGGCAAGCTCAAAGTACGTTTATGATGTACTTATTGGCACGTACGAAGAAAAACTAAATGCGCAAGCCATCCAGACACTTACGTTGATGCCTGATGACCAGCTTCATTATTTGCCATTTGATGCACTGCTTGTGAGCTACGCGGATGGGCCGAGTCATCTGGTAGAACACGTGAGCAGTAGAAACATTTATTCGGTCACCATCGATCAATATGCTTTGACTACTAATAAAAGTGGAAATAAAGTCCTCGCTTTAGCACCTGCTTACGAGGAGTTGTCTTCTGACGTGAAGCGTGAATTTAGATCAGATATCGGCCCGTTGCTTTGGAACGGTGAAGAGGTGGATAACATTTCTCAATACTTTGACACAAAGCAATTAAAAGGGATGCTGGCAAGTGAACGTTCCTTTAAATCGGAAGTGGCTAATCATGATATCATTCACTTAGCGATGCATGCCCTGGTAGATGAAGGTAATTTTCGTAACTCGAAGCTCATTCTTGAGCAGGTACCCGATAGCATAGAGGACGGAAATTTGTATTTATCCGAGCTATTTCTACTGGACATACAGGCCAGCCTCGCCGTATTGAGTGCATGTGAGACGGGCATTGGTACGCTGTCGACGGCCAATGGCCCCATGAGCCTGTCCAGTGCGTTTCATTATGCCGGGGTGCCTAGTGTAGCCATGAGCTATTGGAACGTGGACGATCAGGCGACAAGTACACTGATGAGTAGCTTCTACGCCAACCTTGCAGCGGGCATGATCAAAAGTGAAGCGTTAAGACAGGCAAAGCTTACCTACCTGCAAACGGCTAGCCCTGATAAGCGTCACCCGTTTTATTGGGCCTCTTTTTCGATACTCGGAAACGACGATCCGGTAGTAGCCGGGTCGGGTAGCAACATGTGGTACATCATTCTGGTCTTGATCGTCATTGCTTGCTCAGGGTATGCCTTCGTTAAGAAAAAAGCATGAGGTTAGCGTAGCTCTTCAACTAACTCCTTTGCACGCCCCTGGTAAGGGGAATTAGAAGTAGCAATACGAAGCATATTCGCTTGCACTTCTTCAAACTTTCTTTCCTTAAGCAAGGCCATGTTATAGTACCATTCTCCGATGTAGTTTTCGCTTGACTGGTTGACCAACCTGAAATGGTACTTGCTCTTTTCCAGATTGCCCATTTCTAAGTGACAAATGCCCATTAAGAGGTTTAATTCATTATCGCTAGCGGGATCCTGTTTGGAAAGTGCTTCAAAGACAGGAAGTGCTTCCTCATAGCGTTGTTTTTTGTAGAAAGCGAGTCCCACCATTAGTTCTTTATTGACGGGTTCTCCCCTTAGTATTTTCGGACCGGAGTAAGGTTGGTAGTAGGCATCGAAAAGTGAGTCCGTGGCGTTACCGAATTTAAAAATACTTAGGAACGAGACGATCAGAATCGTAGCCGCTATGCCTGCCAGCACAGGTAACCGGTAAGTTGGCTTCGCTTTTTTCGAATTTTTAAACGCCCGGTAGTCTTTCAGCCGCCATTCTTTTTGCTCGGAACGTTTCGCTGCGACCAACAAACCCATGAGCTGTTTTTGAAGCTCAGCCTCTTTTTTAAAGGCGGTATTGGTACGGTACTGTTCGTCAAAGGTTTTGGTTTCACTTTCAGACAAGTGACCGTCTACGTATTTTTCAATTAATGCTATTTCTTCGCTACTTAGCTTCATCCTCAGCTTTTGTTATGTACGCTTTCGCGAATGACACAAACTTTTTATAACACCTGGATTTTGTACTTTTTGCAGTATCTGCATTAGCAAGATCCAAGAGTTGGGCGATCTCCTCCATTTTAATAGCTTCAACATAAAAAAGGTAAACAATGTCTTTACACTTTTCGGATAGCAGGTTCCAGGCATGTCGCGCGGATTCAAGTAAATAGGAGGGCAGTTCCGTTGCATCGTCGTACAAGGCGTTGATAATCGCATCCTCTTTGCTCGCTTGTGACGCTTTTCTTTTTTGGTTGGCTAAAAAATTGTTGTCGCATATCTTGTAGAGGTACGTTTTTAAGTTCGTGAGGTAGCTGATTTCTCCGGAAATAATTTTTCTTCTAAAGATTAAGACGGCATCAATAAAAAGGTCTTCCGCATCCTCAAGTGTGCATTTTCGCTTCGCCATCAATGTATTGGTGCAATATGCTCCACAGGTTAAGTAGATGTACTCAAAAGCCTTATTGTCATCCTGAACGAACGACGCCATCATTTTTGAAAATTTCACTGAGTCGGTGTTTACCTTTTTTGCTTTCCGCAATAATAAAGCGAAATACATATGAATAAGCTTTATCTCATCACAAAGAACGACGAATTCAAAACCTAACTATATGAAGGCTATCAAATACAAAGTCCTGTTAAAGCTCCTTGGCCTGTTTTTAGGCTTAGGCTTATTTGCGCAAGAGCAGGCGTACAACCTGAAAGATCCCATACTTGATCCAGCCAGCGTTATACCGCCAGCACCAACGGTCTCCAACCTGATTGATTTTGAGGAGATACCCGTAAACTATTACACCGGTCATTGCCTATCTATTCAGCGCGTTACCTATCCTCAGGAAGGCCTGCCTCAGTGGAACTGCCCCAATGAACACCACCCGGTTTTTTAGGACTAAGAACACAAAAGAGGTGGCTGCTACTTCCGAAAATTACAATTTTCATAGATCTGATAGCAATATTTTTGGAAGATGATTGCCAGCTAAGGACACACCAACACAAAAAGACTGCAAACGAAATGATTGATTTTATAAAAAGAACATCAAGCAGAAACCGCCTGATTGATTTAACAACATTCAAGACAAAAGACTGCATCATGACCTCAAAGATGCAGGTTAGAGTGACTCAACATTCAAGTAATAACCGACTGTGAGTCGTCGTCTATTATACTATTTATTTTTTTAACCAGATTGAAACATGTCAAACCTATTTAAATTTTCTATTCGCCTGGTAGTGCTGTCGATTGCTTTTATGTGCTATTCGTACAGCCATGCCCAAAAACCCGTCATCACTTTTCCTGGCTCCGGAAGTTTTGATGTTTCCAATTTCACCTTTGTGCAATGGATAAGCGTGTCCGAGCAAGGGAGCAATCCAGAAGGCATTGTATTTGATGAGGATGGATCAAACCTATTTCTTTCGGGCTTCGGTAATTCAGAAAGGATCAAGATAAATAACCTTTCCACTTCATTTGATATCTCTACGGCTGTGTATACAGGGAGAGATAATGATTTTTTAGCTGAAGAGGTCGTGAGGGACCTGGAGTTCAATGCTGATGGAAGCAAACTATTTGGAGTAAGCAAGGTGTCCGTGTATGAATATCAGTTATCCGAAAACTATGACGTGACCTCTGCTGTTTTTGCAGGACTGGATGAGAACCTGTTGTTGGTAGATGAAATGGAGGGGCTTTTTGCCTTTGAGTTTAATTCCGATGGGACGAAAGGTTTCGCTCTGGGAAGAGTAGCTAACAACTATTCTATTTTTGAATATACGTTCTCAGTAGCATACGATGTTTCCACCGCCACTTATGACGGAGAAGCTGAACGGTTTCCGATCACCGAACTAAGCAACCCCAGGGATTTTGCTTTTAGCCCGGATGGGACGATGATGTTTCTTGTCGATTTTAGGGGGAACACATTGTTGCACTATCGTTTGGGAACCGCTTTTGACGTTTCCAGTGCTACTTACTTAGGTGAAAGCGAGGACTTTTCGTTAGCGGAAGCAGTCTGGCGTTTTGGTTATCCAGAGAACTTTACCTTCGATCGGGACGGACTTAGGCTTTATGCATTAAGTGGTGATCGGGTTTTTGAATATGGCTACACAGATTTTATTGATTATGACGAAAATAGTACGGAAGTGGTCATTGACATTCAGGCCAACGACGGGGTCGGTGGAGAAAATGACACCGGCATCACTTATCGTTTACTTGGCACGGATGTAGCTTTTTTTCAAATCGATGGATCAGGTCAGGTTACGTTTGAATCTTCACCAAACTTTGAAAACCCACAAGATTTGGATGCCGACAACGTGTACGAAATCCAGGTGCGGGTGGACAATGGGGTGGATGTACTCACCCGACCCATTCATATCAGGGTACAAGATGTCGTGACCCCAGTCTTTACAAAAATAGGGACAGCCTATAACTTACCTTTGGGGGAGTATGCCGGAGACGATGAACGTTTTGACTTGAGCAGCGAAGAAGTGGACCCGACGGCATTGGAATTCAATGATGACGGCACCAAAATGTTTGTATTGGGAATTTTCAATCAATCAGTCATCACATATGACCTCAGCGTACCCTATGATGTATCTACTGCCCAACACGCAGGGGCATCAGCGGTATTTCCAATTACAAATCAAGAATCGTTTCCGACAGATCTTGCCTTCAACAACGATGGCACGAAGATGTTCGTTGTCGGAACTGACGGGGACGCCGTAGTGGAATACACGTTGGGTACTGGCTACGACGTTTCCACGGCGCAGTATGCCGGAGCGTTAGAAGAATTTCCTGTTAAGGATGAAGATGATGGGCCTACGGGTATTGCTTTCAATCCGGGCGGCACCCAATTATTCGTACTCGGGACGGAGCATGACGCGATATTCACTTACAATCTGGCCACTCCATTTGACGTGTCGACCGCAAGCTATGCAGGAGCCTCCCAAACCCTTTCGGTCGCCGGACAGTCTACCGATCCAAGAGATTTTACCTTTAGCGTTGATGGGAAGAAACTATTTTTTTCGGGATCAGATACGGCTGCGATACTAACCTATAACCTATCCGAGGCATTTGATGTGACCAGCGCAACGCTTACGGGTAGCAGTGAACGTCTTATTATTTCCAATGAAGAAACCGCTTTTACCAGCCTCGCTTTTGACAACCTGGGATCGAAAGCATATGTGGTCGGGGGTGAAGCTACTGTGTTCGAATACACCTTGACATCTACAGAAAACAGTGCCATATTGGTCCCCTACATAGAAAATGAAACGACAGCGGTGCTGGACATCGATGCCAATGATGGAAATGGGGGAGTACCGGACCTCAGTGTGATTTATCATCTGATCGGAGACGATGCGTCCCAATTTGAAATGGATGAAAACGGAGTAATCAGTTTTGTGCAACCACCCAATTTTGAAGACCCACAGGATACCGATGGAAATAATACGTACATATTTGCTGTCATTGCAACCAATGGCTTTGATGATGCCGAACGCGTATTGGTCATCGATCTATTAGATGAAGACGACACGCCGGTCATTACCAACCCGGATAAGGACTTTGATTTCACCCATCTTAAATTAAGCGATACGCTATTAGTCGAAGAACCTCCTATAGGCATTGCTTTCAGTCAAAATGGTAGGAAAATGTACTTTAATAGTACAATACCCAATACAACTAATCAACAGGCCGTATTCGAATACGACCTCAAGAGTCCTTTTGAGCTTTCTAGTGCGCTTCCTTTTGATTTCAATCAGTCGTTGCCGATCAGTGCCAGAGAACGCGCACCTACAGGCGTTTTTATTAGTAACAATGGTGACAGGCTATTTGTATCCGGTACGAGAGGAAACGTAAATCAAATCGATCTTGAAGTTCCATTTGATGTAACGAGCGCATCTCCTCTGAGGACCGTCATTAATATTAATAGCCCATCTGGTGAAGCAAGAGGCCTGGCTTTTAGTTCTGACGGGCTAAATGTCTATTCCGTCGGTCGTTTTAATAGAAACGTTTCTCAAGTCAGGCTATCGCTACCGTTTGACCTGTCTTCATCAACCGGAAACAGAGCAACTTTCAGTGTGTCATCTGAAGTACCCGGATCCACCGCATTGGCCTTTAGTGGAGATGGGAAGAGGCTCTACGTAGCAGGAGGGGGTACCCGAATTGCCCGGTATGATCTCGGCACTGCTTTCGATATTACCACTGCGCAGTATTCCGGTTTGCAAATTTCTATGGACCTCACACCTATTGGTATGGCATTGAACCCTGAAGGCTCCAAATTATTCATTACCGGGAGCAACAAGCAAAACCAACGAATCATAGAAGAGTATGTATTCCCCTGGCGAATTGATTACCTGGCAAATGAAACGCAACCCGTCGTAGACATTGAGGCAAATGATGGTTTAGGTGGAGCAAATGACCGCAACTTAACGTATCGCTTGAGTGGAGTGGATGCAGCTGCGTTGGATATCCATGCTACTTCAGGAGTCATTACGTTCAAAACCGCCCCGGATTTTAATGATCCACAGGATGAGAACCAAGACAACGTCTACGAGTTCGCTGTGATCGTTGCAAATGGAAGCGACCTAACGGAACAATTAATGGTTATTCATGTCATTGATCGTACCCCTCCAACAATTATCTCCGATGCTGAAATCGCCGTTGGTGAAAATGTGATAGACTTTTTTTACGAAGCGGTAGCGGATGAGACGGTCACTTTTTCTCTGGGAGAGGAAAAGGATGCGCCTTTGTTTCAGTTGGAAGCGTCATCCATCCGCTTTTTGGAAGCGCCTGACTTTGAAAATCCTAAAGATGCCAATGCCGACAATGTATACGTCTTGGATCTCATGGCAGTGGATGCCTCACAAAACTCTTCCATGATCGAACTGACCATTCAGGTCACGGATGAAGACGAAGACCTTCCGGTTATTACCTCAGCCTCAAGCATCGTGATTCCACAAGGTATCGTTGGTCGTATTTACGAAGTCACTGCCAACGAGCCGGTTGCTTTCGAGCTAGGTGAGATGAAAGATGAAAAGCATTTTCAGTTGGTTGAAGACGCTCTGAGCGTAACAAATCCACTTGAATTTAGCAACCCCATCGATACCAACTTTGATAATGTTTACCTGGTTGACCTGATCGCTACAGATTTAGAAGGAAACCAGGCGGTATTTGAGCTTTCCGTTAATGTAGCGCCGGCACTGGGAGTACGAAATGAGATTGACGATGAGTTAATCTACCCCAATCCTGCAAAAACACTTTTTAGCATAGAGAAAAGAAATGGACTGCAAGTCATTCAAAAAGTAAGCGTACTTACTTTAAGTGGCCTTGAAGTGAAAGCGTTCGCTCCTGAGGGCAATACCCGATCTTTTAATATCGCTGATTTGGCAAACGGAGTGTACGTCGTCGTCATAAAAACAGACAACATTCATAAAAAATATGGAATTTTGATTAAGAATTAGTTAAACGTGTGAAGGGCTATCATTGCATCAAACCAATGATAATCTATATGGAAATAGGTCTCACAAGATCAGCGTTGGCGTGTGGAAGGACGCTAACGCTGATCATATAACGACTCATTACATCATAACTATTGGACTTAATTAACACCAGTAAACCACAACCTAAACCTAAGTCGGACTTAGAAATAGCATGTCAGGAATGCCTTGACAAAAACCGTTCGTCTCGCACGCCAAAGCGTAGGTTTTATCATCCGCTTCTAAAAAACCTGAACAGACTTGAGGTACATGAGTCCCGTACACATCAGGGGATGCTTTCACGAATCGGAATCATTTGCATAGCTGGCTATGCTGGCTGGTTACGTCTTTACAGAAAGGCATCTGCGAGGGTATTTCCTCGTCGAACTAAAATTTACGGAAAGCCCAACCCGGACCATTTGGTCACAGGCCACTTAACGTTTGGGAGTAGGGTGGATGATGTCGATTCCCCTATTTTTAACATGCATCTGGAACTATGGGCGAGAACTTTCTGGGGAGGGTATCGAAAGCTCAGTCAGGGTAAGTCAGATCGTGAGGGTAAGTTCAGACTGGCCTATGACCTGTTTTACGTTCACCGATACCACATCGCGAAGGTTTGGCTGGCCGTCTACCAAACAGGGTATGAGCATTTCACAAAAGCAGGTAGACCGACTCCTGAATATACCGAGTTCAAACGTGTTCGGATACGCAAGGGCGATTTAGTTGGGATTGAGTATTGCTGTCGTCAGGTTCAGCTTTTGTATTGGGAGTACAGGAAAGACACCCCACTTCCACGCGTGGTGATCAAAAGCCATGATAAAAATGCCCCGGATAAGTACTCACCAGGATATAACGAAGAGCTGGCCAAAACCTTTGTCCCGATCGAGCTGATCAAACGGAAACACCTGACGATGGTTCGAATGGGCCATGGACTCACCCACCAGCAAATCGTTGCGGATTATCCTGAAAATTTAACGGTCTGCATGGAGAAAAAGCAGCCGGGAATCACGAGGGGAGACGATTGGTTTGGCAGACGAATGATGAACGGCATGTATGCGTGCGATTTCGATCGTGACCCGAAGAACCCCGACCTTTATTGGGTACACCATCATTGGGGATCCTATGAAAAAACGCATCACAACTATGCCATGCCTGACGTTGACCTATGGTTCAAATTGAAGGCGGACGGTTTGCCCACACCTGTAAAGATTACGCTGACTGGTCCATTAACTGCTCAGGAAAAGGATTCAAAACAAAAAAGAACCTTCACACCTGATGATGGAGAGAAATGGCTGGCGGCAAAGCGTATCAGCCGGGTAAGTGCTGCGCTACATGCCGAATTGGCCCATCATTTCGCTGGAACGCACATCAATACGGAACAGTACGCCATCGCCTGTTTCAGACATTTGAAACTGAATCCTATTTCCGGATTAATTAAATCTTTCTTGCGTTCGGTCGTATTGGTGAATCATACCGCCGAGCGAATTTTAGTTGGAAACGGATACATTACCTCAGCCTGTGCGCTCACTCCTAAAGGGATCGATCAGGTGGTGTATAAGACGATGGGGACATTGGATTGGAAAAATTATCGTCCCATGCAGCCGATCAGTGAAGCACATACGTATGCCAAAGCCGGTAACCTGTTTTGGGAAGTGGTTGATGGATTTGTCTCTAACTTCATTGATGATCCGATCAACAGGGAACAAATCTTAGCACATTGGTTTGAAATCTATTGCTTTTCTGAAGATTTGGTGAACCACAGTGTGCCCTTTTTTCTGTGTGACTACTTACAGCATGCATTGTTTGACGGAGAAAAAAAGTTTAAAAATAATGGTGCCTCAGATTGGTATCATCAACATCACCGGATGGATTTAAGTGAAAATCGCCCGGAGGTGAGTGGAATCAAAAAGGCGGTTTCAAGAATTACGGATAAACAGGAGGGTACTGAAGTAACCGATGAAGAGCTAAACCAGCTAAAACAAGTATGCACGTATATCATTTACCAGGCTACTTTTGGACACACCTGGTCCAACTCGAAACAGTACGATGACATTGGAGAAGTACTTTATTGTAGCCTGGGGATTCGGTTTGGAAAGGGTCCGGACGGGGTGATGGGACCTGAGTCTGATTATTCGATTGCACCGGACCTCATTCGTTCCACACAAATGATGTGGTGGAGCAATGTGCTGTCTAAACCTCAACATGGATTTATCATGGCAGATGAAGACGGAGATGTACCATCCGATCTGAAAGAACGATTAGAAAAGCATCGGCAGGCGTTCGCTGACTTGGATCTGGACATTGACATGATCCAATCGCGAGCGAACATTTAACCGGCATACACCAGAGGTTTGCAATAAATGGATAAAGTATCAGAAAATCAAGCACTTAACCCTGTTTTAATTAACTATAAGCTATGAAAATAAACGGAATTTCGATCTTTAAAATAGTCTGGACCGCCTTGAAACGGCTCTGGGGAATTACGGTCCTGTGGGTTTATACGAAAACCTTTACCTGGTTGCTGACGATCGTTGGAAGCATCCTATTGCGTACAAAAATGTCCCACAACAATGGAATCGCTGCGGTGGGATCCATACGGTTTGTGGATAATCCCGACTTTCCGTTGCATCCTTTTTTCGAACCGGGAAAAACGCTGCCCTGTCGGGTCAGGCATGCCGCGGCCTCTTTTATGGATGATGCCATGCGCGTCGTTCGAAGTATGTCCATAAAAATGGCAGATACCTCCAAAAAGAGCCCCATGGACATTGAGCTAAATACCGGTGAAACGGCACTTTTCTGGTCCGTTGCCAGCTTCTTTCGGTTTGCCAAATATAAGAAGACCCGCTTTGGGATGCAATATGAGGAATATTACCGAAGGTACCCGGCAGGAGTGCAAGGGGCACATGTTGGAATGAGACGTAACCCCACTTCCTTCACGAATTTGAAGTATTATAGCCAGACGCCCTTTCTGTATAAAGCAGAAGATAAGGTGCCAAGGTACATCAAATACCGAGCGATTCCGGCAGAAGATGTGCCTGAATCAGGCCTCCTGGATGAATACGACCTGAAGATCCCCACAGAGAATCAACGCATTTTGCCTGGAGAGACACGCGTCCGAAATTACCTGAAAGAAGAATACGTCGAAAGGCTGGGTGCTGGTCCGGTAAACTATAGACTTCAGGTTCAGCTTCATGAAGCGTCCGATAGTGATGATGCCGAAATCTTCAATTGCTGCAAAAAATGGGACGAGGCATCGCATCCATGGATGGATTTAGCAGAAATCACCATCAAAAAACCCCTTAGCTGGAAGGAAAGTACACGCATGATCTTTACCATGAAAAACCTTCCTAAGGGGTTAGGTATTATTCCATCTTACTCTATATATGATTACAATTCGCTCAACTTTCTTCGCAGGCACTCGGACGAGGCAAGAATTGCCCGTCGTTTAGCGATTAAGGTATTTGGGACACCCCGGGAGATCCCTAATAATGACGTTAGAAATTGTTAGTATAACTCATGCTACCAGAGTTGGGGGTTCCGATCATTTGAAATGAGGTTAATCGGGAACGAGGTAGGGGTTTTTATGTTATACCGTCAATTTGGCTTATTTCTTTCTTTTCGGAGTGGCTGAATTTCTTCCTCCGAAAGTCCGGTAGCTACAGAAATAAATGGGTCATCAAACCCCTGGTTGATTAAATTCTTAGCTACCTCTATTTTTCCTTCTATTTTCCCCTCTATCTTCCCTTCTATTTTCCCCTCTATCTTCCCTTCTCCACGTTCCCTCACCAATAAGTCCTGGATATCTGCTTGTTTGGTGTGCTGTTCGCTGGCAATATCCATCAGGTGTTTTAGGTACTTTTGGTATTCCT
>JBCCXH010000117.1:0-12044 GCA_039192005.1 Bacteroidota bacterium
CAGGCTTAAAGAAGTAAGTTTTGCTAATACCTATAATCACTCTGATATAAATATCCGTTTTACCCTACCGCTGATGTTGGTCAGTATTTCATGAGGAATGGTATGAGCAGCTTTGGCCAGTTCTTTCATGGATGGATAATCTTTGAAAATCACGACAGGGTCTCCTTCAGAGACGTCTCCATCCGTTACATCGATCATACACATGTCCATGCACACGTTACCGATGGTCGGAAACAAGGTGTTGTTTATTTCAACATAAAAATTACCATTGCCCAAGGATCTGGAAAACCCGTCTTCGTAACCAATTGGGATAATCGCTATTTGACTATCTCTGGTGGCAACACCCTTTCTGGTATAGCCGATGGTCTCCCCTTTCGTTAACGATTGAATTTGAGAGACAACAGATTTTAGCTTACTAGCCGGAGACAACGTTAGTTTTCCAACAGGATCATAGCCATGCAGCCCTATACCTAAGCGCACCATGTCATATTGGTATTGCGGCCACCTCGCTATTGCGGCAGAGTTCGCGGCATGTTTGAGTGGGGCATAACCCAGGGCAGCTTCGATTTGTTGATAAATATTGTCGAACAGCTCTGCTTGACCCACAGTAAATTGATCATGTGCTTCCGTCTCAGCAGAGGAAAAATGAGTAAAAATACTTGCGACTTTGATGTGGGTGTTTGTTTTGAGTAGTTGGATTAGTTGTGGAATGTCCCCTTCTCTAAATCCTAAACGGTGCATCCCCGTATCGATTTTGATATGCACGGGGGTAGTCTTGCTCACTTCATTTAAGAATTTTTCCAGATGAGGGATGGAAAAAATTTCCGGTTCGAGGTTGAATTGAGGGAACCTGGAAAAACTCTCTATGTACGGGTTCATGATCATAATTGGGATCTTAACGCCGTTTTTTCTTAATTGAATCGCCTCATCAACATAGGCCACACCCAGGTAATCAACATGTTGATGCTGAAGGAAATTTCCTACTTCCAGTAGCCCGCTTCCATAGGCGTTTGCTTTTACCATCACCATCATTTTTGTAGATGGGCGAAGTAGCTTCCGGTAAGTATTAAGGTTGTATTGCAATGCTTCGAAATTTACTTCCAATACGGTACCATGCGTCCTTTCCTCCAGTTTTTTCACTAATCTTTCCAGTTGGAAGTTCCTCGCACCTTTGATGAGGATCATCTCCTGATTGAAAGATGGGGTCATGGCCATGATTTCTTTAACCGATTCGAAAAAAATCGCATTGGAAGGAAACAAATGCTTGTGAGCAATCATTTTTGGGCCAATTCCAATGAACCGTTCAAACTTTTTATGTTCGATTAGTTTAGCTATCTCTTTATAAAGCGTTTCATGACTTTTTCTGGAATGAACAATGTCCGATAATATCAGGGTTTTTGATTGATTTTGCTTCTGCCCTTCCATATAATCCATCGCCACCTTCAACCCTTCCAGGTCATTATTATAGGTGTCATCGAGAATGTAACAGCCGTTTACCCCTCGTTTTAACTCCAATCTCATAGGTAGACCCGTAACAACGTCCAGCCCGCTTTGTATTTTCTGAGTTGGAACGCCTAGATGGATGGAGGTAACAATGCAATGCGTAATGTTTTGGAGTAATGCACGATCAGAAAGATGGACTTGGAATGTCGTGTCGTTGATCTTTATGCTGCCTTGGCCCCAAAACACGTGATAATCAGCCGTGTCTTGCAGTGACCAAGTGATTAATTTATCATCTCCCAAAGTTGCTTGTATTTGGCCGTACCAAGGTTGATCGGACTGACAAACCACTTTTTTACAATCTTGAAATAACTGAAGTTTTTCCCGTAGTTTCTCCTCCTTTGATGGAAACCCATCATCATGTGCTTCTCCGAGCATCGTAAAGATTCCCAAATCAGGTTGAATGATCGCTGCCAAGGCGCTCATTTCATTTTTTTGAGAGATGCCCGCCTCGAATATCCCAATTTCATGGTTTTGTGTCATATTCAAAACAGAAATCGGAACACCGGTTTGGGAATTATAACTCTTCGGGCTTTTGATCAGGTAGTAGTTCTGCGACAGCAGGATAGAAAGCCATTCCTTTACGATTGTTTTTCCGTTGCTACCTGTGATGCCAATGACCGGATAGTCAAAGCGTTTCCGATGGTGCGCCGCAATTTGCTGAAATGCCTGGAGGCTGTTTTCGACGTAGATGGCGTTAACCTCCTCATGTTCTGATTTGTGTTCCAATACAAAGTTTCGGATTCCTTTTTTAATCGCCTCCTCAACATAATCGTGACCATCTTTTTTCAGCCCTTTTAGCGCAATAAAAACATCCTTGGGCCCTCCTGCCAGGCTTCTGGTATCAACAGAGAAATTTTGAATTTCGCCGTCTTTTCGGATATGGGCCGAGCCCTTAAGGATTTTAGTTAAATCGGAAAATTGCATTTTCTATATGATCAATTCCATTTCAAATTGATTGATTTGGTTTTCAAACCCACATTGATGTAAAAACCGCTGGATTCCTACTTTTTCTTCGGGTATGTTCATGACGGTAAGAGGCTTTAAGGAATTTTTTCTGGCAAAGGCAATCAACTCTGTCCCGATGCCCTCACCTCTAAACGCACGGGCGACGGCAAGTTGCGAGATTCGTCCCTGCTCCGGCTGGTATGCAATGTAACCAACATTCTTCCCTTCTTTTTGCTTCAATATCACGGACTCTTCACCGGATACTAAGTGGTTTTTAGCGTCAATAAAAGGCGCGGTGTAGTCTCCGAAGCTTTCATCAATGTCCTCGATGGATCCCTCTACCAGATCATGCCTGGACGGGTGGTCAATGATACGAGTGAGTTTGAAGCAAAGGACCTTACGCCTGTAGTTGAATCCAATTTTTTCATACAGCTTAATTGCCCTTTCGTTGGTATCTATGACTTCTAAAACCACCCGGGCAATGGATCTTTCAATGATTTTTGGAATTAAAAACTCATACAGCTCTTCTCCAATTTTCTGACTTCTAAAGCCAGGAATCACACCGGTACCCCCATTAAAGGCGGTAGGGATACCTTCATAGATGTTTGAGGCATGTAAAATAAAGCCGATCAGCTCTTGACCATCAAATATGCCTCCGGATAGATCATAGTTAATGTTCAATTTTTTGTGCATGCGATAATCAAACGCTTTCTTGCCAGGGTTCAATGCTACACGACTGTTTGAAAAAGCCCTGCAAAAAGCTTGGTGAAGCTGCTCAAAATCATTTTTAGTTAATAGTCGCTTGTCCATTTTATCTACTGCCAGCTGGGGAACTTAATTGAGTTACCTTGCCTTTCTTACTCGATCGTATTCTGATCCGAAATTAAGTCAGGGTACGGAATCACAAAAACTTGAAACATGCAAATTAAAGACGCGGAGCGATGCATCGATCTGGAAATTGTGAAAACAGAAAAAAGGCGGTTGGAGATTTTTATCGGTGTCATCTTGTTTGGCTTGGTTCTCCAGTTATCAAATTACCTGTTTTTTAGTGTAAGTATTTCAGAACTTTTTAATGATCCCAGGAGTGCAAATGCAGGTATTCTTATTTCATTGGGATTTGTCGTGGTTCTAATGGGATCCAGGTTCATTGTAGGAAAAATTAGTGGGTGTGAAAAACCGCTTCCGATGAGCTATAAATTTTACTCTATTTTCCTTGAATCAATCGTCCCGATCATCTGGCTTCACTTTGTTATTGAGTTGGAAAAGAACGCCATCTTTTTAGACTCTCCGGTTCTTTTTATTTACCTGCCGATCTTGATCGTTTCTGCTCTACATTTAAATTTTTGGTTGAGCTTTTTCAATGGAGCCTTTGTTGGGTTGTTGATGGCAGCGATCACTTTCTGGGCATTCCAAAACTATCCGGAGACGCTACCTCTCCCTTCCATTGCTTACTACACAAAAGCTAGCTTACTGTTTCTTGCAGGAATATGCGGTGGCCTTGTTTCACGAGAGCTAAAAAAGCGATTGACTGTTTCCATTGAGGCGCAAGAAGAAAAAGATAAAATCGAAGCGATGTTTAGCAGGCAAGTCTCACCACAGGTGGTCAATGCGTTGAAGTCCGAATCCGATTATAGCATCAATGCACATGTTAGTTTACTTTTTCTGGACATAAGAGGTTTTACACAACGTGTACAACACATGTCTCCTATGGAGGTCAATGATTTTCAAAATAAATTCTTTGGCCCTATGATCGATTGTGTGGGTCACCATGCCGGAATCATTAATCAGCTGATGGGAGATGGGTTGATGGCAACATTTGCATCGGCAGATGGAGAACACCATGAAGAGCGTGCTTTTCGTGCGGCATTGGATATATTTGAGAGCCTGGATCGCTCTAATGAAGGGTTAGAAGAGCCAATAAAAATTGGAATCGGTATTCATTCCGGTGAGGTGATCGCTGGTAATATAGGTACAAAAGAGCGTCATCAATTTTCTATTTCAGGCATACCTGTCATCACGGCCGCCAGGCTAGAGCAGATGACCAAAGATTATGATTGTTCGCTTCTTGTTTCTAACGAGTTTTATCAAAAAATAAAGCATCTTGCGCCAAAGT
Source organism: Bacteroidota bacterium (assembly GCA_039192005.1). Taxonomy (GTDB): domain Bacteria; phylum Bacteroidota; class Bacteroidia; order Cytophagales; family Cyclobacteriaceae; genus Ekhidna. The sequence continues at coordinate 4,562 of JBCCXH010000117.1, forward strand.
GCGTATCTCTGGGAGAGGTGAGAATGAAAGGGTTGGATAAGCCTTTAGAAATCATTAAAATTCATTAGCAAATGGAATTATACGATCGAGATCTCAGCTGGCTTTCATTTAACTATCGCGTATTGATGGAAGGCATGGATAAAAGCGTGCCTTTACTTGAACGATTGCGATTTCTGGCCATTTACTCCTCTAATTTGGATGAATTTTTTAGGGTAAGGGTAGCTGATATACGAAATATAGCAGGAATCGATAAAAAGAAAATCAATGAAAAAATTGATTTCAACCCTCAAGAACTATTGGACCGTATTCATAAAGAAGTCAGTCATCAACTGAGCGAATATGGAACCTCACTGGATGAAGTAATTAATGGTCTCAAAGAAAAAAACCTGATCATTTGCACGTCGTTGGAGGAAATACCAGCCGAAGCATTACCAAGTATATCAACCTATTTTAAAACAAGAGTCTCAGCCTTTTTAAAGCCAGTCATACTTAATGAAGGAGAAGACCTGTTTCTGGATAACCAGGCACTTTATTTCGCCATTGCTTTTGAGTCAGGAATGCACGCTTGTTTAAACATACCGTCAGATAAACTGCCCAGGTTTTTTAAAACAAAGACAGGTAAGTCGACTTATTTTATCTTTTTAGATGATGTCATCAGGCTGCATCTGGACCTTGTCTTTCCTAAAGAGACGATTTCCGACTGTAGGTGTATAAAGCTGAATAAAAATGCAGACCTTCAAATTGATGATGAATATGAGGGCGACCTTGTAGCTAAAATTGAAAATCAAATTCAAAAGCGAAACTTAGGTATACCGTCACGCTTTCTTTTTGATATGAACATCGACGGTGAGTTACTTAGTAATCTGGCAAGAAAACTAAAGCTATCGGAAGAAGATATGGTATCTGGTGGGCGGTATCATAATCTCAATGATTTTTTCCAAATATCTTCAAACAGTGCGGAAATAGAATATCTGGAAAACCCACACATTTTAAGCGAAGAAGTAGAGAATAGTAGATCATTATTTAAATTAATAGAGAAAAAAGACCTGCTTTTTCACTTTCCCTACCATTCTTACGACTACATCCTTCAGTTTTTTAACGAAGCGGCACTGGACCCCAACGTACTAGAAATCAATGTTACGTTTTATCGGATGGCAAAATCGTCCCTAATAGGAGAAGCACTTATAAGTGCCGCGAAAAATGGGAAAAAAGTAACCGTATTTATGGAAGTAAAAGCCCGTTTTGATGAGGAGAATAACCTCCACTGGGCACGTAGAATGAAGGATGCCGGTATTAACATCGTCTACAGCCTTCCGGGATTGAAAGTACACGCAAAAGTGGCGTTGGTTAAAAAGAAGAGCAAAATGTATGGCTTTTACGGCACAGGGAACCTGAACGAAAAGACCTCCGAAATTTACTGTGACCACGGGCTTCTTTCCTCCAATAAGGAGATGAATAAAGAGCTGTCTTCGGTGTTTAAATTTCTATATAGCCGTAAAAAACCAAAAGACTTTGAACACCTCGTTGTTTCACAGTTTAATGCGATGGATCGATTTCTTGAACTGATTGATCGCGAAATTGGTCATGTAAAAGAAGGAAAGAAAGGCCTCATCATCATCAAGCTGAACAACCTTCAGGAACAGACGCTGATTAAGAAACTATACGAGGCTGCAGCAGAAGGAGTGGAGGTCAGAATGATTGTGCGAAGCATCTGTTGCCTGGTACCCGGTACAGAAGGGATAAAGGTGAAACGAATCGTGGACAGGTACCTGGAGCATGCCCGTGTTTTTTACTTTGATAATGAGGGTAAAAGTGAAGTGTACATGGGTTCCTCGGATTGGATGAACAGAAACTTACATCGAAGGGTAGAGGTTACCTACCCTATTTATGATGAAGGATTGAAGCGAGAGCTAACCTCCATTTTGGATCTTCAATGGAAAGACGACGTCAAAGGAGTTTGGCTGTCGCCCGAGTTAAAGAACGAACGTCCAACGGTAGAAAATAACGTTCGAGCACAACATGATACGTATGAGTTTCTCGCGGATTAATCAATAAGGATAGGGAGACTTAAAAAAGATCTCTGCGATAATGAAGCTGATAATAGAGAGTACAAATCCGAACATAAAAACAGTGTAGCTAAGACGTAGCAAACGATATTTTTTCCCAAGTACGGCTCCAAGGTAATAGATGTCTTTGATCATGCTCGAGTATAGGTAATCGGCATCTTTGATCATCTCCTTCATTCCCCAGTCGTAATCGGACAGTTTCATTTTATGAAAATTTCCGAAAAACAGAAGATTTGCTTCTTTATTTATAATGTCATTGTGTTTGAACTTACCTGAGGTAATATTAGGTCTGGTGGCCAGGATCGCAAACACGATGGTCGCCAGACACACGAAAGTGATCATGACTGACGGTACGGTCAGGTGTGGATATTCTTCAAGTTTTCGTATAAGCACAGAGACCATCACAGACAAGATGATCGAGTTGATGGATATCATGATGTTTGCTTTATTATCAGCAATCGCACTTAGCTCCATATGGTTTTTAGAGGTAGTTCGAAACATGGTTTCAATTCCTCTAGTAGGCGTCAGTTCTTTAGCTTTTTTTGCTTTTTCCTTCAGCTTTTCTACTTTTTTTTCTAGTTCAGCAACGGTCGGTGCTTCTTCTATTTTCGTGTCTTTGTCCATGATTTAAGGCGTTGGCGTACCTTCTTTAGGTTTTCTTTTACTGCAGATTCGTAGTTATTTTTTGCGTAATCAGTAAAAAAACAATGCTTTTTTAGAAAGTCTTGGTTCATCTGTAACCACTCCTTTTCAGAAATCTTACAGGATTTGGTGTGTTCCAGTTCTTTATGAAGTAAATCAGCCTTTTTAAAGTAGTCTTCATCGGCCAAATGCATCAAGTCCGCGTCACACATGATCTGCTCCAGATAGTTCTGGGGGTTTTGAGGCATTTGAGTGGCCATAATACACCCGATAACTTTTTTGGTAGATTCCTTGTCATAATTTTTTCTGGACAAAAATTCCCTTGCCATGTCCGCTCCAACCAACTCGTGGTTTTCAGGACCTTTGGAATAACCCAAATCATGGAACCAGGCGGCAAGCTGAAGTACCTCCATATCTCCTTCGATCAGGTTTTGTTTTCTTCCTATTTCAAGGGCAGACTCTACCACGTCAATGGTATGGTTGATCGTATGATACGTCATTTTCTCTGGCAAATCCCTCCAAAGAATGTTGCGGGCATACGATTCAGCCTCTTCAAGTATGTTTTTTTCCTTGATCACTTATTTATAACGATCGTACAAAGTAGAACAAAAATTGAGCATTTTAGCGATTCATTTTAAATTTTTAGATGAACACACTAAATAAACTAAAGAATATACCAGCAGTTTTATTGTATACATGGATCATTTCTTTTCACATAAGCTGCGATTCTAAACCTTTTGGTCAGCAAGCGGATAGTTTATTTCTCGAAACTTCTAATCTTTCGTTTCACTATGATCTAAAACGACCATCTGAGAAATATTTTCTTCCTTACGTACTAGAAGAAGTTTCCGGGCTTTCATTTAAAGCTCCCAATCACCTCCTGGCTGTTGATGACGAAACAGGAAAGATCTTTGAATATGACATAAAAGAAAGAAAAATTGTTCATTCCATTGAGTTTCAAAGGCCAGATGATTACGAAGGAGTCGAGCTTGTGAACGATACGATATATGTTTTGAGAAATGATGGGGACATTTTCAGTTTTAAATACGATGCGTACAAAAAGGTACGCTCCAGAAAATCTGAAAACGAATTGAGTAAGAAAAACGATACGGAAGGCCTGGGTTATGACCCGCGGTTCAACGAACTTTTAATAGCTTGCAAAGAAAATGGCGGAATTGAGGATAAGAAGTTGAAAGGAAGGTGCTTCTATACCTACTCTATAGGAGATAATAAACTTCGAACCGAGCCGCTATTTTGTATCAGGCCGAAACACCTGAAAGCGTTTTGGGAGCAGAAAAAAGAAATTGACTATAACGTTGAACGCATCAAGTTCAAGCCGTCCGCAATTTCACTTCACCCTATTGACAACAACTATTACATTCTGTCATCAGTAGGTAAATTGTTAGTGGTCGTTACTCGAGATGGAACGATTCAGGCCACTTACCCTATTTCTCCTAAGGTGTTAGGACAGCCTGAAGGCCTTTGTTTCGATCCAAATGGCGATATGTACATCAGTAGTGAAGGAGAAGGAGACAGAGGCTATATTCTTAAATTTCCAATGATTAAAGATTAGCCTATGAGTAAATTATGGTTACTTTTTTTATGCATCCCACTATGGGGATCTTCACAACGAATTTTTTTAATAGGAGACGCAGGCGAACCCAAATCGCCTGACAAGAACCTGGAATTGCTTTCCAAACGTGTGGAAGGCGCAACCTCCAAAGATGTATTGATCTTTTTGGGAGATAACCTCTACCCTAAAGGCTTACCAGATAAAGAGGACCATCTAAGAGAGGAGATGGAGGCAAAACTCATTCCACAGCTGGATATCATGAAACGTTTTCCCGGGAAATCTTTCATGATTCCCGGAAATCACGACTGGGCGCAAGGCAAAAGACACGGGTGGCAAAATAACCAAAACATGGAGGCGTTTGTCAACGAATACTTACAAAACTCAGAAGCCTACGTTCCTATCGGCGGATGTCCTGGTCCGCTGGAAATACCCATTAGTGAGTATGCAACGTTGATCTTCTTAAACACTCAATACCTGTTACACCCTTGGGATAAGCCCGATGAGGACGATTCCTGCGACAAAAAATCGACCCTGGAGGCCCTTCAGGAGTTGAGCTTTGCCATTAGAAGAAATAAGGATAAGCACATCATCATTGCTGCACACCACCCCATTTATACCTATGGCCCTCATCATGGAAACTTCCCGCTAAAGCAGCACTTGATTCCATTGCCTGTGCTTGGGAGCATCCATCCTTTTTACAGAAGATTCATTGGTAACATTCAGGACAATACGCATCCAAAATACCGGGCCATAGCAAAAGAGATCGTCAAGGCGATGAATTTGTCGGAACACGTTATTTATGCCTCCGGCCATGAGCATTCTTTACAACTCATTGAAAAAGAGGAGCATCACTTCATTGTAAGTGGGTCTGGTTCAAAAGCAACTTATGTCACTCAAAAAGAAGGAAGCACGTTTGCTAAATCGGAACAAGGCTTTGCTGAAGTACTTCTGGCAGATGAGGGGAAAGCGTCTGTACAATTTTGGGGGGCGGACAATGGACTGTTATTCGAAAAAGAGCTCTATCGTAAAGAAGTGAGAAAGGATGAGGCAGATTCGAAGCGAATGAACTTTAGCGACAGCAGCGTCGTGGTGGAGGCCAGTAAAAGGTACGTAGCCAATGCTTCCAAAGAAAAATGGTTAGGTAAAAACTACCGTAAGGTTTGGTCAGCTCCCATGGAATTTGATGTGATTGACCTCTCTTCTGAAAGAGGCGGATTGAAAGTGCTGAAAAGAGGAGGAGGGATGCAGACCAAATCCTTGAGACTTGAAGCAGAAGATGGTCGGCAATATGTCTTGCGATCCATTGAAAAATATCCTGAAAATGCCATTCCGGAAGCACTGAAGAAGACTTTCGCTCAAGACATCGTGCAAGATCAGATCTCAGCTTCCCACCCATATGGAGCGTACATTGTTCCCACGCTTGCAGAAGCAGCTCAGATCTACCATACTAACCCCAAGCCTGTCTGGATACCAGATGAGCCTTTGCTGGGACAGCATAGAGCGGACTTTAAAGGAACGCTGGCCTTATATGAAGAGCGACCCAATAAGGAGGCGGCAGGAGATCCTTATTTTGGAGGAGCAGACGGTGTGAAAGGAACAGGAGACATTCTACTCAGGTTGCAAAAAGACAATGACAACCAGGTAGACCAGGACTTTGTTGTAAGGAACCGGCTGTTTGATCTATGGATCGGCGACTGGGACCGGCACGACGATCAATGGAGGTGGGCCGTCTTCAAGGAAAAAGGAAAAGGAGAGATGTACCGGCCCATACCGCGTGACCGCGATCAGGCGTTTTTCATTAGTGAGGGGATCATCGCTTCTTTTAGCTCCCGAAAATGGGCGCTACCCAAAGTAGAAGGATTTGACGAAGAAGTACGGTGGGCACCGGGGCTAGGTCAAAATGCCCGGTTTTTTGATCGAACGTTTATGAGCGAGCCGGACTGGGCTGACTGGATGGAGCAGGTGACTTTCCTTAAAAAGCAACTAACCGATGAGGTGATCGAAGACGCGATTGCACAATGGCCGAAAGAAGTTCAGGAATTAACCGGTGAAAGGATACGTAGCGGCCTTCGGGCAAGACGGGCAGACATGGAGCGGTACGGCAGAGAACTCTACTTGTTTCTTTCCAAAGAAGTAGAGGTGGTGGGTTCTGACAAACACGAATACTTTACCATTGACCGGCAAAGCGAGGACGAAGTCAAAGTCACGGTTCGCAAGCGAAAGAAAGATGGAGAAATTAAAGGAGAGGTCTATTCCCGTGTATTCAAAGCAGACGAAACCAAAGAGGTTCGGTTGTACGGGCTCGATGGTGAAGATGTGTTTGAAATGAAGGGCTTGCCCAAAGGAAAGGTCAAAGTCAGGATCATCGGGGGAACGGATAAGGATAGGATCATCAACGCGACGGATCAGAAGCTTGCCAATGTGCGTGTGTATGATCGCCAGAAAAGTACCAAAACGGAAGGAAACGCTAAAGGGATATTGAGGTTGAGTAAAGACCCTGCTGTAAATAACTACAACCGTAAGGAGTTCAAGTACGATGTACTCTTGCCTTTGGTTACGGGTGCCCTTAACCCCGACGATGGCCTCTTCCTCGGAGGAGGTTTTACTTACACGAAAAATGCATGGCGAAAGTATCCCTACGCTTCTAAGCATACACTCACGGCTAATACAGCCTTAGCAACAGATTCGTACAACTTTTCTTACAAAGGGTCATTTACAGACGTTATTGGGAAGTGGGACATCGAGCCTTCGCTGACTGTTCAGGAACCCTTTTTTGTCAATAACTTTTTTGGGTTGGGCAATGAAACGGTATTTGATATGAATCGGTCCGTACTCCCTGATGACGATGATCCCATTGACTTTTACCGGATACAAACCAGAAGGCTGGAAGGCGATCTTGATTTCAGTAAAAACCTGGGAAGCAATGGCAAGTTCACGATTGGTCCCGGGTTTAGAAGGGTCCAATTAAACCGAGTACAAAATCGAATTCTGGAATCGCTTAATGAATCCGGTGAGCTTCCCGATGAGGATTTTCAATCCAATAAGTACTTCAAGCTGAAAGGGGAATTTTCACTGGATACAAGGGACCAGAAGGTAATGCCCAAAAGAGGGATGACCGCATTTGCACGATATGAACGATTTGAAGCATTGGAGTCCTTTTCCGAAAGCTTTGATCGCCTCAGTGCCGAGTGGGCGTTTTACC
>JBCCXH010000118.1:0-12037 GCA_039192005.1 Bacteroidota bacterium
ACATTGTTTGTGAAAAATAATCTGTAGCCCAACTGCCTTCGGAATTCAGCGTGTGTTGTGACCTCTCACCAGGGTTATTTTTTATTCAAATTGTTGATCATCAAATCGGCAACGGCTAATGAAAAGGATGTTTTATTTCCGGTTGCCGTTCTTCCTTTTTCCACCCAATTGAAAACCCAAGCGATAGGTCCACCGTCGGGAGGAAGGCATGAATGGATCGTACAAAAAATTGTAGAGTAACTGAACCTGTCCGCTCACTCTTCCAGCTACTGAAAAGCGACGGGCCAGTCCCAGCAACGCATGATCTGGCTGCCGGCTTTCCGTTTTCACAAACCCACTGTACTCTCCATGTAGGGAAAATCCTTTGTATAGCCGATACTGACTAAATGCACGCCAGCCCAACCCCGTATCGTCTCCTACAACCGAGGGGACCTCTTTTTCTCGTTTTAGGTGTAGTTGGTAATTCAGCCCTACCCCTACTAACCAACGAGGATACAGTTGATAACTGACTTCGGGAGATACCTGTAATCGTGGCTCGTTGGCAGGTACCCACTGAAACAACCCACCCCAGGTGATTCGCTCTCGCATCGGCTGGCCGTTCAGGCGGTTTTTGGGGAGGTGGTCTTTCGCTTCCAGGCTGGGAAGGTCGGTGTATTTTTTCTTGTCTTTGCTTAGCTGCTTTTGGGCGGCTTTCCAGCGGTCCGCGAGTAGGGTTTGCGGATCTTCGCCCAGCTTTTCAATCGCTTCGGTGACCTGTTGGTAGACTTCCTGCCGGGACTGCAGCTTGTCGGGCGAGTAGCCGTTGTAGCCGGCCAGTGCCTCCTTCATTTGCTGCTTCGGATCGATGGGCTGTGCGGACTCGTTGAGAGCGGTTTCCTTCAAAAAAGCCTCTTCTGCCTTTTTCTCCGCCTGTTGCGTGGCTTGCGCAAATGCGGTCGAATCCGGTTGTGGCAGCCCATTCAGGTGTTGGGCTACGGTGGCACTGTCTAAGATCGGAAGCTGCTCGTTACTTAATGTGATCGGGTTCGAGTATCGTTGGACCTGCTCCCGGACTTCTGAGATCTTCTGCTCTTGTTGGTATTTTTCACCAACAAGTTTTGTTTTGTTTAAATCATTGGCCGTCAAATCAACAACGTCAATGGAGTCTGTTAGGGCTTTTCCCAATTGAGGAAGTGAGTCGGGGTGGATTTTCGCGAGGTCTTCACGGAGTGCAAAGTGAGAGGTGTCTGGCAAAGCCTGAAAGAAAAGCGAGTCTTGCGCCCGGGTGGTTAGCGCCGCTGGCAGGAGGGAGAGGTAGAGGAGAAATTTCATATTTGTTGGTTTTGGATCTTGGGCTTTTGGCGTTGGGTCTTGGGCAACATCATTAACCTTCTTTTTACGCATCCTTTCCTGTCGTGGATGGTACAGGGTTGGTATACCCAAAACCATTAAGCTTATAGTTATTTTTCATGGTCGTGTTTCCTTTTTGGTTAGAAGGCAGTCACAAGTCAAAGACTTGTGACTGCCCGGTTATTGGAGAGGGTTGGCTGTAGTATTTAACTACAGTTAAATAAAGAGATACAAATAAGATTCTATGCTACTAATGGCGTTTCGGTCTTTTTAATCCAGAGTAGCTATGTTTTGGCCATATTTGGCGAATCTGTATTTTCTCTCCTTGAATTGTGAATCTTTTAAAACCCTCTGGAATAATAACTTCATAATCTCTAACTGGATAAAAACTACCGTTCTCATCACTGACCATAATATTAAAGGTTCTAACTTCTATTTGAAATTTCGCAAACTCTTTTTGTAATTCTGCCGAATAAGCACCACCAACCCCTAAAGGAGCACCACTTAATTCCTCACTTCTAGTAGTAGAAACAAATGAGACATCAAGAATAGCAATAGCTAGGTCTGGAGTATTGGGATCAAAAATAAAATTGCCTTGTGTAACATCCATATCAAATTTAAGACCAGCTATCTCTTGAAGACTCTCAACTAAAGAGCCTTCTGGACGAAGTCCTTGTAGTTGAGAAGTATGAACCTTGAAATATGTAGGTGTTATTTCGTCAAAAAAATTATTTTCTTTAATAAAATTCCCAAAATTAACGGTTGTAAGACCTAACATCCTATCATTGGCTCTAAACTGTATATAAACGGTTTCATAGGGTTCCGAGAAAAGATCAAAAACTTCACTTGGAGGATCAACCGCAAACGCCCCATCGGGATCAAAGGCATTGATCGGATTGTTGCCCATGCTTACGTATGGTGACCAAAACTGTCTAGCGGGATCGACACTGAGCCATCGTCCCATCACCGGGTCCAGTTCCCGTACTTCGAAGTGGTTCCAACCCGTTTCTTTATCGTACTCGGCAAAATCGCCCTGATAGCCTAAACGATACCCTCCGGTACGATCAAACGTACGTGCTTCTTGTGCCAGCCCAAACGGATAGTAGTCTGTCGTTTTTTGAAGAGGGTCCAACACATGTTCTACCTCCAGGTCATCGAAATAGGCATTGACGCCTTCCCTGTTTTCATTACTGACGTAAACAAACAAAAACCCGTCATAACCTACATCTATGCCCAGCCTCAACCGTTCAAAGGCATGCCTATCAAGGGGCGTGCCGTCAGTCGGTACCCTGGCTGCTTTAGTTACTTGCGTAAACCCGTATTCGCGCAACTTGAAATCCTGATCAAACAACAGGTAGTTTAGATACATCCGAGGCTGCCTTTCATTAAAATCGCCCATGGGAACAACGGGAAGGGAGGAACCGTCAAATGCTTCGAAAATATTCTTTCCTTCCACTCCCACGACGGACTCACTAAAGGTCTCTGACAAAAAGCTGCCCATCATGGGGACCACCGTGTTATTGCCCAGATCAAAATCTTCGTACTTGGCATACACCCAGGCCTTTACCCGGTCACCGGCCACAACCTGTAACACCTGCCCCATCCCAATGGGGTTGACGTTTGCGTCTCGTCTGTTATTGATTCGGATCGCTTCATTGGGAGTCTCTACCTCACCGGCCGGTGTATGGTTTAAATGACTTGCCACCATTGTCCGCTTATTGATTTCAAAATACGCCTCCTCTTCCGTAGCCAGTTCGCTTTCTACCGTAGCCTTGTAACGCACCGACTCCCGCGCTCCTACCAGGGCGCGAACGTTGCCTAAATGATCCTTGAGTTCGTATACCTCGGCTTCTTCTGCGGGACGGTACATGCCCAATCGGTTGGCCCCATAAATGGGTACTTCATACGGAAGTGGCGCGCTCCCCGTTTTCAGGTTTTCTACGTAGACGGTCAACTCCGCACCTGCTGCATCACGTACGTACCAGGTACGAAAGGTGGGCTCGTGGGTAGTGGAATCATACGCTGTCTTGCTCAAGCGAAACCCTTTGTCGTCGTAGGTATTGGTCAAAATGGGTTGTGTGTGTGCACCATCAGCGTAGACCCCGGTAACGTATCCGGAGACATTGTAAGTGATAAAGGTCTTTTTACCTTCTTTGGTTTGCCTGATCAGTTGCCCGATGGCATCGTATTCAAAATCCTCGGCATATCCGTCTACATGAGAGAGCTTATTGTTATCACCCGTCTCCTTGTAATGATAGGTCAGGTCATGCAGGTCATTTCCGCGCTCGTCTTTTCTGCGTAAACGTAAGAGGTTGCCATGTGCATCATAAGCCAGTTGGTCTACTTGAAACTGCGTACTACCGTCTACACTACCGGCTTTCTGAAGCTGGTACTGGTTATCGTACGTATAATTGAAGGCCGTCAGCGGGTTTCGTTGGGTATTCCACTGCAGGCTGCTAATCGTGCCTCCGTATTGTGGAACACCGTTAAATGCATGCCCAAAATTGTCCGAAACCTCTGCACTTTGGTAGTCATCGGGGTAATAATGAAAAGACTGCGCAAATTCATCGTCCCGTAAGATTGATGGGTTGTTGATCGACTTCAACCATCCCTGAAGGGTGTAGTAGAAATCGGTCTCCTGTATTCCATCTGCCAACACCACTTGTTTCAGCGGACCGTGTAAATAGTAGTGATAGGTAGCTTGCAGATCCTGCTCATCGGGAGCGGCCGGATCAATCGGGGACGTTCCGGCATAAACTTTTGACAAGCGGTTGTCCGCATCGTACACGTAGTGGTGGTAAAACGCATCTGGAGCTTCTTTTTGATAAGCCACCGTGGTCACGTTTCCGGTAAAGTCATAGGTATAGTGTACGGTCTTAACCGGACTGCCCGGCATGTCTTTGTACCAGGTCGCTACCCAGGTCGTTCGTGCTAACTCATCGTAGCTGTACCATGTTTCGGCATGCTCACTGGCTGTATGAGCAACCCCCAAAAAGGTATGGGTCTGTTCACCGGGTAGTACCAAAGTAGTATTCTTTGGTGGATAGGGCAGGTCGTAATGCGTTTGTACATACTCTGCCCTATCAGCATCCGCCGTGATGATCCCCCCTCCCGGACTCAGGTTTTCCAACTGCCCTTTTAAGGCCTCGCTACCAAAAGAAAAATCACTGCCCACGTAGACTCCTGACTCAATGGGCCGGCCATTCCAATCGTAATTGGTGTAAGAAAAAACCCCTTGTGCGCGTTGTAAGGCATTTTCTGAAAACCGGAGGGTACCGTCCTTTCGGTACATAAAGCGGGTGGTCCCGGCATCCGGCTCGCGCGTTTCCAATAAGTGGCCTTCAAAGTCGTATTCGTAGTAGGTTGCATAGGGAATATCCCCGGTGTGGTCTCCAATCTTATATCCCTGCTCGTACAATTCCCTTAGGTATCCGACACCTTTGGGAGGAACGGAAACAATCAACCTTCCATGTGCGTCATAAAAGTTGAACGACAGGTTGTAGTAAGTAAAACGATACGTCAGGCTGCTACATTTTTTACAACGGTAAAACCCCTTGAGCGCCTCCCGCGATGAGACGGGTGCTCCGGTAAAGAGGTCGATCAACCCAGTATCCGAAACGTATTCCGGCGAACTTTTGGTGTTTGGGATATGAATGTCTATCCAGGCCAGATCAAGAAGTTCCTCAGATAAAACATGTTTGATTGGGAATTCAATGGCTTCCGGCCCTTCCAGGTAGCTGTAGCCACTCGCCAATACGTTCTCTCCTCCCTCAAGGTAGCTCACCACCTCTTTTCCATTGACATCTCTTGACACCTGTTTGACCAGTTGGTTGGCCAAGGTATGCGTATTGTCTCCCAGTAAATGATTTCGAACGTCCAGGTATATCCCATCCAGATCTCTGAAGACAGGAAATGTCTTGCTGTACGTCCGTTTCGATGCATGGGTATGAAACACCTCTCCCGGTCCTGCACCCGCTTTTACTTCACCGGTCCCGTCTGGGTAGTGGGCGGTAAAACTGAGGGGATACCTGCTAATGGGAGTAGCGGGCTCCAGCGCATTGTCAATACTGAAGTAAGCCCCTAAAGGGCTATCGGAATCTACAGGAGCCGTAGATTCGGCTTCTATGTGCTGATGGGTATAAACCTCTCCATCACTCGTCACAAAATCGTGCAGCATTTTAAACTGGTCGCTTCCGGTAGGTGCTGGCAGGGTCTTCACCACCGGTCGGTCGTATTTATCATAAACCGGCTGGCTGGCAAAAACCAGGTCCTTCGTAAGGGCTTTAGTCTGGCTCTGCAGCAGTTGCCCTCTGTAATCAAAATAGGACTTTCCGGTGGAAAGCAAGCGTTGTACTCCGTTTTCATCGTAAGTGTAGGTCTTCGATGCTACGGTATTGAACTGGTCTTCCGGTCGTTCTTCTGTCACCTGTGCCAGGCTCTTGCTCATCAAGCAGCATGCCACGCACAACAGAAGGTATGTTCTTGTTTTTTTCATGGTCATTGGAGTTGTTAGTAGTTAGCGTAATGGATGGTTTGGTCACTGATCTTTCTTTTTCCGTACTGGAAGGATTCCACCCAGATAGAAGTCAGGCGACCTGCTTCGTCGTATTCGTAATGGGTTGACAGGTTGTTGCTGTTGATCAGATCCGAAAGCTGCCCCCATTCATTGTACACATACGCGGTGATGCCTGCATCTACGGGAGCAAACATGAAATCGTCAAGACTTAGTGATGCTTCTGCCTGAACAAAAACTTCTGCGGAAGTAACGTTTTCAGGCATCGTAATGAGTGAACTTAACTGGTACCAGTCGTCCACCTGATTGGATTGCGTCTCCGCAAACTTTACCGGTCCGTTACCGGTTCGATAACCCACTTTTGTGTGAGCAGGACGAGAAGTCCACACGCTTACCCGATAGGTTCTGCCAGGCATCAGGTCTTCTGAGCGAAAAGAAAAGCCTTTACCACTGTTTACAAAAAGTACCTTTTTGCCTGTATGTGGTGATGCATTTGCGTTAGGGGTGCCTGTATTCAGCCTGACGTCTCCTCCAAAATAAAGACTGCCTCCAAACGGCTCATCTTCGGCACCTGAAAATGCAAACTCATTGTATTTTGCATTGGTAGCCGATGAAAGTGCGTATTCGTAACGGCTATCAAATTTGGTGGCTGCATAGTGCCCGTTGATATCTACTACTTCCAAAACATGGGAATTCATATCGTACTTCGTGGCATGACCATTTTTACGCCATCCGGTCATGTCCTGAAGTTCCCGACCGCTTGCGTGGAGTCCGAGGTTGTCTTCCAGGTTTATCAGTGAATGACTGCCGTCTTCATTTAGGGTTCCGTTCCCGATAAATGAGAGCGTCCCATGCTTTCGATAAATATGCTGTCCCATGGTCTGGCTATTTTGAGTAACAATCCCGGCGGGCGTGTGTACATTGTTCCGACCAGACTCCCATAGTTGTACGGAGGCGCCCATTAAAGATGCTTTATCATGCTCGGGATCGTCCACTTCCGGATCAAAGCCATCGTTTAGCTTGTAGGTAATGGAGGCCCCGTTCTGGGTAAGCATGTTTTTGAAATCGGGGTTTTCAGATTTTAACCCCATGTGACGATACGCTTTCACATTGGACGGACCTTTGAGTTGATAAGCCGGGATGCTTTTTGTCCAATACTTATTCCCATAGATGTCTTCCGAATACGCCTCTGTGATCTGACCTGAGTAAAAATCAAAGGCTAGGTTTTTTGTTTTGGATGTACCTCCCTTCACGTAGTTAATGTTCGTTTGGCCGGTAGTGATCACCGGGTATTTGGTTTTCTGTGTCAGCACTCCCAGGACGGCATTTTGTCCGGATGGAGAGGACACATGCGCTCTGTAGTCTTTTACCCATCTGGCATTGGCAAACGTTTCTGTCACAAGTCCCTGCTTCAGGTAGCTATCCAATTGATGCTTGTAAGCCTCATCTATTTCCTCTCCTTCACCGGATAATAATTGGTCTAACAAGTGATGGTTGATCGTTTCAGACAGTTTTTCATCCTGATTATTGTAGAGCGTAACCGATTTTAATGCGCCTATCTGCGCGGTCAGATCATTAACACGATAGTGCTTCGACTTTAGCGTGGTATTCCCCGATGTCAGCTCTTGTTCTGTGTCCTGATCAAAATCAACCATCCTGGGATCAAATGCCTGAAAGTGATAAACACTGTACCCCTCCCTAAAATTTACTTCGGTGCCTTTGGTTACTGACTCTCGTAACGTAACGTATTCATACCGAACACCCGGGCCGGGAAGGTGACGGACATGCTTGACAAAATTGGCCATCTCTTTGTACAACATGCGCTTCATTTTGCTTTTGGCCCGATCCGGTATGTTCTCATCGAACGTATCCAACATGGTCGGTTCATAAGAAGTAACACCCGAACTCTTATCTGAAAAAGGAATTTTATAGTCGTAGTGAGTGGTGTTGGTAACATTGGAAAGCGGATCGAAAATACCTAACGATTTCACCCGCAATCCTCCACCGGTAACTTTTCTTCTATTTATAATACTAATATTACCGGTTACTATTATAGTATTTAAAATATGTGCGTAGGGACCGTTTACCTGCTGACTTCCTGAGTAAATATGGTCTACGGCAACTGCATCGCTCCAGACATGATGAATCACAGGTGAAGAATCCCAACCGCTATCCCTCGTAACCCAAATACGGGTATCTCCGAATTTCCCCAATGAAGTGTACGCCGTATCGTAATTTCGCAAAGAGCTGATCACTGGCGGTAACTCGATCAGTGAGCCTATCACCATTGACACCTCGATCTCATCGCCTTTTTTCAGGAGATCTCGCAAATCCACTCCGTTTGAATTTATTTTCAGTTTCAGCCCATTAAAACTCTCCTGCCCCGGCAGCTCCTGAATATGCTCTATTCCTTCGAGGATCAACGAATTGTTTTTATGCATGATGGCATCTCTGTAAGTATCCGATTCATAAGCCACCTCGGTTACAGCCCCCAGGGGATTTATGATTTTCGTCAATGACCAGGCATCAGCTTGCTCACCTGATTCCAGGGTCGTTATTTTATCAAGGTTGGAACGATCTTCCTCCTTACCTGAATGATCGGATTTGTACATCCCCCAGTTGTCTGTTTTGTACCTTGAGTAGTCCGGATTCTGATCGTTGTATTCAAACTTGGTCGGTGGCATACTACGAATACCTCCGTGCCCTAAAACCTGAACAGACGTTAAGGTCAATTTCCCTCCCAGTGAGTAGTCTACAGAATCAAAACTCGGAACCCGGAGGTGGCTAAAGGTATCGGGAAAGCTGTTGGGCGTCTTGGGCATCAGGGAGTAATCGCTTTTGAAGTCTACTACCTTTAGGGCCTTGCTTCTCAGGTTTAACTGCTGATCATCGTAATTATCTAATACGTTGCTATAGTCCAGGATCTTGACCGTCTTTTCTACATCAACGAGATATCCCGCATTACTTAAGCCACCATCATAACTCCATGCATAGGTCTGGCTTCTATTTTTCAGGTACGATTTTGTTTTAAAGGCATCCAGGTCCAAAGGGCGTACTTTTTTGAATTGCTCATTATCCCAAAGTGCGATGTAGTCCAGCTTCAAAAGGGATTTTGGAAACCCCATGTAGGTATTCATCTTTCTTTCTTCCACTCCGGGTTTTTGTTCTTTCCACCTTGGGAGAAAATGACCTTCTAAAGAAGATGGGTAAACCCTGTCCCAACGGTCCAGAATAAAAGGAATATCGTTGGAGGTAGCACTTTTACCATCTTCCCGCAAGCTTTTGACAAAAAATGCGGTGTGTGTCTCCGTCTTTATCGCATCCAGGTAGTAAATCTCCTTTTTCCCCATTGAAAAGTTTCTGAATTTATTATCAGGATCTCTATGAAAGCCGGTTGAGGGATTTCTCCATTGGTACTCATCCGTCCACTCTCCGTAATTGAATGCGGTCCAATGGCCCCAGTCTCCTTCATCTGCAAGGTTGTTATGATTTCGATCTACGTAGTCCGGGCCGGTTACTGCTGTCAAAAGCCAAGTATAGGCATACGGTTCGAGTTTTTGCTGGTGATTAAATGTTTCGGGTTCTAAAAATCCAAGCACGTTTTCATCTCTGATCTTTTCTGAAAAAGTGTGTTCGTCATAGGAATAGACGGGTAATGAATAATGATAGGTAATACCGGAAAGATTGGTAATTGCAAAAGCACCGATTTGGTCCGTGGGTTTTTCTTCTCTTTGAAAACCGGCCGCATCATTTTCTAAAATAAAAGGCCCCACATCGTTCCTAAAGTCCTGATTGGTTTTCCATTCAATCACCTGACCGCTGTGCAGCTTCCCCAGCAAAAGACCTGTAGGTGCGTACCCATCGTCACCGGATGTACCGGACTCTATGTACTGACCGGACAGGTTAATTTCCATTTCCCCCTCTCCTGATGGTGTATAGCTTTGATGGAAAGACGGAGCATTGTATTCCAGTCGATTGGCAAACTCCCCATCAAACCTGAATTGTGTCTTTTGAGCGAAGCGCAAGTGTTTGTACAGTGGGGCGTTTCTGGTATCCGTATACAAGTCCCCATTGTCATTCCGTCTTTTTATGTTCTGGCGATTCAAATATTCACGATAAAAGAACGGTTTTATGATTCCGCCTATTCCCTGTCCAGTAACCTGATACAAATCCACATCCGGATAGGTGCCTCCTCCAAGTTTTCGATGTGGTTCATAGTTTTCATCTACCAGTTTGGCAAATGGGTCACTGTCGTCAAACGTATCGAACGATGCGTCATCGTAGTCAACCACGTCAGTCAGGTTATAAAGCGAGCCATAGACATCTGTATCCTGGGTTTCATCACTCCAGTACCTTAGCCAGGTTCTGCTTAAGTTAAGTGTCATACCTGGCGCTATTGGAATGGGAGGTAACGAGGTGCTGTTCGATGAAGTAGAGATACGGCCTGCCTGGTGATTCTGACTGAATGACGCGCCGAAAGCGCCGACCGTTATGCCGGTAGAATTGGCTTTAATTGACGCCATTGATGTCCCCAGGCTAAATCCATCATCACTACCTGAAACTTTCAGGTTTGGCGCTTCATAGCCAAAGGTCAACCCATTGGTCCCATAAGATGCCTTGGCTACACTATGTTGTCCAACTTTTATCCCGATACTGGCTCCTGTACTTACGTCAAACCCACCGGAGGTGCTGTAAGAAATACTTTGCATTCCTTTACTGGCCGTTACACCAAAATTGGCCCCTCCAGAAGTACTGTTTGAGTAGCCTGCCTGAAAATCCACTCCAAAAAAGCTTTTACTCATACCAAGGTTGAAGCTCTGATTAACCGAATATCCCTGATAGGAATCCAATGTTTCTGTTGAGCCAAGCGTCACTCCGAAGTTAAAAAAGTCGCTTCCTGCAATCGCTACCTCTTTTTTGGTAATGACCTGGTGTCCGCCTCTCCAAAAATCTCGTACTGTGTTTTTGACTTTTCTGTAATCATCAGGATACCCATTCACCGCTCTGTTAATAGCTCCTGCATTTAACACCCACCCGAGCCCCACCCAGGAAGCCTCCTGATCAGGTTGTATTCCGGCATGGTAGCTTAGTGAAAGCGGATACCCTCCGGCGGGGCCTGGAACTTCTAGTAAAGGCACATTGTATACAAAGTCACCGGTATTTAAATTGACCATATCGGTCATGTCTACCGGCTCAAAGCTGGAATACTCGGGCGCCGTCGGGCCGGCCGTTAAGGCCCAGGCAATGTTGGGAAAGACCAGTGAACTCAGAAAGTTCACCAGCAAAAAGGCCGCCAAAGGCCTGGAAATCTTTCGTAGATTTTTCATTCGTAGTTAGTTAGGATCGTTTGATAAATTTTCTATTGAGTGAAGGGATGCAATGGGTTGAAATGGAACCTTAGGAGTCGCTTCCAAATCACTGACCCGGAAACGAAATCGTTGGTCACCGGTTTTCATCCCAAATTCTTTTAAATGGAAGTTGAACCACTCGGCACTTTTGAGCTTTTCACTGCTAAAGGCAAACAAGAGGTTGCTGCTGGTCTCCCTCCCAAAGTTTCGGGGATAGGCGTAATCCGCTACGGGAATGGTATCCTGTGCTGAGGTAATGATGGACACCACTTCCTGCATGCGGTAGGAAAGCGTTTGCAGCTTTGCACTAAAGTCAGCCTGCCCGGTAGACGTGCCGTACAAGACGTCCTTTCCGCCGACCTGCATGCTCAGTACGAAATAGGTAAACGCACCGTACTGTTCACGCAGCCGTTGCAAGGTCTGTTCGTCATAGGATGCCTCCAACGACTGATGGACCATCAAATCGTTGGGGCGGTAGGTCACGCTCAGGTCCAACCCCCCGGCCTGTTGCCGGACGATCAGCCCATTGGACTCGTCCATTACGTAGTCATTGAGTGACTGTGGGTCGAGGTGGGTCGGCGTACAGCCAATCATCGTACCCAGGCAAAGCCCTGCCAAGGTAGCGACACACAACGTATATAATTGTTTTTTCATAGAAGCTTCCGAGTAGGGCAGTTCGTTACCTCCCTGCCCCCTCACAGATCCGTACGAGCGGCTTTCCCGCATACGGTTCCTCTCAACTCGGTTTCGCTTTTTGATAGCTGTGATAGATTCGCGGCTTATGAAGTGGGAACCATTCCAATATCAGCTTGGAATAGGTCTCCCAGTTCCAGATCCGTTTTCCGCC
>JBCCXH010000119.1:0-12007 GCA_039192005.1 Bacteroidota bacterium
AGCTATCTATTTAGTTTGTCTATCTGCTGATTCGTTTCATTGTTTTTTGTTCATTCAACGTGCTTTTGGGCTAGCAGATCTTCTTTACTTTTGATAAAAATCAAAAATATAAAACGGTTTTTTGTGATGAAGTACACCCTCACCATGAAAAAGCATTCGTTGCTTTCTTTTCTTTTTTTCCACCTTTTCTTTGTTGGTCCTATCGGCTCACATGCACAAACCAGTACACTGGATAGCCTGGAAAACGAGTTGAAAACCAGCCAACAAAAGGATACAACAACGATCAACTTACTGAACAGGATCGCTTTGATGGTGTATCAGCAAGACATCGAAAAAACGATCCAATACGCTGAAAAGGCTAAAGCACTTTCTGACTCACTCAACTATCCCAAGGGAAAGGCCAAATACATTTACCTGCAGGGGATTGTTCGGGTCGTCAGGTCAGATTTTGATCAAGCCATCAGTGCTTTCAAACAAGCGTACGAAGCCTACCAGACCATCGACGGTGTAAGTAAGGCAGACATGATCTTGTGTTTTCAGGCAATCGCCGTGGCTTCGTTTTATAAGAATGATTATCAGCAAGCAGCTAATTATGCCAGGCAAACCATCGCCTTGTTTGAAGCCATAGGAGATCGTTCTGGTGTAGCCAACACAAGAAATACACTGGCAGTAGCTTACAAAACCATGGGAGCATACGATAGTAGTTTGATAGAGTACCGCAAGGCACTGGTCCTCTTCGAACAGATGGGCAACGAGTCTGGTGTTAGCCAATGTCTGAATAACATGGGTATCTTGTATGAAGAGAATGGGGACCACTCAAGAGCATTGGAAAATTACATGAAGTCACTTACCATTGGTGAAAAAAGAGGCGATCGTGGAGGCATTGCTAATGTATCGACCAATATTGGCAATGTTTACCTGAAGTTGAAAAATTATGACGAAGCACTGGTGTTTTACAAGAAGGGATTAAAATTTCAGGAAGATCAGCAAGACAGGCGTGGAATCGCCAGGGCAAAAGCGAACATTGGCAGCTTGTACATCGGCATGAATAAGTATGATAGTGCGACCAGCTATTTGCAGCAATCCCTGGAAGAGAGTCAACAAATTGGAGATAAACGGCTACTCGCAGGAAATTACATCAACCTGGCAGATATTCAGCTCATTAATGAAAACTACGAAAAATCCAGAGCTTACTACGAGCTGGCCCTGTCATCCGCTATGGAGATTGAAAACCGACGAGAAATGGCTTTTGCCTATTTGGGCATCGCAAAGTCGTATTTTCCTCAAAAAGAGTACAAGCGCGCGTTAGAACATGCATATAGATGTGAGGAAATAACCAGAAAATCTCAACTAAAGGAAATCCAAATGGAAAACGACGAGTTGCTGTCTAAGATCCATTATGCAATGGGAAACTACAAACAAGCTCATGATCGGTACACTTCATTTAAACTGATTAGCGATAGCCTGTTCAACGAAAAGAACGTACGAAAAATCACGCAACTGGAATATCAATACAAGTACGAAAAAGAACTGGATGAGGCTGCTCAAAAAGAGTTAGTATTAACGAACCAGGTGGCCATTAAGGATCGGGATCTCGCCGAGTCAGCGAAGCAGCGCCTGTTCATCCTCATTGCTTTTTTGATCCTCACCATCGTCTTATTGGTTGGTTTTTTCCGGCAGAAACTGAGCCGTTCGCAATCCGAAAAAGAGCTGGCTCTGGTAGAACAAAAACTCCTGCGTTCTCAAATGACCCCGCATTTCCTGTTCAATTCATTATCGGTTTTACAAGGCATCATTCTGAACAAAGAACACGAAAAATCGATCCGTTACCTTTCCAACTTCTCCCGGCTTCTTCGGTTGACTCTGGAAAACTCACGTGAAAAGACCGTGACATTGAACAATGAACTGATCGCGATTGAAAAGTATCTGGAAGTACAAAACCTGAATGCTGATTTTCCACTGACCTACCGCATCACCGTTGAAGGTGTCCCGGACAAAGCAGTCCTGAAGATTCCACCGATGATGATCCAGCCATTTGTAGAAAATGCGGTGGAGCACGGATTTGGAGAAGAAGAAAAAGAGAAAGAACTCACCATCGCATTCCGGATGGAAAAAGAAAAACTGACGTGTACGATCATGGACAACGGGAAAGGTATCGACTCCATCCAGGTGAAAGCAGAGGAAAATAAAAAGTCGCTTTCTACCACGATTACCAGGGAGCGACTGGTGTTGCTTGCTAAAGAATTTAAAGTCCCTACTGATCTCAACATCAAGGATCGTAAAAGCGTAGGGGAGAAAGGGACCATGGTCATGCTTACACTTCCATATAAAACTACCTGACGATGATCAAAGCCATTCTCATTGAAGATGAGTCTTACATTCGGAAAGGGCTCAAGATCCTGATCGATTCGATAGATAAAGAAATTGTCATTGTCGGAGAGTGCGGTACCGTAAAGGAGGCAGTAACGGTAGTCAATGCGTGTGAACCAGACCTGGTTTTCATGGACATTAACCTACCCGATGGCACCGCTTTCGACATACTCGAACAGTTACCGTCCCTGTTATTCAAACTGATCTTCGTTACGGCCTATGACGAATTCGTACTCAAGGCACTGAAAGCCGGAGCACTGGATTACATCCTTAAACCAGTGGACCCTGAGGAGTTAAAGGAGGCAATAGGAAAAGTGAAAAAGGCGACTGCTTTGACCCAGCCAGCTGATATTCTGGGGGCGAAGAACGTATTTGAAAGTCAGCGGTTGGTGATCAGCCTGCAGGAAGGATTACAGGTGATCAATCTGAACGAACTCAAGTACTGCACCTCTGATAAAGGCTACACCACGTTTTACCTGTCAAACGGCAAGTCCATACTCGTATCCAAGCCATTAAAACATTTTGAAACCTCATTACCTGAAGCACAATTTGTACGTGTCCACCAGTCCAGTGTAGTAAATCTCGACTATGTTGATAAATACCATAAAAACGGAACCATCATCCTCAAGGACGGAGAGCAAATCACCGTATCCAACCGAAAGAAGGAAAGTTTTATTTCGAGACTTTTGAATAAATAGGTGAATGAACCTTCCTGTTGACATTCCTTACAAGGTACTATCTCTCACTGGTTCGCAGCCAATGTTGTTAACTTAAGCTTTTATGATTCTCCTCTCCTAGAGAGGAGAGCCACCCAGGCTGGGGGAGGAAGAAAGAAAACCTGCTTAAGTTAAGAGTATTGGGTTCGCAGTCGGCAAGCCATAATCAGAAAAAAATTCGGGGCATTGACTTTGGATAAAAAATAAAAACTACAATTAAGGTAAAAATAAATTGATCGTTTCTTGTTCGTACTTCAATAAAAACTACATTTGAGGTAAATATTTCAAAATGGGAAAATACCAACTAGGAGAATTTGAAGAGGTGGTCATGTTGACGGTAGCCATCCTTCATGGAGAAGCATACGGAATCGCCATCATCGAAGAAATAGAAAAACGACTTAATCGCGGTGTAAGCATCGGGTCGTTACAGACGGTGTTGCGACGGCTGGAAGATAAAGGATACCTCGTTTCACAATTTGGCGAAGCAACTAGCGTCAGAGGCGGGAAACGCAAGCGCTACTTCACGGTCACCCAATCGGGGCGCCAGGTATTAGAAAACACCAAAGAACAACGCATGGGACTTTGGAATGCGATAACGGATGTGTCATTTGGAAAAGCCTGATATGAATCAAGATCGACAACCACCTCAACTGCTTCTCCGGTTTTTTCGCTGGTTTTGTCACCCGGACTATGTGGAAGACATCGAAGGAGACCTGCTCGAACGTTTAAATGCCCGGGTGGAGGCAAAAGGAAAACGAAGGGCTAACTGGTTTTTCTTTCTGGAAGTTTTCAGGCTTTTTCGTACGCAATTGATACGGTCCAATCCGTTGGAGTTCCTGCCTTTGTCAAAGGCGTATCAGTCCATGATGCTGGCAACGATCCGAAGGATGAAAAGGGAAAAAGGATATGCATTGATCAATACGCTGGGATTGACGCTGGGATTTACAGTGGTCTCACTCACTCAGCTGTATACTGCATTTGAAAGAAGCTACGATTCGTACATCCCCAATAACCACGAAGTTTACCGTTTGGAGGAAAAATGGACCAGAAACGGCGAGACGGAACAATGGGCTGCGATAAAAGCCTACCTCTCGCCAGCAATGAATAGGGATTATGCCGGCGTTCGAAGCACCCGGCTTTTCAAACCTTATCGAAAGGGGATGTTCAGGGTGGGGGAGAAAATTTTTGCTCCTGACCACATTTTATATGCCGACAGTACGTTTTTGGAAGTCTTCCAATGGGAAGTGCTGGTTGGCAGCGAAACCGGTTTGCTTTCTGAGGCTACAAGTATTGTTCTGACGAAATCCATCGCGGAACGGTTTTTTGGTGATGAAGACCCCCTGGGTCAGGTGCTGGAATACAGGAACCGGACGTTCAGGGTTTCAGGTGTGATCAAAGACCTGCCCAAAAATGCGCACATGAAATGTGAGGTACTCTTGCCGCTTTCATTCAACATCAGGCGCTGGTCCGAAAGAAACCTGAATGACAATAACCTCTATACCTACATAAGAACCGGAGGAGTCGCGATGGAAGACCTCAGCAACCAAATCAATAAGCAACTAAAACATATCGAAGGCTATCAACACGATTTGAAGTCGGCAGGTATTTCCTGTGAAATTATTCCTGTCCCCACCGCTGATATCCATTTGGAGGGCAAGTCAGAAAAGCAACTAGCCGAAAACGGAGATCAGATCGCAGTAGATGTCATTCAGTCGATCGGGTGGTTTATCCTGATCATGTCTGCTTTTAACTACATCAACCTGGCCACTTCGAGGCAATTCAACAGAAGTCAGGAAGTAGCGGTGAGAAAGGTATTGGGGAGTGATCAATTATTGATTGCCTTACAATCTTTTATGGAGACATTTCTGTTTTGCCTACTGGCAACGGGGTTGTCTTCCCTGTTGACTTTTTTAACGGTTCCTTATTTTAATCACTTCTTTGACCTAACCATTGCCAATGATCTCACCGGCTTGTTGGAAAATGTCCGCCAAATTTCGATCATCGCGCTATCGATTGCCCTCATTTCCGGGATTTACCCAGCGTTTAAACTGGCCACGATCCATCCGTTGCGATCCCTGAAACTGAATGCCTTTTACTTTACTCCTACCAACAAAGGGAAAGGGTGGTTTTCCATGAGAAATATGTTGACTTGCATTCAATTGATGGTATCTGCTTTTACGATCCTCTGCATTCTCATTATTTCAAAGCAATTGAATTTTATAGAAAACAAGGACCTTGGAATTGACACAAACGGTCTCATCGTAACGCCTGTACACCGGAGTCTGGATACGGAAGAGCTTGAACTGTTCAAATCAAAGCTCTATGAAAACAGCCAGATCAACAGTGCCTCCACCAGCCATACCTTTCCCGGTCGCCGCTTTCCCTTTCTGACCTTCAAGTTCCCTAACCTGAACAGATCCGGGCTGGTACAACCTACCGAGCAAGACGGCTCCATCTGGATGAGAACGCTGATTGGAGATCACGATGTGATCAATACATTCGGGCTTGATGTGGTAAAAGGTAGGGATTTCACCAAAAGATACGCTTCCGGTGACGACCCAATGGAGTTTATCATCAATGAAGCTGCAGCTGAATTTCTGGGACTTAGCGATCCCGTTGGTGAAACGGTCGTCTTTACCTACGATGTGGAAGTGCCCCTTGAAGGCAAAGTGATTGGCGTGGTCGAGGATTTCAATTATGCCTCGCTGCACAATCAAATCGAACCGGTGATCATCTTCCCGTCGGATCGTTATCAAATGTACTTGAGCATCTCGTTCAATTCCATTCAAAGTAACCGTGCGATTCGTCACACCGAGGAGGTATGGCGGGAACAAATGGGAAACGTACCTTTCAGGTATTCCATCCTTGATGACGAGTTTAAATCGCACTATCGTTCTGAAAGTCATCTGAAAACGCTTTTATCATGGTTGACGATCATTTCGATACTCATTGCGGTCGTGGGACTGATCGGGATGTCCTTCTATTCCATGGAGAAGCGTAAGTACGAAGTGGGTATCCGTAAAGTGCTGGGAGCCTCGGTAAACTCCATTTTGAGGTTAAATCTCAAGGAATACATTCGACTGGCGCTGATCTCCAATGTATTGATCATCCCTGTGGTCGTATTTTTTGGGAGAAGCTGGCTGGACAATTTCGCTTACAGTGTCGACCTGGATCTTCCGCTTTTTGTTTCCGGATTTGTGATCTCTTTTTTCGTCGTTTTAGCTTCCGTGAGTTTCAATGTGCTAAAGTCTACGTTTGCCAACCCTACGGAAATGATTGATCATAGGTAAATAAAAACAGTACTGCTAAACGCTTTCGTACCTATCCATCAGGTTCGAATCGTCGGTTTTTCTTGTTATCAGTTGGGTCAGTCTCTTTAATATGAGCCGAATAATTCTTTTATTCGGCTCATATTTTTGGTATTTTTGAGCCGAATAGGAAAATTATTCGGCTCATGAACTATAACTGGCAACAACCGGACTGGCCCCGTTTTACGTTTGAGACCACTCAGGCGGAGGACCTGCTTTTTGATTTTGCACAGCAGTTGGGACGAAGTACGGGGTTGTTGGATGCATTATCTGAGAAAGATCAGGGCGAAGCCGTTGTTGAATTAATGGTCGCCGAAGCCATTAAAACATCAGCGATCGAAAACGAATACATCAGCCGCCAGGACGTTATGTCTTCTATTCGGAAAAACCTGGGGTTTACAACCAACAGTACTCCGCCTCTTGACCTGCGCGCAGTGGGGGCTTCCGAATTAATGCTCAGCGTTAGAGCAAACTACGCCAAGCCACTGAGTGAGGACCTGCTTTTCAACTGGCACACGTTGATCATGAAAGGAACGAAAGGGATCAATGCCGGACAATGGCGAACGCATGAAGGTCCCATGCAGGTGGTTTCAGGAACCATCGGCAAAGAAAAGGTGCATTTTGAAGCACCACCATCTCAAAAGGTCCCGGAAGAAATGCAACGTTTCGTTCAATGGTTTAATGACACGGCACCTGGTGGAGCGCTGGAGATAAAAAAAGGCCCCGTTCGCTCGGCGATCGCCCATGCGTATTTTGAGACCATCCACCCGTTTGAAGATGGGAACGGGCGCATGGGGCGGGCCATCTCTGAGAAAGCTTTGTCAGAAAGTATGGGACAACCTGCCCTGATCAGCTTGTCTCGAACCATTGAGGCAAATAGAACGGAGTATTACCATGCGTTGATGGAAGCACAATCGTCCAATGACCTGACCAACTGGGTCACTTACTTTGTGCAGGTAGTGGTCCATGCGCAGACTCAGGCAGAGGAATTAATTGCATTTACCGTTAAAAAATCCAAGTTTTTTGATCGCTACAAAAACAGTCTCAACGAACGGCAACTACGTGTGACCAATCGTATGCTGGAAGAAGGGCCACAAGGCTTTGATGGGGGAATGACCGCAAAAAAATACATGACGATTGCTAAAACCACTAAAGCGACCGCAACGAGGGATTTGCAGGACCTGGTAGAAAAGGAAGTTTTTACGGTATCCGGCGGTGGGCGAAGTACCAGGTATCAGGTGAGCCTTTAACCCGCTTAATTCATGAGATAAAAGCTCAAGGTGGCATAAGTAATCGGCAGCCGACCCTGTGATTTATAAGGCCTTATAAATCAATTCTAAAGTTTTTTGATTCCCCAAATTTGGGCCGTCGCGGAGCGGCCGACGTGGAACGAAACGATTTTGAATGAAACAAAAATCAATTACCTCATAGTCAGAGTATTACATACTCTCAATGAATAACACCTGAATTTTTCAGGTTTAAGAAGTGGTGAAGTCGCTGGGCTTAAAAAAAGTCCATCAGGCCACAGGCCTGATGGAACAACGGGTAATTAGGGTGAATAAAACCTGTATTTATTCCACCTGAACACACCAACACACATAAGAAAGAAAAATCTTCACTGGGTACGATACCCATCAATGCATTACGACTATTTTGATGGTTTCATTTTTAGCCTTCAATAAGTAGGTACCATTTGCAAGGGAGCGAACGTCTAATGTATACTCCAAACTGCTAACTATACGGGTATGCACGATTCTGCCAAGCAGATCATACATAGCGAGTTGGCCAATGGTTGTGTCGTCTACGGATTGAATCCTAATCTCACGAGACGCGGGTAGCGGATGAGCAGTGATGATCAACCCGGAAGTATCCAAACCAAGCACTTCTTCCGACTCGTCCCCTTCATTTTCTTCTTCCTCTTCACTGTCCTCAACCAGTTCAATTTCTGCCCCTATGTTTTCTTCATCCGGTACAATGGTCCCCGCTTCAAAAGCACCTACATCTTTTGTGAAATTATCTGGACGGAGGCCACCGAATAGGTCATAAAAGACAGGCACGGTATTGTCTCCTTCATCCTGGGCAGGGCTTCCTTCTGTAATGTGGTAGTTGATGACTGAATTGGTATGAGCTGCCGAATTGGGTAGCGGGGAGGATACATAATTTGGTGTCGAAGTCACGATGTTGTTCGAGAAGACGAAATTATTCCCGCTCGCATTGGTATTCACTACCTCGATGTTGCTTACGTCATCCGCAGAGATGAGGTTGTTTTTCACAATGATATTATCTACATCTCTGAGCCGTACGACCCTGCCTACACTCGAGCTAAAACCGGTTACCGGACGCCAGTGTGCCGTATTGTGATATACATCTACGTCACCGGAGACCACTCCATTGTAATCATGTCCTACAAAAATGGCTGTGTTGTATCCATCGATGACATTGTTGCGAACAGCAATGTTGGTTGCTTCAATGTTGATGCCATTAGTAGAAGGAGGAAAGGAGTGCGTGACATAAGCGGCATTATGGCCAATGTAGTTTCCCTCAATCGTCACGTAGTTGATGGCTGCCAGGGTTTCTGCATTTTGTGGATTGACCCCCAGCAGACGGTCCATTTTGTTTCGGTAGATCATCACATGGCGCTGGCCGTCCCCACGTATCGTGATGGCTGTTTTGGTATCAATGAGGTTGGTGAGCGAATTATGTGCTAAAAACTGTTTTTCACCTCCCTGGATGCGAACGCCATGTTCCGGCTGAGGCGTGCCATCCAATTGGTCGATACTATTCCCGACAAAAGATAATCGATCCGTATCTCCTGAATACAATCCGATGACACTAAAATCGTGATAATAACAATTGAAAAAGCCGATGAGGTTACAAGAACTCAATCCCGATGCCATCCCTCTGGTCCCTTCCAGTTCGAGGTTTTGGAACAACACATGCTCTGAATCACTGGCAGTAACGTTTCTGCTGACGCCTTCCTGATTCGCGATGATGTGAAGGTTTTCCACCACTACGTCACTCGAATTCCGAATGTTTATGTTTCGCTGGATGGTAAAGTTTGGATTCGCCAGACTGTTTATGATCGGCCTGGCTCCCTCACCATATGCCCCAATGTGTATCCTGCCGATAAGATTATCAAGGATCATTGACGTTTTTTCAAACGTATCTCCTCTCCTGAAAAGTAGTTGCTGATTGGTACTCAGCTGCTCAAAAGCAAAGTCGGCCGTTCTCCAGGGGCTATTTTCGGAAAGTCCACTGTTGCCATCATTTCCCTCATTAGAAACGTAGTAGGTGGTCCCGCCAAACTCGGATACATTGATTTCGATCGTTTCAAAGTAGGTGTTCCCATTCGGTGCAGTTAGTCGGCAACTGACCTGATAGTTTCCAGGTAGTTCGAACACGTGGCCGGCGACCATCCCTTTAGTCTTTTCCCATTTACCTTCCGGGTCGGTATCTTCCACATCAAAATTCCATGAGAAATCCGCATTGACCAGGTCATTTCCTTCTTCCAGCCCATCTGATTCGGTAGCGTCAAAAAATACATACAAGGGAGCTGCTCCGCTGGTACGACTTGCTGTTACTTCGAGATTCACCTCATCGACTTCGTCGTCTGCTATGCCGCCAGTCAGTCCATCTACCTGCAGGTAGGACCATGCGACACTGTTTCGGATCATTTGGCCATACGGATGTGCAACGTTGATGCTTCCCTTTCTCTCTCCCGGTGCGAAACAAATGACTTTTCCCACGGTATTGTCTCCTGATGGATCGAAGAAACGGGTAAAACCTGTGATATGTGCCTGGGTACCGGGCTGATCGTTAGACAATAAAGGAGCGATCTCATTCATGCCGTGTCCAAATGTCACGTCGGGGTTAAAAGCTAGGTTCCAATAAATCTCATCAAAGATCTCAAATCGTTGGTAGTAACTAAACCCATCGTTGGCACCTGGAGGCAGCGGCATCTCTTGCCAGCTGGCAGGAGCGATGACAGGGTCAAGTTCAGGAGTGATCCCGTAAGAGGTAATGAAGTGGCCCAGGTTAGTAGCTAACAGGTTAAAATCGAGGATATCGGCGGTCCAGGTATTCAAATGAGACTCTGCTCCAAACAGCTCATTGATGAGAATATCCTTTCCTGTACCTGAGTTGAATAGCCCGTGATGCATGGTGATGACCGTACCCCCATTATCAGCAAAGTCTACGATTGCATTTTGAACATAAACCGGGTTGTCTTCCGCCCAATGTTTGAAGTAAATAATTACGTCATATTGCTCAAAATACTCGGAGATGTCGAGGCTGTTATAGGGGAGGTCATCGGCGGTAATGTCTATGTTATCAATAGCGAAAAAATAATTATCATGTGGACTGTCGCTGTTTAGTAAGTCAACCACGTTCGTGTAGTCTGCAGGTAGATCACTTGCTTCAGTCCCATAGTTGCAAGGGACGTCATTGTCTGGATTTCCCACCCCACAGTCGTTAGGATCTACGGCTCCTCCATGCAAGATCAGGGTCCTCACCGGGGTCTCGTTGTTCGCAATCGCAAAATGTGGAGGGTAGGTCTCCAATAGATTGAGCAACGTTCGTGCGGCATGTGCTACGGTTTGGGGATACCAGTCCCTGGTCGTCACGATCTTATGGTCTCCAAAGCCGTCGTCGTCAAAAGACGAGTGTGGGCTGGTGATGGTCACACGATCCAAAGGTCGGTGGGTTACTCCCAGGCTGTTGAGGGTTTCGTTGGTAGCAGGTTCGGGATACCCGGTTGCGATCCCTCCTTTGATTAAACTGAAACCAAGTTCTTCATCATCAGGGCCCGAGGTACCCGGAATTCTCCAAAACACGGGCAGGCTTGCACCATGACATTGGGCAAGGACTGGTTTTCCCACAGCAAGTGCCTCCAGTGCCAGCTCGTTTAACTTTTCAGCGGCGTTTTGTACACTATCCGCATTGGCTGTTCCATGACCCTCATAGGTTCCGTCTAAGCGGTAGTTCATCACTCCGACTCCACCAGCAATAACCAGGGCTGAGTAATTAGACATGCTGGCGACATCCTGAATCGTCTCTTCAATCTCAATCGTGGCAGGTTGAGCATTGTTGGCATCCGACCAGGATTCGCCGAACATTTCTTCATATTGTTCCGTGAACTCGGCAAACGAACTGCCCAGGTCATGCTTATTGGCCCAATCGTTTACTTCACCTCCATATAGAGAGGCTGCGCCGGTTACGGAGCTTCTTACGTCCACCTGATAGCCTGCATCTTCTAATGCCGCTTTCATTACGATGTATTCCGTATAGTACGTCTGATCGTGGGAGACGAATAGCAAAACCCTACGCGGATTTAATGGGGATAATTGGTCAGCAATGGCCGTTGTGGTAAAAAACCAACAGCATAAAAGGAAGGCTAATGCACTTTTCATATAGGATGATATTAATTGGATAAGTGGTAAAAAATATTGATTTCGTTATATTTTTTATCCAAAGATAAGGAGGCGGAACAGGCTGATTTCAATGAAAAAGTCTGGTTTTAACCAGTCGGGTATTTGGGTTGACAGCTACGTCTTTTGAGTTAATAACCTGAGTTCGATTAAAAATCTCAACCTCAGCAATTCATATTTATGGCAG
>JBCCXH010000120.1:0-11953 GCA_039192005.1 Bacteroidota bacterium
CCGCTAAACAGGTAACCTGATAATCCTCCCATAAATAAAGAAGGAGCGAATATTCCTCCACTACCTCCCGCTCCTATCGTTAAGGCGGTAGCTATTGGTTTTATAAACAGGACGAACAATAAAAAAATAAGTACGGCAATTTCGCTTGGAGAAATTGGAGCCAAAAAACTTTGCACAAATGTATTGGCCGCATTTCCAGCCAAAAGGCTTTTGATGGTTTCATATCCTTCCCCGTATATGGGAGGGAGGGTGAGAACAATTAAGGCCAAACTGATCCCCCCTAGCAAAGCACGACTAAATTTTCCTTTCACTTTTTGTATAGCTCCTTCAAAAAAATACATCATCCTCGTGAAGTAAAGCGAAATCAGGCCACTGAGAACACCTAAAAATATGTAAAATGGGGTATCGGGTGCTGTAAATGGATCTTTTAGCCTAAAAGAGAAAAGAATGTCGTCCCCTAAAAGAACAATGGAGACCAGCTGACCGCAAACGGACGCAAGTAATAAGGGTATGAACCTGCTGATTTTTACCTCTGTCAAGATAACCTCCATCGCGAAAATTACGCCTGTAACCGGAGAATTAAAGATGGCAGAAATTGCCCCAGCAGCTCCGCATCCTAAGAGGAGTGTTCTTTTGCGATAATCCAGGTGCAATAAACGGGAGAGATTAGACCCAATGGCAGAGCCGGTTACAACGATTGGTGCCTCCAAGCCGACGGATCCTCCAAATCCTACGGTTATCGCACTGGTAATCATACGAGAATACATTTTCGTTCGCTCAATGATGCTTGAGTTCTTCGAAATTGCATATAAAATTTGAGTGATACCGTGCCCCAGGCTTTCATTAAACAGGTATTTGGCAATGATCACGGTCAAAAGAATGCCGACCAACGGATAAACCAGGTGGAGTGAGTGAAATCCAAAAACAGTTTGGTTTAACTCCAGGTAATGAACGATTGTATGTACTGCGCTCTTAAGGATAACTGCTGCCAGTCCTGAAAGTAAACCAATGACACCCGCAGTAATTAATAGAAAGTTAGTGTCACTGACGTGCTTTAACCTCCACACCAGAAACCTCATCATGACAACACTGAATGTACTCTTCTTGCGAGTTGTCATCTCATGAATTGAAAATCTATTTCAAACAAGAATTGCATTACGTTTTTTTAGTTCTTCTTCAACGTAATCGAAAGTGGAAAGGACTTCGGGATTACCATCTACTACCGCTATATTGTGTTCATAATGTGCTGAAGGTTTCTTATCAGCAGTGATAATTGTCCATCCGTCATTTAGCTGGATGACTCTTCTTGTACCCATATTAATCATGGGTTCTATTGCAATGACCAGCCCTTCTTTTATCTTACTTCCTCGGCCTCTTTTACCAAAGTTTGGAACTTCAGGAGATTCATGCATCTTTTTCCCTAATCCATGGCCTACGAGTTCTCTTACTACTCCATAGTTATGTTTTTCCGCATGTTGCTGGATGCTAAAACTAATGTCTCCGATGCGATTACCTGCAACCACCTGTTCAATTCCTAAGTCAAGACATTCTTTGGTGATTTTCAAAAGTTGTCTCGTTTCACTGTCGATATCTCCAACGGCAAAAGTGTATGCGTGATCTCCATAAAAACCGTTCTTTAAAACCCCGATGTCTACTCCTACGATATCACCGTTTTTAAGTGTTCTGTTTGTAGGTATGCCATGAACAACTTGCTCGTTGACGGAGGTAATGATGGATTTCGGGTAATCATACAGTCCCAGGAAGCCAGGTTTAGCATCATGATCACGAATAAACTCATCTGCTATTCGATCTAACTCCAGAAGATTGACACCCTCTTCGATCGTTGCAGCCATTAAACCTAATGTCTTGGAAACGATGAGTGAACTTTCTCGCATGAGTGCGATCTCTTCTTTTGTTTTGTAGTGTATCATTCAATCACAAAAATAATAACAAAAAAACCCCTCACTTTCGTAAGGGGTTTTTTTTCATATTTATCTTCTTATGATTTGGAGACTCCTTCCAGCACTTCCTTTATAGGAACTCGCTGTCCATCCCGGTAAGATACAATCCATGCATCTTTTACTCCCATTTCTCTTAAGTATTTTTTAAAGGTATCTGCTTCCCAATAATCTCTGAAAACACCAATGGTATATTTCCTTACACCGTTTTCTTCTTCACCTGAAAAGTTTCGTGCATTATCGAGGTATTTACTCAGATCTTTTTGTGTAAATGCTCCAATCTGGACTTTAAATACAACCCCTCTATTCTCTTCAATATTTCCTCCGGAGTTGGAATTGGAAACATTTTGTGCTCCTTGAGAAGGTTGTGATTTAGACAGTTCACTTCGCAAATCAGCAACTTGCGATTGATAAGACAAGATTTGATCGTCTTTCTCTGCGATGCGGTCGTCTACACTGTTTAGTTCAGTCCTTAGACTGGTGACTTGTCCTTTTAGTGATTTATTTTCATCCAAAAGCTGCTTGTATTGCTCTGGTTGCAGCTTTTTTATTCTTTTCTTCCACTCTTTTAATTCCGCTTTGGACATTTGAGCAGACGCTTCAAAAGCAAAGGAAACACTTATAATGAGCGCGAATAGGGATAGTAATTTTTTCATTTTGGTACCAAATTGTAGTTAAAGCAACTTGTTAATTATAGCTAAAGTACAAAAAAGTAAATAAAAAAAATGTTTTATATTATTTTTTCATTGAACCAATCATATCTTCAGGTTTTACCCACTCATCAAACTGTTGATCCGTAACAAGTCCCAAATCCGTTGCTGCTTTTCTTAAAGTCGTCCCTTCCTTATGTGCTTTTTTAGCAATCTTAGCGGCGTTCTCGTACCCAATATGCGTATTAAGCGAGGTGACCAGCATCAAGGAATTTTCCAATTTTTCTTTGATAACAGAATGGTTCGGTTCAATACCAATTGCACAGTTGTCATTAAATGATTCGCATGCGTCTCCTATTAGTCTTGCAGAGTTTAAGAGATTGAAAATCATCATTGGCTTGAATACGTTTAGTTCAAAGTGTCCCGTCATTCCTCCTGCTGAAACCGCTACATCGTTTCCGATTACCTGCGCACAAACCATCGTAAGCGCTTCACACTGTGTAGGGTTTACTTTTCCTGGCATAATTGAGGAGCCAGGTTCATTCTCAGGAATAAGAATTTCACCGATACCACTTCTCGGGCCAGAGCAAAGCATACGAATATCGTTACCGATTTTCATTAAACTAACGGCAAGCTGTTTAAGTGCGCCGTGTGATTCAACTATAGCATCGTGCGCGGCTAGCGCTTCGAACTTGTTTTCAGCCGATTGCATCGGCATACCTGAATACTTCGCAATCTTTTCTGCAACCAATGACGCATAACCCTCAGGGGTATTCAGACCTGTACCAACTGCTGTTCCTCCCAGAGCTAATTCAGAAAGATGTTCGAGCGTATTTTTGAGTGCTTTTAGCCCATGATCCAATTGTGATACGTACCCGGAAAATTCTTGCCCGAGGCTTAAAGGAGTAGCGTCCATAAAATGGGTTCTCCCGATTTTTACCACCTCCTGAAATGCTTCAGATTTTTCCTTGAGCGTGTTTCTCAGCTTTTCTACTTTAGGTATCGTCTCCGTCACAATCATTGTATAACCTGCGATATGCATGGCCGTTGGAAATGTATCGTTAGAGCTTTGGCTCTTATTGACATCATCGTTTGGGTGAACTACTTTTGAGTCGTCCGTCAACGTACCACCATTTAATACATGAGCACGGTTTGCAATTACCTCGTTAGCGTTCATATTTGATTGCGTCCCTGACCCTGTTTGCCAAACGACAAGCGGAAACTGATCGTCCAGTTTTCCTTCCAGTATTTCATCGCAAACCTGAGCAATAAGCCTGGATTTTTCTTCTGTAAGTACGCCTAACTCCGTGTTTACTTCAGCCGCAGATTTTTTGAGGATGGCAAAGGCTTTGACCACTTCCATAGGCATTTGGTTTTTTTCTCCACCAATCTTGAAGTTATTTCTAGATCGTTGTGTTTGTGCTCCCCAATATTTGTCTGAAGGAACTTTCACTTCACCCATGGTATCGTGTTCAATCCGGTATTCCATATTGCTTTTTTCTTGCAAATCTAACATTCAGATCGCGTTTAAAATTTCCAATTCTTTGATGATTTTTTGCCGTTTCGTTTTCCGTATCTAACTTTGTTTAGAATCATTCTAAATAATACAACGTGTCTGACTCTGTTTTACTTGCTGATTTTCAATTTTTAACGAGAGAAGGTATTACGGCGTTAATCAATTCGTTACCAGATTTCTACGTAGCGCACATCGTACGTGATTCTGATATGCTTGCTGATGCCATTAACAATGAAAATCCGGATTTGGTTGTATTGGACATCTCAGATAAGGAACCTTCTTTGATCGATCAACTAGAAAAGGTTAAAAAGAAAACCAACTGTTCTTTCCTAATTATATCTAATAGTCAAAGTAAAGAATCCATCCAACGCTTATTAGGAATGGGGATCAAAGGA
Organism: Bacteroidota bacterium; assembly: GCA_039192005.1. Lineage (GTDB taxonomy): Bacteria > Bacteroidota > Bacteroidia > Cytophagales > Cyclobacteriaceae > Ekhidna. The sequence continues at coordinate 4,520 of JBCCXH010000120.1, forward strand.
ATAGTTACTAAGAATTGCAGTGAAGATGAAATTATCAATGCGCTAAGAGCAGTGAAAAATGGGAACCGATTTTTTTGCAATAACATTCTCGACTTGGTGGTGGATAGCCAAAAGGAAGAAGAAGATTGCGAACCTACCAGCCTTTCACCGAGGGAATATCAAGTATTGCAGCTAATCACTAAGGGAAAGAAAACAAATCAAATTGCAGAAAAGCTACACGTTAGTGTTCATACGATTAATTCGCATCGAAAAAACATCCTAAAAAAGCTAAACATTCAGTCACCCGCTGAATTGATTGTTTATGCACTTGAATCCGGGCTGGTAAAGAATGAAGTAAAGGGCAACTTTATAAGGCGGTAAAAGAAAGCGATTGAATATCCTAATAATAACACAACCTGGTACAGCGTTGTATCGCCATGTTCTCATGCTTGGCACCATCAGGTTGATCACTACATGTAGCTAAGAAAAATCCCCAACAGTAGCGATTGTTCATTCGTCCATTCTCTTGTTCTTTTGCCTTGTATAGAATCATTCTAAATAGTGAGTCTATTGACCCAGCTTGTGGGTCGTCTGTTAGACACTTATTGTGATGTTTAGGAACAATAAATAAAAAAGTCCTCCGACTGTGCCTACAAAAGCACAGTTCGCGAGGCACCACGAACGAACGATATAACATGTGCCAAAAAAGTCAGTATTTAACTCTAACGGAAACGGAAAACTGCCAAATCAACTATTGTAAGCTTTGCAAGACATTTTCAATTGCATATAAAACATGCTGTGCTTCTTTTACTGCGGCAGAGTTGAGCCAATTTGTTAACGTATTGGAAAACCTGACAGAAGCGGATTTCATTTATGATTTTATGGGAAATAAAACGACTATTGTTAAAAATTCAATGGCCTTTATCGGCTTTTGCCTGACTCAAGATGACGTAGCGTATCTCATCCAATCCATTAGAGAATCCGAAACACTGTTTGATGCCTTTCAGATTATCTATAACTAATCCTATTTTTTTCCTCTGAAGAGATCATTTTCTCTATCTAGTGCGAATGCGGAACCATCCGTGTGCGGAACCATCCCAAGCGAATGTTGGCCAGGACTTGGTCGAGCGTTTAAAATCTCTTCCTTTCCTTGTGGGCATAAGCCATCACGGTTCACTTACAATGACAATTGGTCAATGTTGCTATAACTTCTCTATTCATCAGGACTACTCCACCTGTAATGTATCTCTTTATGTCCACTAATAGACTGCTTTCTTCCCATCCCAAAAGCTTTTACTTTGAAGTTCATCGTAGTTGGTTTCGTATCCAAAATGAACGCTCCCCAGGATGTGGTCCTGGAAACATTTCGAGTCACTCATTTTGCTATCTTTAGTGCCAAATAAATTAACTATGTATCACATCCTCGACCTACAATTTCAAGGATACGAGCATGCAATCGCTTCTTTCCTGATTGAATCTGAAGAGGGCCCCATCCTTATTGAAACAGGCCCTTACAGTACATTTTCTCATTTAGAAAAAGGGTTGGCAAAGTATGGATACTCGGCTTCCGACGTGAAACATGTATTGCTTTCCCACATTCACTTTGACCATGCAGGAGCTGCCTGGGCTTTTGCTCGTGCCGGAGCGAAAATATACCTGCATCCATTTGGTCTTCATCACATGCATGATCCCACCAAGCTGGTCGCCTCCGCTTCTATGATTTACGGTGATAAAATGGATGTGCTGTGGGGTAAAATGGAAGGAATTGCTTCAGAAAATTTAGTGGCCATGGAACATGAGCAACGCCTGAGCATTGGAGGGGAAGATTTCATTCCGCTGCACACACCAGGTCATGCGAAACACCACATTGCATGGCAGTGGGGTGAGGCGATTTTTACCGGTGACCTTGCGGGTGTGAAAATTGATAATGGCCCTGTCGTTCCACCATGTCCACCACCTGATATCAATTTGGAGGATTGGAACGACTCTATCGACCTGGTACTGTCCAAAAAACCTACCTCACTTGTACTCACACATTACGGAGAGGAAACAGAGCCGGTCAAACATATGGAAGCAATGAAGGAAATGCTTAATGATTGGGGCTTTTGGATTAAAAGCAAGTGGGAAGAAGGGTATTCCAATAAGGAGATCACCCCCCTATTCATGAAATATACGGCCACTCAACTAAAAGAAAGAGGCGTCTCCGAGCAAGGCATCCATCAATATGAGGCGGCTAACCCATCCTGGATGAGTGTAGCCGGCCTGGTCAGGTATTGGAAGAAAAAGAAGGAGCTTAACTATTCATAACGCAACGATTTGACTGGATTTTGAATGGCCGTTGCCAGTATTCTTGCTGACGAGATAAACAGCGCAATCCCCATTAAAATCATAAAAGAGACGGTGACGGTCATCACTCCCACACCCTGGTAGATAAAAAAGATGGAACTCATGAGCATATCTGTCGCAAAATAAGACAGCAGCGTACCTGCAATTGCGGCCACAATCAACAACCAGAAAAATTGCCTGTTCATCAGGAATAGTATCTGCTGTATGGATGCGCCCAACACTTTCCGTACTCCAATTTCTTTGACCCGCTTTAGAATATTCAGTGAAACTAATGTGTACAAACCAATGGTAGAAAGTATGAGGGATGCAAAACCCAAAAACTGAAACATGATTTTAATGTTGACATTTACTTCTTCTGCATTGGTTACGGTATCATCATATTCCGCATCAAATGGCTTATTTTGAATGACATCGAGCCATTTTTTCTCCAGATTTTTGTGCAACGAAAGGGGATCGAGATCACTTTTTACCACGATGTAGTTCAACTTTTCGTCATCGGCCAGTCGAAAACCCATCGCTTTGACAGGATTAAAAAAGCCATTCTCGTAAAAATCTTCCACCACGCCTACAACTGTCAATTGTGTGCTGTCATCTATTCGTACCACTTTTCCTAAAGGCTCCTTCCATCCGAATTCAGTCACTGCACGCTCATTCAATACAATGGAGTTTTCACGATCAAAATTATTGAGGTTACGATTAAAAAAACGACCTTCTGCAAGTCCTAACTTCATCAGCTCAAAGTACTCCGGGGTAAAGTCCATCATACTTGCCTCCAACTCGACTTCCTGGCTTTTGAGCGTCCTCCCATATACCCAACTCCCGATTCGGTTACTTGTACCCGCCCAAGAAGCTATCTCAGGCATTTGTGCGACTTCATTCCGAAATTTTTCATACTCCGCTATGTTATCAACATATATGGAAAGCGTGCTGTTTTTATCGAAACCTGTATCGTATTCAGCCTGATATTTTGCGTTGGCAGAAAAGGCAAATGCTGAAATGATTGCATTGATGGTAAACGCATATTGTAATGCTAAAAGCACTTTTGTAAACAGGTTCCCACCATTTAGTTGTAAGCTGCCCCTTAAAATTTTTACCGGTTCATATTTACTGACGTAAAGTGATGGATAACCTCCCGCTACAACTGACGTGAGTACTAACAAGCCCATGAGAAACGCATAGATTTCCAAATCTGATCTCAAATCCAGTTTTAAGTCAATAAATCCCCACAATGCGTTGTATTCCGGTAACAGTAAATCAGCGAAAAATACCCCCACTAGCAACGCTAAAAATGACAGCAACATGTTTTCTCCCATAAACTGAAAGATCAATTGTTTTCGGGTACTCCCCATCACCTTCCTTATGCCGATCTCCCTTAGCCGTTTGCTCGAAATGGCGATTGAAGTATTGGTAAAGTTGAAACATGCAATTAAAAGCATCAATATCGCCATGACAATAGGGCCAATTACAGCAGGAGATGGGACCGGATCCTTTAGCCAGTTGGCATTTATTTTTTCCGAATTTTTCGCCAGGTGAGTTAATTGCTCCAGATAATACTCACTAATGTGGAAGTTCTCTCTGGCTTTGTTTTGAACTTCAATGTAGTTTTCATTGATGAAATCAAGTAGGTTTTGCGGATAATCACCATTTGTCATCACAAACGTTGCGGCCGCAAAATACTTCCAGTCATCATCGTTGAAATCATTGAATCGAAGAAAGTTGTCATAGTGAGTAATTGCGCTAAAGGTCATCGAAGAGTTTTTAGGGATGTCTTCAATTACTCCTCCTACTTTCATGGAAATCGATTCGCCATCATCAGTGATAATCGTAACAAATTCTCCAACCGGATTCTCCCCATCAAAATAGACGTCAACCAGTTCCTCGGTAAGGATAATGCTGCTTCTGTCCAGCAAAGCCTCCTTGTTGCCGTACTTAAACGGGAAAGTAAACATGTCGAAATAAGCATCATCTGCAAACCCTACATTCTGTTCAATTATTTTTAAATCCTGCTTGATAACAATGCCGTCTGAAGAATACCTGGAGCTATTGGTAATCCCGGAAATACTACCTTTCAACTGCTTACCCAGCGTCATAGGAACAATTCCATAAGGTACTTTCTGTCCTTGCACTTCCTTGTAGCTATGGATTTTGTAGATACGTTCATGGTTTACATGATTGTGATCGTGAGTGGATGCGAACTTCCAGTTGAGGTAGGCAATGATGCAACACCCCAATGATATCCCAAGCCCAAGGATATTAATTAACACGTAGGACTTATTTTTATTGAACGTGCGAAGGGTAAGTTTGATGAAATTAAGCAACATGATTTTAGCGTTTGTTCTTTAATTGGTCAAGATGCATGCCAATACTCATAAATAACTGGTTTTGTGAGAGTTACAAAAAATCGTCATTTAAAAAAGTTCGTTTTCGAACAGATCAATTGCTATCTGAGCGAACAGCAATTAGCCTCGTTATTTCCAAAATAACTTTATTTGTTTTCACGATATTTGGCTCACTCTTAACCAAAAAGACCTATGAATCGATTCTTTGTAATTTTCTTGTTTCTTTATGCATGTACACCACCGGAAACTTCCAATTCTGAGGTTGAAAGATGGAAAACACAAGCGGAAAATGTGACCATCTTACGAGATGACTTCGGCGTACCGCATGTCTACGGAAAAACAGACGCAGATGCCGTTTTCGGACTCTTATTCGCTCAATGTGAAGATGATTTTGCACGAGTAGAACGAAACTTTGTGTGGGCAACCGGAAGATTGGCGGAAATTCAGGGAGAAACCGCTTTGTATAGTGATTTGAGGGCCATGCTGTTCATGACCGTAGATGAAGCAAAAGAATACTACGATTCCGCACCTAAATGGCTTCAAAAGTTATGTCAGGCCTGGGCTGATGGGATCAATTATTACCTGTATACCCATCCAGAAGTCACACCTAAAGTACTGACTCGGTTTGAACCCTGGATGACCATGTATTTTACGGAGGGGTCGATTGGCGGAGATATCGAACGTGTGTCTACCAGAAAAATACAAGCTTTTTATGAAAAGGGATCTGAACTTGCATTGAGTACGGATGATCTCAAATTTCCGGAAGAACCCAAAGGCTCGAATGGGTTCGCTATTGCTGGTGAGTTAACTGAATCTGGGAATGCCATGTTGCTTATCAATCCCCATACTTCGTTCTATTTTAGGGGAGAGGTTCATGTTGCCAGCCAAGAGGGTTTAAATGCCTATGGTGCTGTAACATGGGGTCAGTTTTTCGTATACCAGGGTTTTAATGAGCATACCGGATGGATGCACACCTCTACTTATACCGATGTGATCGATGAATTTAAAGAGACGATTTTGGAAGAGGAGGGACGGTTTTTTTACCAATATGGGGATGAAAAACGTCCAGTTACCACGAAGGAGGTTACCTTAAAATACAAGGAAAACAATGAGTTAAAAGAAAAGACTTTTACCATCTACAGAACACATCATGGCCCTGTTACTCACATGGAAAACGGTCAATGGATAGCTACTGCTTTGATGTGGGAACCCGTAAAGGCGCTTGAACAATCCTACATTCGCACGAAGCAGAAGAACCATGCTGCCTTTAAGGAAATGATGGATATGCGTACCAATTCATCTAACAATACGGTATTTGCTGATTCAGAGGGGAACATTGCTTACTACCATGGTAATTTTATTCCGAAGAGGAACACACGTTTTGACTATACACTACCTGTAGATGGAAGTGACCCTGAAACTGATTGGAAGGGTTTACATGACGTAGATGAGTCTATTACCGTTTTTAATCCTCCTAATGGATGGATACAAAATTGCAATTCGACACCATTTACAGCAGCATCTGAATATAGCCCTAAGAAAGAGGATTACCCCAACTACATGTCAAGAATTCCGGAGAACTTTCGCGGGGTACATGCCATTAATCTTTTGGAAAAAGTAGAAGGACTCACGCTGGATAAGTTGGTTGAGCTAGCCTATGATCCTTACTTGCCTGCTTTTGAAAAAGTGATTCCAGGACTGATCAACGCTTATGACCAATCTGATAAAAGCGCTGATCTGACATCAGCGATCGATACTCTTAGAAAATGGGACTTAAAAACGGGTGTTGAATCCGTTGGAATGTCGCTCGCACATTTTTACGGGATGAGCTTATATCAAAACGCCGAGATCCCCGATGATTTGACTGGAATGGATCGCTTCAATTATTTCGGAACCGGCCTACGGGCAAGCGAACGTCTTCGGATTTTTAAGCTTGCGATCGAAGAGCTTGAAAAGAGGTTTGGAACATGGAATACCGAGTGGGGTGAAATAAACCGTTTACAGCGAATTAGTGGCGATATCGATTTGAAATTTGATGATGAGTTGCCAAGTACTCCGGTAGGACTCACAACAGGAAGGTGGGGTGCATTGGCAGCGTTTGGAATGCGGACCAAACAGCAGACAAACAAGATTTACGGAACCCGAGGCAACAGCTTCGTTGCAGTAGTATCTTTTGGAGAAAAGGTAAAAGCAAAGAGCCTGCTTGCAGGAGGACAAAGTGGAGATCCTGAGTCCAGTCATTTTGACGATCAGGTGCAGCCTTATGCAGAAGTTGCCTTTAAGGATGTTGCGTTTTACAGAGAAGATGTTGAAGATCGGGCTGAGGTTACTTACAAGCCTGGAAAAAGGCAACGGTAACCACTCGTTGATGGTCTGCTTTTAAGGGATGATACGACGGTTGGTTAACCTGGCCCGGTATAACCTGCGTCGGCGATGCGATCGTCTTCGAACGTCTATTTTTAATAAGGATTCAGCTTTTTTAAAGGGTTGTTTTAAATCAAACTTTTGTATGGCCTTAAAAAAGAAATAGGGCATTCCCCTATTTGAGGAGATTTCCCTATTTCAATCACGTATTTTTCACAAAAAAAGCGACCTACCATATAAAAGTATTTCAGGACTAAAGTATTTTTACTTAGAGAACTGACTTGTTTGAGCGTAAACAGCCTAGTGGAAATTTATGGGTATATCAACCATTGTTGAATCGCTTTCACCGAAATAAATAGAAATTAGACTTTTAATTGAGTAAATTCATTAAAACGTTCAAGTAAGC
>JBCCXH010000121.1:0-11862 GCA_039192005.1 Bacteroidota bacterium
ATGGAATGTATGAATCACCAAGAGGCATGATCTAGGATACAGTTGCCTTATCTGAAGGAGTTGCTACTTCCCTTACCATGTCAGCTGTGCATTGAATCTCTGGTTTCTTTTTATTCCTTGAAAAGAATAGAATTTGGCGTTAAAAAATGAAAACAGCCTTGACTTTTTTTGCTAGCTTTTTTGTGTCAAGACAAAAAAGTAGGAAATAGAATTCCGAAAGAGCATGTTATAAAAAACTGGACTTTGAAGGGTAAAGGTACTCCATCTAGAGTAAAAAAAGTCTTTATAATCGAGCGACAGTAGCTGATAAACAGTAGCTAAATTAAACATACCCATCACCTACCACCACCCACCTTTCTATCCATTCATCGAACAAAAAACAGGGTTTCATCTACAGCATTCGCTCGTTTATTTCCATTAAAGGAGGGGGGGATTTCAGTGGTTAGCAGGTCGTAGTATCAAACAGTAAAAAATTTGACTTACTACACTCAAAAATTAATACTAATACATGAAAACCTTTCATAACACATTTAAACGACCACTAGCGTGGATCATAATGCTCCTGCTGCTGCTGTTTAGGCCGGCAAGCATCCATGCCCAGGATCGGGATGGCTCGATCGACCTTACCGCCTCAAGTGGCCGAAGTATTCTCATTAACCACGACGGACGTGGCAAAGGCCTCGGTATCGAAGGCAGCGCCTTTACCGTAGAAGCTTGGGTACACCTCGAAAGCGGCCAGAGTGACTTTAACCTCATCCGGTTTCGAAACGGAAACGCCAGGTTTTCCCTCAAGTATCGGGGAGATGCGAATAAATCCAGTGACCCCTGGCAAGTCGAGTTAAAAGACGTATCAGGCGTGGGTGAAGGAAAGTGGGGACTTAACTATAACAAAAATGGTTCTACAGGACCCGATTTTACCGGGAGCTGGCACCACGTGGCGTTTACCAGTAATGGAGGCAGTGGCATCAGGTTGTACGTCGATGGCGTCTGGTTGATATCCTATTCCCTGCAAGACAGTAAAGGCAACGCACTTACATCCATCTTCCCGGTACAAGGAGATGGAGACAATAACTGTCACATCGGAAATGAATCGTATGTGTCGAAAGATCATGGGAAGTTTTACGTCGGAGAAATACGTGTATGGAAGACGCAACTCTCCTCCGGCGAAATTTCCCAATACTACAATGAAGAAGTCAACAGTTCGCACCCGGAGTGGTCAAACCTGGTCAGGTACTACACCGGACATGAGTCTTCAGGATCGGAGTCCAGCCGGACTTTTAGAGACCGTTCGCCCGTAGACAGGTACGATGCGACCGTATCCAATTCAGACGTGACCGTAAGTCTGGACTATACACCCATTGTAAAGCCAGGCGACTTTGATAATAACACCATTACGACCGACTTTGATGCATCCAACTGCCGGTGGAGCTACATCGAATTGGACTGGGAAGATTTTCAGTCGGCAAGTTCCTACCAAATCAGAACCGCCCCTTCTTATGAAGTCAAGCGGTCGAGCGATGGGACAGTAGTATATTCCGGAAACGACAATACCTATCAGGACAAAGGAGTGACTTATGGAGACGCCACCACCTACGAGATGCGCACCTTTTGGTACATCAATGACGTAAAGATTTACTCGGACAATTCCATCTATAGCGATAAAGGAAGCGTACCCAGCAGGTTCGATGCCCCGTCAGGATTTACCGCATCATCAGATAAATGCGATGTGACCATCGATCTTAGCTGGGACGGCATGTCTCCAAGCCCGCCCGAGTGGACCATCATCAGAGGAGAAAACAGTGGACTCGGCGTAGGGCTTACCGTCATTGCGGAATCCATACCGGGATCCGACACCCGCTACAAAGACAACACGGTCAATCCTGAAAAAAACTACTACTACAAGATATTTGCCTCCGGTTACGATGACAATGGCTGTGAAGTGGTGAGTTCGCTTTCCTCTGTTGCCGGAGGATTTGCTTCAGAAGCACCCAGCGCACCTACCAACCTGAGCGTCGTTGTAGACGATGACAACAACGAGCTGGATATATCCTGGAGTAACTCACCAGACAGCTATGCCGATGGTTTCATATTAAGGAGAGAAAAAGAAGATGGTTCCGACCCGGTAGAGATCGTCTTCAATAACACAAACACCACGACCTATTCAGACAGTGACATTCAGATCTGCCAAACCTACCGGTACAAGATTGCCGCCACTAACGAATGCGCCACCGATGGCGTGTACTCCAATGAAACACAGATTGGGCTTTTAGGCAAAGACATTGAAGATGTATTGGAGTCGGTGACGGCTTCCAAAGGGTACTACTCAGATCAAATATTGATTGAGTGGGAAATCAACGGAAGCCTTTCACAAGTAGATCGCTTTCGGGTGGAGCGGACCGTAGCAGGCCAGGACAATTACAACCTGATTGGGGTCGTGGACAACAACCTCTTCTTCAATGACGAGTCTGCCACCTCCGGCGTTTTTTACAACTACCGGATCACCGGTGAAACAACATGTGAGGGCACAGAAGCTTTTACCAATGAATTGGTGGACATGGGATTTCGACAACCTTTCGGCATTGCCAACGGTCACATCGAGTACGAAGGAGGAAATGCCGTAAAAGATGTTACCGTCAATTTCGAGCGACAAGATGGACAGACGATTGGGAACAGTTTGAAGTTTGACGGCAATGGTGATTACGTAGCCATCGACTCATTTCATTACGAAGGTACCGCTTACGACGAACTAACCATTGAGATGTGGTTTCAAACCACAACTAGTGACTATCAGATACTGGCATCATCAGACGCCAGTGAGTACTGGAGGCTGGCGATAGGGAGCGGACAGGTTCAGTTAAACATCCAAAACACCTCTACCATAACCTCTACCGAAAGTTACAACGATGGTCAGTGGCACCATGTGGCAGCCGTGTTTGATCACGGCAAACTGGAATTGTACGTAGACGGTGAGTTAGTAGAAGACGAGAACGCCTCATCTTCTGTGTTTGGTACAGGTAATAAAAGGTACCTGTTTTTGGGCGTAGGCAGTGAAGCATCCGAACCCAACGGAACGACAGGCCCAACAGATTACTTCAACGGGTACCTGGACGAGTTCAGAATATGGAGTGTTGCCAGAACAGAAGAACAGATTGTAGAAAACTACAACCGTCTGATCAGCAACGAACAAACAGGTTTGGAAGTTTACTACCGTTTTGATGAAGGGGTGGGCAGCCAGGTTTTTGATGCCTCCAAAACCGGAGACAACTACAACCATAAAGACGGGACGCTGATTGGAGGAGTCAGCTTTTCCGATGAAATACCAGATGCGGATCAGTTGGGAATTCGAGCCATCACAGATGAATACGGAGATTACACCGCAGACTACATCCCTTACAATGGATCAGGCGATGTGTTCCGCGTCACGCCCGCTTTTGGTCAGCACGAGTTCTCCCCATCTTCCAAATCAGTCTTCCTTGGCGATGGAGCAGCCGTTCAAAACAGTGTGGACTTTACCGATATTTCTTCCTTCACTGTCAGTGGTAAAGTGACCTATGAAAACAGTGAAGTGCCCGTAGAAGGTGTGGCCATTTACATCGACGGAGACCAGGCACTTGGCGTGGACAACCAGCCGGTACGAACAGACAATGATGGCAATTACACCATCGACGTACCCATTGGCTACCACTACCTGTCGGCGGTTAAAGAAGGGCATACCTTTTCCGAAGGATATTTCCCGGCACTCACGGCGTTTGGGGACATTCAGACATTTGAGTTTACCCAGGATCTTACCGTAAACTTTACGGATGATACGAAAGTAATCGTAGCCGGACGGATGGTCGGTGGCCTGGTGGAATCAGGCAAAGTATTAGGGTTCGATTTATCCACCAACAACATAGGGGTAGCAGACCTACAGTTCAAACTGCAAAAGGAAAACTATGACCTGGATATAGCGGACGATTCGACCTACAATGTCCTTTTCGTGACCACAGATCCTTACAGCGGCGAGTACGAGATCTCCATGATTCCAGAAAAATGGATCATCACCAAAGCAGGAAATGATTCCTATTTCGTCGATGCCGAAGAGATACCCGTACTGGACCTAGGCAACAGCCTGACGTCAAAAACAGACGTTCATACGGTCTACGATGACGATGGAGAGGTGGTAAGTGAAGCAACGTACGACTACCACCATAACTTATCCTTTACGATCAGGGCCCAGCCGGTCATCTCCGTCTACGAAAGCGGTACAGAAGACGAGTTTGACGGAGAGGAGTCCGTTACGTTTGCAGATCAGGAGAGCGGAGAAGAGATAGAATGGATGTTGGGAGCTAACAATCCTTTTGACTACCCAGTACTTCAGATGGGTAAAACCTACACACTGGATGTCCGGCTCAACGAACGATACGAAAATCCCACTCACCCGGATGGAGCGTTAGTCGATGACGTAGCCGTTGAGGAGGCTGAGGTAACGGTCATCAACCTGATCAGTTGGGACGAGGCCACTGCCACCGGTAAGACGGACGAAGAAGGCCTGTTCAGTTTCGAATTTGTACCCGGAGGTCCCGGACTTTCCGAGAATGGTACGGAGTCGTACACCAAGACGATGGAGATTTACGTCTCTACAGAGACCGACAACGTCACCTGGAACAACGGAACCCCTTTTAGGGCCTATATTTTGGGCGCCCAACCCATCGAAGGGACCGATTTTGTGACGTACGGCCCGGAGATACCAGAGATCGTCCTGCACGATCCTCCCGGTAGTAACAGTTATGCATTTATTGAAAAAGGGTCTTCCTTCACGGCAGATAAAAGCTGGAGCTATGGGTTGAATACAACTTCTAACCTGGACCGGGTGGTGTATAGCGGACTGAAATTTGGTGTCGGTGGTGGCGTGGTAGGCCCGCTGCTTGAAACCGAAATCACCAATACCAGTGAGCAGGGAATAGAGATTGTCAAAGAGTCCAATCACGAAGGAGGCTTTCGGGAGACCTTTACCTTTACCGAACGCATCGAGACCAGTTCGGATCCGGAAGATGTGGGAACGGCTGCCGACCTCTACATTGGTAAAGGCAATAACGTATTCATGTCGAAGTCCAAGAACTTCAAACCCATGAAAAAGTCCTTTGCGGTTGACAACGGGTTGGATTACGTAGACTTTGCAGGAGCTACCGATGACGATTACGTGCTGGGCTTCATGGACGGAGTCGTGATTGATGGATCAGGGTTGGAAACGTACTTTATCTACTCCCATCGCCAGTTGGTGGAGGAGATCATCCCTTCTTTGATGGCACTTCGGGACAACGTCCTGATCAATTCGCCAAATTATACCTCCAACTACCCGTTGGATAGCCGCTACTGGGGACTTGACAACGACAGCGATGTGTTTACAGAAGAAGGGATCACCGGAGAGTTTCCTTCTTACACCATCGACCTGGACGCAGTAAGCACGTATGATATCCAGGACTCCGTTGCGTTTTTGAATCAGCAGATTTCCGTATGGCTATCCGTTATCACACTTCAGGAAAGCAAAAAAGCAGCGGCAGAAACCATCCAAAATGTGTCATTTGATGGCACCAGCGGTCGGTACGAGAGCAGCATTACGCAAACGATCAATTCAGACTACCAATACAAGAAGATCAATAATTGGAAAGCCTACATGAATTCAGAGTTTGGTGTCGTGTCACAAGGAAAAGGTTTTGAAATCCACTCCGATTTCGATCTGGGAATAGACCTGGAAACCACCCTCAGCCGGTCCGTTACAAATGAGGTTACGTTTGGTTACGTACTGGATGAAGACAATGAAGGGGACTACTACAGTGTAGATGTCAAAACGCTGCAAGGCATATCCGTATACAATGCGAATGAATTTGCCCGGTACCTGCCGGAAAGTGAATCGTGGGTCAATAGCCAAATGGATGGGTATAAGCTGGCCGGTGGCATTGGCGGTGGAAAGATGCTGGTAGACAAGGGGTTGCACTGGTTGGTGTCCCGGGCCAACCTGAAACTCAATGCACGTTACAATGCCTACGTCTCCGTTCCACTTTTTGCTGTGGACCTGGGCCTTCACATGATCGACATGGCCAACATGCTTGCTTTTAGGGAAAATGTTCACAAAAAAGTCAATGAGAACAACGAATTTGAAATCACAGACTTTGCCATTTCCAGCCCGGTCTTTGCCGTGCGTGGAGGTGCAACACGATGTCCGTATGAAGGGGAAGAATACACTTCCTTCCATATCGATACGCTGACCAATCAGCCGGTGCTGTTGCATACCGCAACCCTACAGCGCGAAGTTCCGGTCATCAAGGCCACTCCGGCTATTCAAAAGGACATCCCGGAAGATGAGACGGCCAGCTTTACGTTACAGTTGCAAAACGAAAGCAGCTCAGAAAGTAGCATGTGGTACAGCCTACGTATGTATGAAGGAAGCAATCCCGACGGGGCCGTCCTTTTGATTGATGGCAAAGACCCTGAGCAGGATTACCTGGTGCCTTACGGCGAAACCATTGAAAAAACGCTGACCATAGCCAAAGGGCAAGCCGATGTCTTTGCGTATGACAGCATCGGGCTGATCCTGAGTTCTACCTGTCAGTTTGATCCGACGTCTTCACAAGCGGACATTGCCGATACGGTGTATGTGTCTGTGGAATTCAAACCGGAATGCTCAGGAGTAGACCTGACAAGTTTCAATGACAACTGGGTGCTGAACTACGAAGACGGAAACACCATTCAGGTGACGATGGAAGATTTCAACGCGACACACAGCACGTTAGAAAAAATCAGTTTCCAGTACAAGACGCTGAGTGGAGATCCCATCACCGGGGCATCCTTCTTTATGGACGATACTTCCACGGAATATCAGGAGTTTTCCGGTCCGAAAGGAAAGATCGAAGGAAGCAGCCTGTCGTTTGCCTGGGACATCGAAGACCTGACAGATCGCTACTATCAGGTGAGAGCCGTGGCCTACTGTTCCGATGGCTCGTTTACCGCCTCGGACTACCTGACCGGTATCATAGACCGCACGACGCCGATTGTGTTTGGTACGCCGGCTCCTGTGGATGGTATTTACGAAGCGGGCGACGACATCAACATCCGCTTTAGTGAAACATTAGAGTCCGCGTTGGTACGAGATCATAACATTGTATTGAAAAGTGTGCTCAATGGCGCGGACGTATCGCACGCCACTTCAGTACAGTTCGACGGACAGGATGATGCAATGACCATTCCGTCTGTTTCTTTCAACAATAAGTCGTTTACCATTGAGTACTGGGCTCAGGCAGAGGTAGAATCTCCTGCTTCGGAAGTGACCTTGCTCAATCATGGAACGGGTAGCAACCTGGTGAGCGTCTCGCAAACAGGTACGGACCTAACGTTTGCTGTCGGTCAACACAGCTTGACGGTCGACCTCAGTACAGGTGTCTTCTCAGCCGTCTACCCGTGGGACAGCTGGCATCATTGGGCATTTAGCTACGACAACGAAGCCGGCTCCCTGTCCATCTACATGGATGATCAGGTAGTGGGGCTAAAAAATGGCATTTCATTCAACCCGGCATGGTCAGGTGATTTAGTGGTCGCCAATGACTCCTGGCAAGGAAAAATGCACGAGCTGCGTATCTGGGAAGACGAGCGCAGTTATGGAGAAGTGATCGCCAATATGTCTGCGACACTTGGTGGAAGCGAAGCTGGCCTGTACGGGTACTGGCCGATGGATGAAGGAGTAGGAACGCTGGCACAGGACCACACGTCTGGCAGAAACGGAACGGTAGCAGCCAACTGGTCACTAGAGCCCGGAGGCGTGAGTTGGGAGTTTACAGGAACGAACTACCTGACCGTGGATAGTCGCAACATCGCAATCGATGAAGAAACCGACCTAACCATTGAGTTGTGGGTGAAAGGGAATGGTAATAGCGCCACACAAACGTTATTTTCCAATGGAAGAGGAGACGGAACAGATGCGATCACCGACCCCCATTCCGTGATCACCATGGAAGCCCGTACAGACGGTACGGTTCACGTACTCAGCAATGGATACGACTTTCAGGCGACAGATACGGATGTGATGGATGGCGACTGGCACCACCTGGCTTTCGTTCTGGATCGAAGTAGCACGGCCCGGATGTACGTAGACGGAGCGCTCCAAAACCAGACAAGTGCAGACCATTTCTCAGCGTTATATGGAGCCAAATTGATCTTAGGTGCCCGCACGTTCAATTCAGGTAACACCGACCTTAATAATGGTATTTT
This sequence comes from Bacteroidota bacterium, assembly GCA_039192005.1. GTDB lineage: Bacteria > Bacteroidota > Bacteroidia > Cytophagales > Cyclobacteriaceae > Ekhidna. The sequence goes on from JBCCXH010000121.1 coordinate 8,245, forward strand.
CCCGATTACGTATGACAACTACTTTCAGGGACATATGGATGAAGTGCGGATCTGGAAGACGGTAAAAAGTCAGTTGCTGGTAGAAACATACATGCACACCAAGCTGGAAGGTGATGAAACAGGCTTGTTGAGTTACCTGGCGTTCGAAACGTATGAAGAAGTGCAGGGTGCTTACCTCATGGAACATTCATTAGCTGATTTAGTGAATAATGAAGACCTAAGTGAAGTCGATGATGCGGAAGGTAGTGATGCAGTGGATCGCTACAGCGATCAAAAACCTGCCGTGAAAGATGTGCGGGGATTACAGGAAATCCCGTTTGAATACGTGGTCAACGATGATGAGGTCATCATTACACCCAATGTAGACCTGTACAGAATAGAGGGGCAAATACTGGAGATCAGCATACAAAACGTACAGGACCTGAATGGAAACAGGCAGCTGTCTCCCGTTACCTGGACGGCGTTTGTTCAGCAAAATCAGGTGAAATGGGATGAAGCCAGCCTGTCGCCGACCAAACATGTGGACGAGGCCATGACCATCACCACTACTTTCACGAATAGCAGTGGTGCGGCCTATGCTTACACCCTGGAAAACCTTCCCAACTGGCTTTCAACAAATCAGGCAAGCGGTGTGATCAACCCGAAGGAGACCATCGAAGTAGACTTTGAGGTCAACGAAGCGCTCAATATTGGGTACTACGATCAGGGCATCAACCTGTCTACAGACCTGGGATTTGATGAAAAACTGACCATCGATCTTCGGGTATTTGGAGATGAGCCTAACTGGACCCTTGACGAAAGCGAGTTCGAATACTCCATGAGTGTATTCGGTCAGGTGATCATTGACGGAGTGGTTTCAACAGATGGGTACGACCAGGTCGCCGTGTTTGCCGGCGATGAGTTGAGAGGGGTAGGAAGCCCTACCTACATATCCGGAGTAGATGCCTATCAAGTTTTTCTGACCATCTACAGCAATCAGGTCAATGGAGAAGATCTGGATTTCCGAATCTACGATGCGAGCACGGGCAACGTCCATGAAAATGTGACACCGAATCTGACCTTCGAAGTCAATGACGTGCAGGGGTCGGTAGTCGATCCGGTAGCGATTGAGGCTGATAACCGCATCTCAATGGAGATTGCATTAAACGAAGGGTGGACGTGGATATCGTTTAACCTGGATGATGCCAACCTCGGTTCTGTAGATGCGACGCTGAGCGGTATCGGCACGACAGGAGACGTTGTGAAAAACCAGTCAGCTTTTGACGTGTTGAGTGGAGGGTTGTGGTTCGGTACCCTGACCAGCGGCGGTGGATTCAACGCCGGCGACATGTACAAAGTCAAGTTGGCTAAGGCTGCCACGCTGAAAATAAAAGGTACGCCGACAGATGTGAACAGCACACCGATTGCGATCCATGCCGGGTGGAACTACCTGGGTTTTGTTCCACAAGAGCAGATGACCCTGGACGAAGCGTTGGTCAGTACAGATCCGACCGTTGGAGATGTGGTCAAGTCATCCAACCGGTTTGCGATGTATGCCGGAACATCCCTGGGGTGGGTTGGTTCATTGAGCAGTTTGGAACCCGGAGCCGGGTACATGCTGTACGCTACGGATGCCGGAACCCTGACGTACCCTGAGCGTGCTTCTTTAAGTGGAGCGAGGGTAGCACCGTCTACAGACTATGATGATATCCTGAATGTGGTGGCAAACGAAAAAGGACATACGATGTCAGTCGTTGCCAGCATCGAAGGGCTGGGAAGTACTGCACTAAACATGGAAGAATACCTGTTGGTCGCCTATGCGGAAGATCAGGTCGTCGGATATGCCGCTGCTACGTCCCTTACAGAAACTGAACGGTTTTTCCTATCAGTTGCTACGGAGGAGGATGCTGCGCTCAGCTTTAAGCTGTATGATGTCCAGTCGGGTACCTTGACGGACCTGCAAGGAAGTGTGTACTACGGCGCAGACAAAGTCACAGGTACCATCGACGAGCCGGTTAGCCTCGTACTCAACACCGTGTTGGGAATCGCGGATGACTACCGGGTCCAAGTATACCCGAACCCCTTCAAAGACTACCTGGAAATCGATGTCCAGACCAATGAAGCACTGGTAACGATTACATTGATCGATATGGCAGGAAAGGTACTGTTCAGTCAGGATGTTTTGAACCGGTCGAATGGCGTTAACCTACAGTTGTCAGATGAAATACGTGGGTTGAAAGAAGGCGTCTATCAGTTGCAGCTACTTTATGGCAACGAAAGAAAAGTCATTAAGCTGAAGAAGTAAGCCGATATGTTAAACCAAACAATTGAAATCAAAATGACCAAATACCTGATCACGTTATTTTCCTTGTCACTACTTACCCTTTCAGTGGTTTACTCCCAGCCTTCGGGCTGGGGGGTAGACCCTTCACAGTTTGAGTACTCTACTTCCTATACCTGGCAGGTGACGTTTGCCTCTTCCGATGCCGTAGAGGCGGGCGACTACCTCGCTGCATTTATTGGAGATGAGGTAAGAGGAGTCGTAGCTGCCTTGTATCATCCCGGGTACGATGCTTACTTTTTCCCGCTGCTCGTTTACAGTGACCAGGCAAGCGGAGAAAGCATCAGTTTCCAGTTTTACGACGCATCAGAAGCGGAAATGAGGACATTGGAAGGGGAGTATACCTTTGAATTAGATCAGGTAGTTGGAAGTTTTTCGGACCCGGTCAGTCATACCGTAGATGATCTCCTGCCTCAATCCATTTTATTCGGTCCCCTATCGGATCAAACCTATGGAGCAGAAGCGTTTGAGGTGATTGCATCAGGAGGAGCGGGTACAAATCCTGTCATGATTACCAGTTCCAATACCAACGTAGCAACGGTCAACGGAACGACGGTGACCATCGTGGGGGCAGGAGTCGCTACCCTCACTGCTACTCAATCCGGGGATGACGTGTTTGGGGCGGCTGAACCAGTCAGTCAGCAATTGATCGTCCACAAGGCAGTCCTCACCATGAAGACTGAAAATCATACCATTAATGTAGGAGAGAGGCTTCCAGAGCTTACCTACTCGATATCCGGGTTTGTTAATAACGATACCGAGGAAGATCTTGACGAATCGCCCACTTTAGTCACGAACGTGACTTCCTCAGAAGTAGCGGGAGCGTATGCCATCACACTAACGGGAGGAAGCGACGATAACTACCACTTTTCCCTGACCCACGGTGTGTTGACGATTACAACTGCCACGGTATTGGGGCTTCAGGATGAAGAAGCCTACGAGGTGTATCCCAATCCATGTGTCGATTACCTGAAAGTAGCATCACCGAATTTGGATGCTTTTTCCCTTTATTCCTTAAACGGACAGTTGGTCAACCAGGGAAAATTGGTGAATGACCGGATAGACATGATCAGGTTGCCTACCGGTGCCTATCTGGTTTCATTAAAGGACAAAGACGGAAAGAACTTATCGATTTCCAGGGTGGTAAAGCAGTGAGAACACATCTAATATTTCTTGGTTGATTAAAATTTATTTCGCTTATCCCAACCCATCTGATGTTTTAGAACATTGGATGGGTTTTTTTAAATAGTTGAGAAATCGTTAAGTTTCCGATTTATTCGTAATTATCTGGAACTAAT
>JBCCXH010000122.1:0-11849 GCA_039192005.1 Bacteroidota bacterium
CCTTCAGAAAGATTATTGATGGGAGAGTCTATTACGTTAGATAGATGGCATCATATTGCTTTAGTGTTTAATTCATCTGGTTCATCGATTAATAATAATGCTCAGTTTTTCATTAATGGTGAACCAGGCGCAGTGAATGGTAGCATGAGAAACATATCACCCATTTTCATTAGTAATCAAACGAATATTTTCTTGGGTAATGATGGAATAAATTCTGGAGTAAGCGATTTTACTGGATACCTTGATGAACTACGTATTTGGAACATTGCCCGAACACCCGCTCAAATTAAAGAAAACATGGACACGGTTCTTACTGGTTCCGAAGATCGTTTGATCGGTTACTGGCAGTTCGATGAAGACGATGCTGATCCAATCAGGGATAACTCCATCAACGACAACAATGCTGCACCAACCAATAATCGAATAGACGTGACCCCTGTTGCAGTAAACGACGTTGCTACGTTCGATCAGGACGAAGTAAGGTCCATTGATGTATTAGCTAACGATATAGAAAATAGCAATGGGTCACTACTTGCATCACTTCTTCCAAATTATCCCCTAAACGGTACAGCCAGCGTTGTCAACAATCAAATTCAATACACGCCTGATCTGGATTTCTTTGGAACGGATACGATACGCTACCTGGCCCTGGACACTACGTCCATCGGATACGATGCGAGTTGTGATTCGTTGATTGAAGATTGCATCGGAATCACGAGTGCGGAAGCGGAAGTCATCGTTGTGGTCGGATGTCGGATGAAAGACCAACTGACATGGGGTGAGTTCGATGCCAGCCCGTCAGACTCTTCCTACATAAAATACGGGCTGTTTGTTTCTTTTGACTTACATGACACGGAAGGAATCGTTACCCAATTTGACATTGCGAATTCGTTACAAAGCAAAGATTCGTACGTCTGGACGCACGATGCAGGAAACGTTTCACAAACAAGCCAGACGACCATTCACTTTGCTAACGCAACCGATCATCCGATCAATCAGCTTTGTATCGAGCTTTTAAATGTAGATTCCGTTGCTTCTTATCAGGACGGGGTGGTTGTAAATGCCTACAGCAACGGAACACTGATTGATCTGACTGCGGCAAACATTGATGCGTCTTCTTCGCCGTCCGTGACGTTAGTAGGAGGAAACACTTTGATCGGTACTACATCGGTAACCACGACAGGAACAGAAGGAAATGCAACCATATGCCTGGACGCCCCGGTCGATTCCATCGTGCTTACCTTGACGAATCAGTTGTCCGGTCCACTCGATCCGGATCAGCAAACCATCGCAATTGGTGACATCAACTGGTGTTCGTTACCGAATAACCCACCCGTCATTGTTGACTCAACGGATATGAGTACACCGGTCTCTTCCGTAGAAAATGCCCTGAGGGTGAATTCTTCCATCGAAGTATGCCTGGACGTAGTGGAATCAGATTTTGATGCCGTAAACATTGCGCCCATTGTTTCAACGGAAGGCACAGTAGAAACGAACAATACCTCTGGTTCTACCTGCTTCCTATACACACCGCCGGAAGGTTTTATCGGTACCGACGTACTTCGGGTGAGCGTTTGTGACGTCCGTCCGATCGCAAGCTGTGCAGAAGTTGAAGTGAACATCGAAGTCCTTCCTTACGATTTGCCAACCGCATCAAGTGACTCATCGGAGTTAATTCAAAATCAATTGCAGGTGATTGACGTGCAACAAAACGATAGCGTTCCAAGCGGTGGAGCGCTGATTACCGCCATTGTTTCCGGTCCTGATAACGGTACGGTAGAAGTGTTGAACGGAGACAGCATCGTCTACAGCCCCGAGCCTTTGTTTCATGGCATCGACCGCCTAACGTATGTGATATGTGATAACAGTGGTCTGGCGGGAAGCAATGCATGTGATTCTGCGCTTGTGATCTTGTCCGTGTTGCCAGATGATGCCATTAATGTGTTGGACATTGCTCAGGCAATTTCTCCGAACGGAGACGGAATCCTGGATACGTGGGTCGTACCTCAACTGGAGTTTTATCCAGATAATAGCGTAGAGATTTACAACGTGTTGGGAGATTTGATTTTCAAAGAGGCTGGGTACAACAATCAGGACCGGGTCTGGGCCGGTCAGGTAAACCGAGGCAGTAGAATAGGTGGTAACATCGTACCCAATGGCACTTATTATTACGTTATTGAGTTGGGGAATGGGAGTCCAAAGAGAAGTGGGTTTGTGGTACTTAAAAGGTAGCAAATGAAAAAGATACGTTGGCATCATATCGTCGTGTTTTTGTGTGCTGTGCTGGTCTCAAGCCAGGCAAACGCCCAACAGCGCATCGTGTTTAGCCAATACATGTTTCATGGACTATCCGTCAATCCTGCCTACACAGGGAGCGATGACTTTCTTAACGTTGCTCTTCAGGCCAGAAACCAATGGGTAGGGCTCGAAGGAGCGCCAACGAGTCAGCTATTTACGTTACACGGTCCACTGAAAAACAGAAAACACATCGGCCTGGGCGTCGTAGCAGAGCGCCAACAGCTGGGGGTTTCGGAATTTACATCTTTTTTTGGCACCTATGCCTATCAGCTAAGTTTGGGAAGAAGTTCCCTGGCCTTTGGCCTTCAGGCAGGGTTAGTGAGCTACAACCAACAATTGAGTGCGCTCAATACACAGTTGTTGGTAGATCCTAATTTTGTTCAGGACATTTCCATCTTACGACCCAACGCAGGAGCAGGCCTCTACCTTAAAAACGAGAAGTATTACCTGGGTCTTTCGGTTCCTTACCTCATTCAAAACACAGAGAAAAACCCAGAGGGGATCACCATTGTCGAACAAAATCGTCACTATTTTTTCTCAGGAGGCTATTTGCTTTCCCTGAGTCGCAATTTTAAGTTGAAACCTAATTTTTTAGTCCAGGCAGTTGATGGAATTCCACTAAACGTAAACGTTAACCTGAACGGCTTGATCAATGACGTCTTGTGGTTAGGTGTTTCCTATCAATTAAATCAGACATTCACCTCGTTGGTAGAAGTGCTTGTGAATAAAAAATTGAGCTTCGGTTTCTCTTACGACTTCACCTCTACCAGCCTAAATCAAGTCAGCAGTGGATCTCCCGAAATCTTTTTAACCTATCGGTTTGTGAAAGACATACCAGACCGTATTATGACACCTCGTTATTTCTGATATACCATGAAAAAAGCCACTACAATTACATTGACTCATTTATTTAGCTACCTCATCGGAAGCCTTCTTTCTTTTTCTGTTTGCGCACAGGGGATTTCAAAAAAGACCCAGCGAAAGATCGAAGATGCAGACGTACTTTTTAACAACTACGCCTATTTTGACGCGATCGATGCCTACGTCAGGGTTTATGAAGACGACACAACCAGTGTTGATGTTCAACTGAAGATCGGGCAGTCTTATTTGAAATTGAAAGATTACGAGCAGGCAGAGAAGTGGTATCAGGTGATGAATACACCAACAGCAAAGGCAGAAATGAATGATCCTGTCCACATGTACAACTATGGGGAGCTCTTATTTTACCTGGGTAAGCATGAGGCGGCAGCGGATTGGTTTGAGAAACTTCAAAAAGCGGGCACGGACGATAAGCGTGTCGCACATAAATTATATAGCATCGCACATTTTGATGAATTTTTTGCGGATTCTGCGGACTACAAAGTGTCGTTTTCCAGCATCAATACCGGGGAGTCAGACTTTGCTACTACTTATTATCAGGGAGGGATTGTATTTGCTTCCTCAAGGGAAAAGGTGAAGAACGTGAAGCAATACAACATGACGCAAAGTTCCTACCTGGATTTGTACCTGAGTGAGGTATTGGAAAACGGGGAACTTGGCGTACCCAAAAAGTTTGATAAAGCAATCAATTCACCCTATCACGAAGGTCCTGCTGCTTTTTTTGATAACTACACACAACTCATTTTCACCAGAAACAACTATTATGAAAAGCGATTTCATAGTAGCGAGGAAAGCACGCTTACTTTGGAACTGTTTTATTCCAAAAAAGATCGGCTACTTGGATATTGGTCCGAGCCGGTGGTCTTATCGGGTGTAGCAGATCCGGGTTTCTCGAATGCACACCCCACCGTTTCAAAAGATGGAAAATCCCTCTACTTCGTATCCGACCGTCCGGGCGGGAAAGGAGGGTCAGACATTTACCTTTCCGTAAATCAGGATGGAAAGTGGTCGGAACCAGTGAACCTGGGAGAACCCCTTAACACATTAGGAAACGAGAGTTTTCCGTTTTTGGCCAACGACAGTACGTTGTATTTTTCATCAGATGGTCACATTGGCATCGGTGGGCTGGATTGCTACCGCTACAATTTAAATACACAAGTGGTCGAAAACATGGGGTATCCCATTAATACGAATCATGACGACTTTGCGCTCATCGTAAACAAAGAGGGTGAAGGATACTTTTCTTCTAACCGATCAAAAAAACAGGATAACATTTATTCATTTAAATACGAACCGTTCGTAGAAGAAGAGGAAGTAGAAGAAGCGCCATTGGAGCTTGCGCGTGTTTACTACACGGTACAGATTCTTGCTTTGTTGAATCCGAAAACAGTTAAAAGAGAATTTGTGCAAAACCTGAGAGGAGTTCAAAAATACATAGGTAAAGATGGGTTTAACCGATATACCTACGGTGAATATGACTCACCGGAAGAAGCAGAAAACGTGATGACGAAAATGAAAGCCAGAGGGTATACCGATGCGTTCATTCGTAAAGTAGCCAGATACAACGATTTGTCATCAGGTCCGGGTATCAGTATCGATAAACTGTACGACGGGGAGCATGGAGAGCGACGTGTAGAGATTGTCACCGAGCTTGCCTACTGAAACATTACGCTCATGTATTTAACCACCTCCAGAACTTACCGAGTACAGTCTTTGGTTTGGCGTTTCGTTCATTGAATGCTTTCGCTTCTAGTTCTGGTTTCTTGTGCTTGTTGTGTTTTTGCTTTACCTGTTGCGCCTGAGCCCGTTCCAGCTTTTGCTTGTAGTGCGCTTCTTTTAAAGCTTTCTGTTTTTGAGTTTCTTCTTCTTTTCGTCTTTTTTGCTGCCGGGCTTCATACGCCTCCTTTTTTCGTTTAGCCTTTAGCCGCCTTCGCTCGCGCTCTTCTTCACTAAGTTGAGGTTTGGCGTTATTTCCCTTCTCTGACTTATTCTTATCTTCTTTCTTTTTAGGTTCAGGTAACGTCACTTTACCCAGGACTTTTAATCCCGAAAGTTCTCGCTTAGGAGCTTTAATTAACCTGATTTTGTCCAGGTCAGGAGGAGTTTCTTCTGATTCCAATAGCTCTAGCAGTTGATCTGTCTGAATGACCTCTTCTTCTTTAGGAAGAACCGGGGATTCAGTCTGGTCAACCTCTTCGGGTTCCATGGCTATCCGTTCGGTTTCTGCTACAATTTCCGCCTCATGCTTTTTTTCCGGCAGAAATTCGATTTCTCCTTCGGCCAACATAATGTCATCCATGGGGGTTGCTGGATCGGGTGCGACCGGGTCGGGTGCGACCGGGTCAGGTGTGACCGGCTCGGGTTCCTGAAGTTCTGCTACTTCAACGGGGGCCGATCTTTCATTGACCATGACCACCGGTGCAACCAACTCTTCTATCGGGCTTTCGGTTGAAAGCGTGTTTTCGTTAGCAAGCGTTAGTTCTTCCGTATGAGTTTCTGGTTCTGGAATGGGTTGAGGCGTAAGTTCCTCCTGCTCGGGTTCATGTGTTAACTCCGGCTCCTCTATTGCAATTTCAAAATAATCAAGCACCTGATTTTCCGTCGCCTCATCCAGTTTGGAATTAGGATTATAAGGCTCCAAAGTAGATGACTTACTTTCGAGGTATGTAATGACCTCCTGTACAGGCAGGTCGTGTTTTCTGGCTAACTGTCCTAGTCGCATCAATGGGCATTATGAGGTAATACAAAGCTAATAAGCATTTAAAATTCTTTAAAACGAATTATGCTTATGGATTAATTAAAATACTGCAAAATATTTATTTATCGCATAAAATTTGCTGATTAGATCACTTTCATGGAAATAAAACCGGGAAATGGAATGATTAATTAAGGTCAACTACCTGTGCATTTGATATTGCTTTTATTCCATTTTTCCTGAAAACTTGCAGTGCCTTTACAACTAGACAACGAATGAAAGCTTTATTAACCATTATCATACTTACTTTTATCCAGATGGTCTCTTTTTCGCAAAAAGCTGCGATTCCGATTTCAGGGACTTACGTCATCCCGTCGCCAGGAGAACAACTTCTTATTGAATTGAAAAGTGCGAACCTGGATTTTCCTTACAAGAGGAATGAACTAATCGAGGTGTTTGGACCAAACGATGTGCTTATTGGATCGGGGACGGTGGAACTTTGTGCGTTTGACCAATGCATCGACACGGGCAACGTAGGCGGAGTAGAGTTTAATCCGACCATTACCGGAGGAGCCATTGGGTTGGGTACCGCCTCTTTTCCGGAATCACCACTTGGGATGACGCTCAAACAAGAGCTTGATCCTGGAACGTACGTAATTGTCGTCAGGGATAGAGACACTAAGGAGGTGATTCATCGAAGAACGTTGACATTGGTTCATCCTGAGCCACTCATAAAAGATTTCACCGTTCATTATCCGGATGTATCAACAACGACCAATAACATTTTGATTGACCCCAATAAGGACCTCAATGAGGTAAGGTTCGTTTTTGACGGTGAGAACCTGAATCATCCGTTTAAGTCGGTCAGCATACAAGGGTTAAAGTTGAAAAAAGTACCCAATCAGCCAAATACCTTTGTAACCGACGGGTGGACTGCGCAAAAGCTTAAATCCATTAGTTTGGAAGACCCTCAGGTCACCATAGAACGGTATTTTGTGTCACAAAGCTATGCTACTGACGTACGGATTGAAGCTCAACCACCGGTAATAACGGGAAATTTGGTAAGGAAAATCAATGCGGGCCAAAACAGGTACGTTCTTACATTGAATGTAAGCCACCTGTTTAAGAGAGCAAGGGTTCAGATAGAAGAAGTAGGGGGAGGCAACATTTTGGTCAATGAAGGCACGTTTGATGGGGCAAAAGTAGACATTGAAAACGGGACGATTAGTCAGGAAATTCTTTTTCGGGAAGGTGCCCTTCGTAGCGGGAATGGACGGTTTATGGTTAAAATAATCAATCGGGACGGTCTGGAAAGCGCGCCTGCGATCATCCAAATGCAAGTGAGGGAAGCATCCATTACCGCGACACCTGCCAGTGCCGGGCGACCATTTATTGAAGGCATTCGGACACGTGTGAGGTTTGCCAGGTCGGACAACGCTGCTGCTTTCCGTTTCAACGAAGAGGTCCGTTTGATCGTTGATGGGAAGCAACAGGTGATTACTCCCAGGAACCTGGATGGCTCCCTCAATCAATTTTCGGCGGATGTATTTTTTCCTAATGGGGTGAATGGTTACGTTCCTTTTGAACTCGTCGCCGGCCGCAATAGCTGGAGAGGGTACTTTCAGGAAATCATCGACCAACCTAAACTGGTGGAGGAACCCCGTGAGGTACATGTCGGAAGCTCGGTACTGTTACACCTGGAAGACCCCAACGATAAGGTCAAAGCCATTGTCAGGTCTGATTTTGATGGGATAAAACTAACCGATCCTGATTTTTCTGATGGGACGACGGAGGTGAGTGTGGACAAGGATGTACCGGTGAATACATCGTTTACGGTAGGGATTTACTACGAAAGGCACGAGCTTCAAACGATTGATTTTAACGTGAAGTCGTGGCCAAATCCAAAAAGGGTAGCTGAATTTCGAGTCGGTGCAAAGAAGTACGCGGTAGATCCGAACCAAAGCATCACGATTGGACAAAATGAAATCATTCGGTTACAGACGAAAAAAGAAGGACTGAAGAAAACTACAAGTCAGCTGACTGCCCAGCTGGTGAAATCAGATGGAACCAAACTAGGTACCCCTCAGCCTTTGGTTTACGACGAAAAAAGTCAGCGTGCGGGTACGTCGCTTACTCCTTACGGTTTTGGAATCAAAGGAGGGGACGAATTCATGATTGAACTGGTAAATCCGTTAAGCCAGCCGATCATCCAGCGAGCCTATGCGAAACGAAGTTTTCGAGAACGGATTCTTGCCAACGCAGGGGTCTCCGCGGTCAATGTTTATTTTAAAGAACGGAGGGATGAAAACAATGAAAAACTACCGGCTACGACACTTATTTCCGGGGTAAATCTTGGTGTGTATTACATGGTAGAAACCTTACAGGGATCAGGGAAACGTCCGTTCGGTTATGGCATTAACCTGATGGCTCAGGAAGACGACTCAGAAGTGGAGCTGCGAATGGGAACGAGCGTACTTTTGTATGAAACCATTTCTTTTGGGTTCAACTTTCCTATGGGTAGTGGAGACGCCGGCTCCGCTTTTTTCATTGGTGCCAACGTGAGTTTTTTGGATTTATCCAAGATTTTTGATTCAGGAAATAAGTAATCACTTTTTTTAAAAGAATAATCCATCACTTGCATCCCATGTAAATGAATTAATCCGTCATATTGCCTTTTATTTGCGCGCCAGGAAACGCACACTACTGATAGCAATGGTCAACAAGGTTTTTAATCGCTTAAAAGGAAATGGAAAAGAACTTACTCAGGGTACTTCGTTAACGATACGGGAAGGGCTTCAAAACAAGGTCGGGATTGGCCTGAATTGGAGTGGAATCCCCAAAAGTGGTGCCTTTAATAAAATGCTGAAACTATGTGAGCCGGTAGATCTCGATGGAGCAGTGGCCACTTTTAAAGGGAAAGATCTGGATGAAGTCATCTCATATAAGAACATCTTATCCAAAAATGGGTCAATGAGGCATTCGGGTGACGATCAAATGGGAGACCTGGAGGGCAACGATGGATTGGATAATGAAAGCATTGTGATTGACCTCGATAAGGTCCATTCGAAGGTGGACAGTATTTATATTTATCTAAGATCGGTCAGGAAGCATGATTTTTCAGACATCCCTCACTCGATCCTGAGAATTTTCGAATTTGTTCCCGGAAAGAAATCCAGGCAGGTATTTGCTATTTTTAACCTTTCCAGGAATTTAGATTTCAAAGGTTCCTATGCCATGTTGATGGGAAAGTTTGAGCGGACGGAAGATGCATCTTGGACCTTTACGGCGCTGGGAGAGCCACTGGAGGAAACGGACTTACGAGAGATCGGAAACTACCTGTCGAAAGAGGTAGTCGTTTGATTCACCCACGCATCATGCTACAAATGAAGTAATTTGTCTTTGACGGTACACATGTCGTTGCTGTCAGGGTAGTTTTCATTGGAAATACTGACTAGCTTACTAAGTGTGAAACGACTTTCAAAGTTAGTTTTTTTAGTCTTTGCTCAGTTTGCTGTTACTTCAATCTGGTTCGCTGGAAATGCCATTTATCCTGAGATACAAGCCAGGTCAGGCTTTCTCTTCGACATTTCACCCAGACTGACCATAGCGGTGCAGTTAGGCTTTATTGTTGGGACGTTGGTGTACGCAGTTGGCATGATACCGGATAGGTTTTCCCCTTCCAGGGTTTTTCTCGTTTCTTCTATATGCGCTTCGCTCGCAAATTTGTTCATACTAAATGATTTGTCATTTTGGGTCTTGTTTGTGTCCAGGTTTTTTGTCGGTTTTTTCCTTGCCGGCATCTACCCCGTCGGAATGAAAATCGCATCTGACTGGTTCAAAAAAGGGTTGGGAAATGCATTGGGTTTTTTAGTCGGAGCCCTTGTTATCGGTTCGGCATTTCCACATTACATGAAAGGAAATGCCCTGCTTGTTTCATGGCATGACGTCGTTTACGTCACCAGCTTTCTCGCGATCATGGGAGGGGTCATCGTCTTTTATCTGGTGGGAGATGGGCCGAATAAAAGACCTGCGAAGGCCTTTTCAGCACGCGTTTTCGTTCGGATGTTTAAAAATCGAATGCTTAAACGTGCAGCTTTCGGTTACTTAGGACACATGTGGGAATTATATGCCTTTTGGGCATTCATTCCTACGATCATTGGTTACTTTAATGCGGTTAATGAACAAGCCATTAATGTTTTCCACTGGTCTTTCCTGGTGATCGCTATAGGTGCATTTGGGTGCGTGGTAGGAGGGGTGTTATCCAGAAGGCTGGGCAGTTGTCGGGTCGCTTTTTTCTCCATGTTGATGTCCGCGACGTGCGGGGTGATCTCTCTTTTTTTCTTTGGCTTTCACCCAATTGTTTTTCTGACGATTTTATCCATATGGGGACTTTCGGTCGTTGCAGATTCCCCGCAATTTTCTTCCGTCATATCGGATTATGCAGATAGTGCCTACCTGGGGAGCACACTGACCATTGTGAATTGCTTAGGGTTTTCATTGACCATTATCAGCATTGAATTATTGGATCAACTGGTTCAACATTCCCTTAATTGGTATTGGGTGTTGGCCATCGGACCGGTTTTAGGGTTGATACCAACAGGTAAGATTGCATTCAGAAAGAATTTTCCGGCCTTATGATCCTGGATCTATTATGGTCTCCATCCAATGTCTGTGACACGCAGATATTTTCTCTTTAGCGCGGCAAGTGTCCTCATGTGTCGAAATAAGGACTCGCGAGTTGCTCGGGGGCCTCGCGTTACTTCTTTCGTTATTGGTTTAATGACCAATGTGATGGAAACGTTTTATCGAGCGTGCCAAGTACAGAAAAATGGTATAAAGTTATTGAAAGCAGGTATTGACGTGTAAATACCTGCTTATTGTACTACCTTTATCAAACGGAAACACAATATAAATCATGGATTTACAAACCCGTAAGCTCAATTTCATTCAAGAGGTATTGTCATTAAGCAATGAAAAGATCATAGGAAAGTTGGAAAATGTACTAAGAAAAGAGAAGAAACAAGAACGTAAAAAGCCAACCTTTCATGATCTGGTAGGGGTGATCAGTGAGGAAGAAGCTAATGAAATGGAAAAAGAAATAGAAGCCTCTTGTGAGCAAATCCGTGAAGATGAATGGGAATGAAGCCTGTTTAGATACCAATATTGTGATTGATATGCTTCGAGGCAGAAAAGACATTGCGGATAAAATCACGACGTTAGAAAAAGTATATGTTCCGATTCCTGTATTAGGAGAACGCTATTTAGGAGCAGAAAACTCTTCCAGAAAAGCGCACCACTTAGCTCAGATTGATGTATTGTTAAGCTTGTCTTCCGCCGTTGTTGGTCTTATGACCAATGACATGAACGTAATAAAGAGCTTGGTGGTGAAAAACACAAATAAAGGCAGAGGATTGATGCCACTAACCCTCAGCCCCCGCACGTGGGGACACGTGCCGAAACAAAAGAAAGATAGTAGAAGAAAACAGGGAATACTTAATTAAGAAATGGAATGAATACTTCGAAAGGAATTGGTAGTTGTTTTGACCCCATAGATCGTATGATTTTTGAAGGTGGCTTACGCATCCAAAAGCTATTTTTTGATGTAGAGATGGATTTGATGTTGATTGTGTTAAATAATAAGAAAGTATTGCAAGAGTCGATCAGTAAGTTCAAGTTATTAAGGGGAGCTACTAAAGAGCAACTGGAAAGGACTCGCGCTTTGCTAGGGGGGGCGCGTTACTTCTTTCGTTATTGGTTTAATGACCAATGTGATGGAAACGTTTTATCGAGTGTGCCAAGGACAGAAAAATGGTATAAAGTTATTGAAAGCAGGTATTGACGTGTAAATACCTGCTTATTGTACTACCTTTATCTAACGGAAACACAATATAAATCATGGATTTACAAACCCGTAAGCTCAATTTCATTCAAGAGGTATTGTCATTAAGCAATGAAAAGATCATAGGAAAGTTGGAAA
>JBCCXH010000123.1:0-11845 GCA_039192005.1 Bacteroidota bacterium
ACCAAACAAATCAAAATTGAAAAAAGGAGCTTGCGCATCAAATTGGAAATTAAAGTGCTGAAAGAGTTTTCCAATACTAAATGAATGAGAAAGGCTAATTGAAAGTAATTCATTGCCAATACCTCCCATTTTAGTAGCATCGAAAAGGTTAAACGCCTTACTTAAATCCCCTTTAAAAGAAGGAAATTTCAATTTTCCAAAAGGCACCTTTCTTGCGTTGTTTCCTAGTGTAGAGCGTAAATTCGGGTTGCCTAGCGTCCGGGTTGTCTCTGCTGAAAAATAGCCAAGTGTTCCACCCACTGCCGCCCCGGCTAGTCCATACTTCCACCAGTCATCCCCTGCACCTGAGAGTGCAGCCACTCCACCCGCTAAGCCAAAACCGATACCTGCACCTACAGCAGCAGATGCTACCTGGCCTAACCCAAATAGTCCCCCATCCGGGTCTATCCCCATATGCGGCGCGTTGCCCATTCCTACGTACCCACTCCAGTATTGGGCGTAGGGGTCCATTGAGGTCCACCGGCCAATTCGCGCATCGTATTGTCGTAAGTAGAAGCTGTCAAACCCGGTTTCTTTATCTTTTTCGGCAAACTCCCCCTGGTAGCCGTAGCGACTGATCACTTTCTCTACTTTGCTGCCCTCCATCGGCAACCCAAACGGATAGTAGTCTGCTGCATAGACCACGTCGCTCAGGTGGTGGGTGACGAGAAAATCATCAAAGTAGGCCGTCACCCCCGACGACTGACCGGATCTACCTGCGGTGTTCTCATTACTGAAATACACGTACAAAAACCCTGCTTGTGAGACGGGGATTTCCAGGGCCAGCTCCTCAAACGGATGGTCGGTAAGTGACTTACCCGTTGTACCTTCCCCATGAGGAACCCTTGCCGCTTCGCTGACCTGATCAAACCCATGATCCAGCAATTCAAAGTCGTTGCTAAATAATAAGTAGTTCAGGTAGATCCGGGGCTGTTGGTCATCCAATGCCCCGACAGAAGCCAGCCCCAAAAACGCAGGGTCGTTGACTTGCGCAAAAGCGTTGGCGGTCCCTTCTAATGGTATCGCTTTACTGAAGGTGGCCGAAAGGTAATCGGCGAGTAAAGGAACGACCTGATGGGTGCTGCGGTCAAACCCTTCGTATTTCACCTGGATGCGGGTGCTTACCGTATCCGAAGGGTAAACGGCTAAGGTAATTCCGCCGCCTACCGGATTCGGTGAAGCGTCCAGTACGTTATTGATGCGCATCGCTTCGTTGGCATGAATGGCCGGATCTTCTTCGGTGTGGTTAAGGTGTTTAGCGACTACTGTGGAGCGAAGCCCCGAAAAATAAGCCGTTTCTTTCGCTTGGTGTTCACTTTCCATCGTGGCCGTATAGGTCACTTCGTTCGTCCACCCAACGGTTGCCCGAATGTTGCCCTGATGGTCTTTAAGTTCATAGTAGGTGAGGTCTTCTACGGGTTTGTAGTGGCCGATTCTTGCCCCACCATAAACTGGTAGTTCCACTAATAGCGGTTCGCTGTCTTCGGTTTGCAGGTTTTGCGCGTAAATGCCCATCAACATGCCACTCACATCACTCACGTACCACGTCTGCCATAAAGGATTACTTACACTGTCGTAGGTCACCTTGCTGAGTCGGTTGCCCAACTCATCGTAGGCAAAGGTCACGACGGGTTGGGTATGGCTGGAATCCCGGAACACCCCGGTAAGTAGCTGCCCTACGTCGTACTGGTAATAACGCTCTTCTGTTCCTTCTTTGCTGTACACCAGTTCGCCGATTTCATCAAACCCGTAGTACAGGTTATCTCCGGCGGCATTTTGAACCGAATCGAGCCGGTTGCCATTCACCGCATACGCATAGGTGTAATCGGCAATGTCCTGTCCCACGCTTCCTTTTCGTTTCAGGTTTGCGAGGTTTCCGTTTGCGTCGTAGCCTCCGATGCCCACCTGATAGGCGCGGTCAGAAGCGACGGTAAACTGCCCGTTGACCAGGTTGCCATAGGTTGCCCGGGTCAACTGGTTGCGGTCGTCGTAGTGATAGGCATACCCTCCGGCGGTTTCGGGATCATTGGCATTGTGCCACGTTTGCGCCTTGAGGTTGCCCCCGAACTGATCCACACCAGCCAACCCGCTCACGGCAGTAAATTCGGGATCGTTGGAGCGGTAATCCCCGGCATAATAGTCCAGTACCTGTCCAAAGAGGTCGGGGCGGTTGGTATTGTCCAGCCCGTCGCGTCCGGGGTCACTTTCGGTAGCGGTCGCATTGATGGCCTTCAACCGGTTCGCTGCGGTGTAGCGGTAGTCCATGCCCTGTACCCCTTCTCCAAACTCCATCCGTTTTTGTGGGCCGTGCAGGTAATAGTCATACGTTGCCTGAAGCTCAAAATCTGCTATGTTGGCCATGTTGCCCTCCCGGTCATACCGTGGGGCGGTTTTCCCGGTATACACCTTGCTGATCCTTGCATCCACGTCGTACGCGTAGTAATGGTAAAAGGCTTCAGCCGAATTATCTTTCTCAAAAGCGATGCTGCGGATGCCTCCGTTCGGATCGTAGGCATAATCTACTGTTTTCACCCCTAAGCCAGGGATCTCCTTTATTTCCCATTCCAACCGGCCCCGTTCATCGTAGGAAAACCACGTCGTTAGCACCGTAGGGCTATCTCCATGCGGGTAAGGTTCTACTTCGGATTGCGTGTAGGACACCCGGCCCACCACAAAGGCTTGTTCCCTGTTGAGGGGGTTATCGTGAGGCAAATCATAAAAAAGCCGGTTCCAGTCGGACCGGTCGCCGTCCGTGGCCGCCAGCCCTCCGTCTGTAGTGACGGCTTCAATGATGTTTCGCATGTCTGCGCTGTTGAAGCGGATGCCGTTGGCGTTCGGGGTGTATTCCCCACTGGCTACCGGACGGGCCAGCGCGTCATAATGGGTGTACGAATAGCTGCCTTTGCTTCGTTGCAACGCGTTTTGAGAAAAACGCACCTGACCGTCCCGTCGGTACACGTATTCACTTCTACCTGCATCCGGTTCATTCACTGCGACCAACTCTCCCTTGCTGTTGTATTCATAGGTGGTGCGGTCAATGGTTTCAAACGGCACGTTGCGTTGCAATTGCGCCACCCCATTGGGCGAAACCTCACACACTACACGTCCCAACAGGTCATAAAAGGTGTAACTGGTGGTAAGTGGGGTGTTTTGGGTTCCAAAGTCCAGCGCGATCACTGCCTGATCGGCCCGGTCGTAATACACCCGTGCGGTTTTTCCGTCCGCATCCCTGTAGGTGCGCGAATAAAAATTACCTTCCCTGTCCCTGATCGGCTGAAGGGCCAACGCCTGTTCATAGCTGTCCAGGTAAGCGCGTAGGTACGGATCATTGCCGGAGACGACCTGTTTTTCCTGGGTGGGGACGTGACCGCCGTCCAGCCGGTACGCATCCCCCGGCACGGTCGTACTTTTTACCTCTCCGTCCGGGTGGTAACGCGTCTGGGTGTACGGGTAATCGGTGAATGCTACTCCCTGCTCATTTTTGGCCGACACCCCCTCATAGGTATTGGCCGCGCTGTAATACCAGCCGACCGCATTTTCTTCCTGCGACACGTCGGTTTCTGCCCCGAACTCCGAGCTGACCACGTTGGCGTAGGCCGTGCCGTCTTCGGAGGCTCCGTACACGAACCGGTCCGCATATTGGAAGGAAAGAAAGCTACTTGGGAAATTCACCAGATCACAGGTGTCCAGTGCCGCCGGACGGGGCAACGCTTCGGTGGGGGCAACGGAGGTGTGAAGGATCGGGCGGTTGTATTCGTCGTATTTTACCGCCGAACCCAATACCACGCCTTCGGTAAGGTTTTTACGCAACTGCTGCATCAGACGGCCCTGCCCGTCGGTATAGGTGCGTGACTCGGCGATGACCCGTCCAAAGTCATCGTAGCTCAACGTTTCGGTGAAATGCAACAGGCTGTCTGCATCGCTTTTGACCGGGGCCGGGGTGTATTCCAAAATCAGTTCGGCCCCTTCTGTCAGTTCAATGCCCGGGGTAATCACAATCTGACGCTGGCTCTTCAGCGTAGCTGCAAAGTGTTTCCTGACCAGCCCGTCGGGGTCGGCTTCGTCCGTGTAGCCAAATTGGGTGTACAAGTCCTGTGGGACGGTCACCGGGCAGTCCAGCGATAAAGTGATGTCCCGCCCCCCTGAAAACACTTTGATCGGCCCCGGGGTGATGCAGCGGTTTACGACCATCGTGTCGGCTACCGGGGTAATCGTGGTACTGCTGAACGGGTTGGTGAGTGTGAATTTCCACTGGTCGGCCTCCTGGTAAAGGTTAAAGTCCGGGCCGCCGTCGTGTTTGAGTTCGTACAGGTCATTAAAATCCGTGATCCCGTTCGGGTGGACCTGATGAACGGCCCCGCGCTCCTGTACCTGAAACCCTTCCGCATAGGTTTCCAGCCGGGGTCCGGTCACCGAAAGGAACGGGTTGGTGTCCTCGATGCAACTTGGGATGACCGAAACCAGTGCAGAAGGACCGGAGGTAAATTCGTACCCGCACCCGTCCACAATGGACGATTCAATCAGGTAATCCCCAAAACCTGTCGTAAAAATCCTCAACCTCCCGTTGTTGTTTTCAAAAGGAATGAACCCCACGGGTACGCGTTCCCCTCCGTGATAGGTCAAAAAATACTTCACTGTTTTAATGACCTGACTGTAAGCAGGGGACGGCTCATAGGTGAGCGTAATCGTTTCTTTCCCATCGGAAGAGGAAAGGGTATTGGCGTCGGTGATCAACCGTCCTCCGGGGTTGATCGTGTCCCGGGTGATGACGTAATCCACCATATGTACGCGTGGCCCATCGGTTTTACATCCGCCTAATCCACCGGTCTTTGGTTTCTGCTTTTGGTAGTACACGCTGACCGTGACCGTCCCCCGGTATTCCTCCCGCCACTTCAGGTTAAGGAAAACGTTCCGTTGGTCCCCGTTGACAATCGCTACGCCCATGCCGTCCTGTTTAAAGGGAACCCCCGTGTCGGGGAAATCCGGGAACTGATCGTCATTTTCTAAAGAAACGCCCAACAGGGTGTTACAGGTGGCGATCAGGTTTGAATTGCTTACCGGAACAAAACTGTCCCGGTCCGTGTAGGTGGTGGCGATGGTTTGCGGACAGATGTTGAGCCTTTCGGTACGCTGCTGTGCTTCTGCTTCTCCCCATTGGATCAGGCCCATCAATAAGCCCAGGAATAAATAATAGCTTTTCATGTCCGGTTAGTTTTTTTGTGAATAATTGATCCGTGATCGCTGGATGACCTTATCGACGGGGTAGAAAAATTCTTCCAGCACCCCTGTGGTGTTGCCCAACTCGTCGTATTCGTACTTCAGGTAGCGGTTGTCGTTGTTGAGTACGTGGGTCACCTCGTCCGTTTTTTTATCGTACGCATAGGCGGTCATGGAAGAGGAAAGCGGCTGCACCCGAAAGTCATCAAAGTACACGGCCCGGATGGCTTCGTTCTCACAGACGACTTCCAGTGTTTTCCCTGCACTGCCCGGAGGGATGATCAACTCCAGCCGGTACCAGCTTTTGGACTTGTGTTTCCCGACGGTGGGCGAAACCGCCCCCTGTCGTTCCCCGTCCAGGTAGTAAGCGAGTTCGACGAACCCGATCTCTTCGGGTGTGTCCACGTCTCCGGGAGGATACACCCAAACCGAGGCTTTGTAATGTTTGTCTTCGGTGTCCCCGGCCCCCAATTCAAAAGAAAAGCCCCGGTATCCGGTTTGCACCAACAGGCTGTAATCACCCGAATGGCTCCGTGAAGCCGAAGGCACCCCGTCATTGGCCGCCACCTGTCCTTCAGGGGTGTTTTCAAACAAGGCGGTGTACTCCGCACCGGAGTACCCCACTTCGTGCAGGTCGGCCATGATCACCGAAGCAATCACCCGCTCTCCTTCAGGGTCAACGAGGTTTACGCCTTTGTTGCCGTTGATGTCCGTGTAGGCTTTAGCGATCCCGTTCGGCCAGTAGGACGTGACTTCGTTTTGCTTTTCCCAGGCAGTTACATCCACATCCGAATGAGGCTCAGTGGCCGCCTCGTGTGGGAACGGATGCGCACGGTACGTATCGAGGTCGTGGCTTCCATAGTCGTTGAGTGTTCCTTCGCCGATCCAGGCAAACCCTGATCGGGGTCGCCAGATACGGGTTTGCGGGTCGCGTTGCCACGTTTGCGCACCGGAACCCAACAGGCCATGAAGAGTAGCGGACAGGTTGGCTTCGGATACCGCTTCAGGGGTAAGCTGTGGAGATAAATCGTACGTCTCACTAAGCGAAGCTGCGGTGAGTTGGTTGGTGCCGCCATCGGTACGGAGGCCCATGCCCTGATAGGAAGGTTCCAGAAAGGCCGGGTGGTGTTCGGATAACATCAGGTTCCCGTTCTGGTTGGTTGAAACCACCTTCAACGGCTCTCCGGTATAAAACTGATGGTCCAGGTAGTGGGTGGTGGTCGTCAGGTTTCGGGTGTGGTCCGTCGTTATAGTCGCTGCTAAACGGGCAGGGACGTAACGAACGGAGGTATTGACAAACCGGTAGGTCATCCGGTAATCCCTGGTTCCGGCTTCTCTGGGGGTCTGCTGGTAGTTCCGATAGCTGTGGTCCAGCAAATGTGCCGCTTGCGACAACGTGCCAAGCGGGGAATCCTCGTAGGTAAAACGGGTTTCGCTCATCAGGGCATCGGAGGCATCCCGTACCTGAATGGTCAACGGCAGCCGTACATGGTTGTCCCTGCGGGTGACCCGATAGACCCCCTGTTTGAGTTGCTGACCAAACCGATACAGTTGGTCCGTACCTGAAAAACCAGCGATTTCGGTTGCATCTTCCGAAAGTACGGTCGTGTCCAGTTGCAGGGTGTCAATGGCAAACGTGTTTCGTTCCGGTACGCTGAACGTGTAGCGTTCCCGGTACAGGTGACGGGAGGGGTCAAAAGCCGATGCCCTTCGTTTTTCCACTTCCTGATAGATGACCTGTGGCGTAGGGTACTGATGCATGAGTTGCGAACGGGGGTTGGCTACCCGGTCTTGGAGAAAAACAGGTTCGTCCAGCGCATATCCGTTGGAGTAGGCGAACGTACAGGTTTCTGAAAGGTGGGAAACCACATCGCGGGTGGTGATGGATTTAACCCGGAGGTTGCCGCCCCACTGAGGCGAACGGGCAACCGTGTCTACTTTTTCGTAGCGGTCCCGTTCGTAGTCCATTTCAAGGGTGACGTTGGTCGGGGTACGAATCGTTGCAACCGACCATGCGCTACCAACCAGGGAATCGGTCACTGAAAAGGGGTCCGTTTCCAACGGATCGTTGTCCTTGTACAGTCCCCACGCATCGCGGTCCCCTGCTTCATAGTCGGGATTGGAGGCGTAGCCAAACCGCATCCCGCTCAGTACCGGAACGTTTTGCTTTCCGTAAAAGTCCAGCCCGTTCAGGGTCAGTTTGCCATTTGCCTGTGTATCCGCGTTCGCTTGCAGGGCGTAATCCTGATCAAAGGTGATGCGCCTCACTAAACGGTCGTGAATAAAGGTGGTGGTCAGCGAATCCCCATACACGTCGGCCACTTTCAGGACGTTTTTTGAATAGGCCCCGTTGTAGGTTTCATCGGTGAGAAATTCCCGGTCCTTGTTATCGAAGAAGCGTTGATAGTCTTCGTTGTTCAGTAAAATGATTTCTTTGAGTGCCAGTAAGTCCCCGGTAGCTGCTCCCGCTTCTGATACTTGGTAATCTTCCCTTTTTGCTTTCAGAAACATCGCCGTGTGGGTGTTGGTGGCAATGGTGTTCAGAAAATACTGTTGCTCCCATCCATAGGTTTGTGAACCATTGACCGTAGGAGTATCCCAATACGAGTCGCTGCTGTACTTGCCGTAGTTCAGCACCACGTAATGCCCTTTGTCCTGTGCATCCACGTAGCCCGGCAACGTGCCAACGTCCACAAAGTCCGGCCCGGTGATCGCGGTCAGCAACCATTTTTTAGCAAATGGCACGTCGTAAACCGTGCGAGCGGTATAGGTACTTTGCAGGGCGGGGTTGCGCACCTCCAGGTGGTTCTCCATCCTTCGTTCGTAGACGGGCAGCGCAAAATGGTAGCGGAAACCGGACTTGTCCGTAAGGGTATAGCCTCCGACCCCTTTGGGTTCGAACTGGGTATCGGTCGCATCTTCCGTTGCATTCAAGGCGTGGCCCCGCAACCTGTCCGGCTGGTAGTCCAAAAACCCGTCTGCCTGTGCGGTGCCGTTACTGATTTCTTCGTTGGTGTACCATCGGACATCGACCCCTTTTTTCAGTGTCCCGTTCCCGTCGTATCCTTCCCGAATGGGTTCCTCATCAGAAAGCGAAGAAGGTTGGGCGGTGAGTTGCAGGTAGTGAAAGGCTTCCCGTTGCAAAGGCAGCAACGTAGCGGGCTTGCTTTCGTACCCTAACGCCTGGTTGTTCCCTGCAAACGCCCGGTCGAAGTAATCAAAATGGTTGGAGTGATCCTGTTTAAATACAAATTGCGGACGCAGGGTATTTTCCTTGCGTGGCACCGCATAGGAATAGGTAGCGATCCGGCGATCATGGTACAGGTTGGAAATATTGGAAGAAGACAGGCTGACGTTATCAAACCGCACCGGCATCAGGTCGCCACTGAGAAAAGGGGTAGAGACAACGTACTGATCGGGCGCACTGAATACCGGACGGGTGTTATCAAATCGTGCGCCTGCTTCGTACTGGTAGTAATCACTGGTAACCAGTGCAGAATCGTAGCTCCTCACGCTGTTTAACGGACGCGGGTTGTTGTAGGAAAATAATTCCGGACGGGAGCCATCGGTAAACGTAGGCAGGAAATAACTACCAGACGTGATCCGGTAGGAAATCTTGTCGTGTTCGTACAAAAACCCGTAGGCGTTCTGTTCGGAGGTCCGGTCCAAAGAGGCTTTGAACACTTTGTCTTTGTCAAAGACAAAAAACAGAAACTTTTTCTTTTCTTCGGTATCCACTACGGTGTAATCCCACGAACTCAGGCCCGTGTTTCCAAACTTGGGGTAGGTGGTGGCACTCAGTGTCATCTGCAAGGCGTACGAAGCCATACCCGTCAGCCCACCACTTGCCGCCTGGGCAGGGTTGATGGTGGTTTGAAACTGCCCAACGGATAAAAGGAAATCGCCCAACGAACTGTAAAGGGCGGGAGTGGGCTTGAAACCTCTCGATGCCTGACGCCGCAAACGGGACGCATTCCGTGAAATGCCCTCAGCCATCTCTTCAAACGCGTTGGGTATGTCTGCCCGATAATCGACCCCCGGATCGGTTTCAATGACGGTGATTTTATCCCGTCGGTAGTCGTCGGGAACCTGGGAGACGCTGCGGTAGATCGCGCCGGATTCCACGTTGAACCCCAACCCGATCCACGAGCTTTGCTGGTCCAGCGCAATCCCCGCCTGATAGCTGAGGATGACCGGAAACGACCCTTGAGCGCCGGGAACTTCCAGCAACAGGGTTTGGTAGCGAAAATCCCCCGTCACCGGATCGACGTATTGCGACGCATCCATTGCAGCCCGTGAAGTGTATTCCGGGATCATTTGTTGTGCGTAAGTGGTCCGGCCACTGCTTGCCGCCATCAGGACAAAGAGTATTTTTAGTAATAATCGCATGGGAATGAAAATGAAATTTGGTTCGAAATGAATGATTGATGTTTTCTTTTTTGAAATGCCGTTAGTTAGTTGGCCTGGGGGCGATGCGTCCGCCATTGACCACTTTGACCCCGCCCGGATGGCCTTCATGGGTTTTACTTAAGTCAAGGTTACCCCTGATGGTGAGTACGGCCCGGTCCACGGTCAGGGAAGCTCCGGCCTGGTCTACCACCACATGAACCGGGCCGGTGGTGACGTTCTGGCGCAGAGTGACGTTTTTCCCGATGATGAACACTTCACTGTCCGCTCCGGGAGTGGTATCGGTCACCGCACCGTCTTTCTCCCGCGACCAGATCAATTCGTTCCAGTTCCCGTCTGCCACCGCGTAATACTGCCCGGCACGGGTCACTCGGCTTTTGCTCCAAAGGGTCAGGTACTCCACACGGGTATTGGTAATGCGGCACTGGTAGGTATCCGATTCGTTATTGGAAGAAGCCACGTAGGTTGAATGCGTGGCCCCGGGGATCTCCGTTCCGTTTTTGTGCCACTGGTATCGGTTGTACACTCCGCCTACTTCTACCGAATAGGTACGGGTTTCAGAAGCGTAAAAGGTGGCCACGGAGTCTTGTGGTGGATACCTTGGATGCTGGAAAATGCTGCCCTCAGCCGTCCAGTTGGGTTCCAAATCACCAAAATCCAGTTGGTTATCGTAAACGGAGACGATCAAAGAAGACGGGTTAGCAAGATTGGAAAAATCAGGAATGCCCTGAAACCGGTTTTTGAAGATAACAAAATGTGTCAACGGCAACTCACTGAAGAATTGGGGAACGACCCCGGAGAATTGATTGCCGGGAATAACGAAAAATTTT
This sequence comes from Bacteroidota bacterium, assembly GCA_039192005.1. GTDB lineage: Bacteria > Bacteroidota > Bacteroidia > Cytophagales > Cyclobacteriaceae > Ekhidna. The sequence goes on from JBCCXH010000123.1 coordinate 10,494, forward strand.
AGTGATGTAAGGTTCCGAAATGAGTCGGGAATCTCACCGCTAAACTGGCAGTAATCCAGTGATAAGCGGGATAAGTTACTCAAGTTGCCAAAAGAAGCAGGTAACCTTCCTTCAAACAGGTTATCTCCAATACTCAGTACTTCTAACCGGACAAGATTGCCGATTTTTTCCGGCAGCTTGCCACTGAATAAATTGGTCCCTAAATAAAGCCGCTCCAACGAAACCAAATCATACAGTGCTGGGGGGATGGCCCCGTCAAAGTTGTTTGCCGAGAGGTCCAGTTCCAGGATACGGGTTAACTGGCCGATTTCCGGTGGCAGGGTCCCGCTGAGTTGGTTACGGGCCAAAATGAAGTATTCAAGGTCAGTTAATTGCCCTACGTCTTTCGTAAGCCGACCGCTCAATTCATTGAAGGCAAAATCTACGGTTACCAAAGCCCTCAATTCATAAAATTCCTTCGGAATCGTCCCTTTTAGGCGATTATCAAACAAATCCAGCCCAACCACATCTCCGTTTTCATAGGTGACTCCTTCCCAATCCGGCCACTTGTTGGATTTCAACCAGTTTTTGTTGTCGTCCCATTCATCGCCATTGGTGGACGCATAGAATTGGGTAAGGGCATGGATTTCTACGGAATCGGGAATTTGCCCTTCTTCTTCCTGCGCGTAAGCAGAAAAAAACAAAGGCCATAGCAAAGTGAGTAGAACGAAGCGAAAGATTGAATGTATTTTCAAGTTCATATTACATAGCAATAAAATGTTAATCCATTGTGGTTAGCAACAGGTGCATATACTGCATATGTGTGGTTAGGGGGGGGATCAGCTTTGTTCATGGTCGACGGCGTTTGCCGGGATCATGATAAATGCCATTGCAACTTTACAGGGTATTGAAATCTTTTCATATACCCACTTTAGGGTATTTTCTAGGGAGGTATCAAGAAATATGCCGTTATTAACAAGGTGATCATTAAGACGTTTAAGGGAAAAGGATCATCGCCATCACCGGAACCCTTGAGTGGAATGCCCAGGGTCTTTCTGAGGCTCCAGCGTTTGGCTTCTTCTTCCACCATCCGAAAGACGACCTCCAAATACAGCGTGATTTCAATCCAACTATAATCAGGATTCATGAGATAGGTATATTCTACCTTCTCTCCATTTCCGTCCAGTGCATCCGCAACGATGGACCTCAAGGTACCATTCCTACGCAATCGAACGGTGATGTAGTCGGAGGCTTCCAACACATCTTCAAAGCTGGTTTTTACACGAGTCATCCCGGATTTAATTCAGTCCCACGTTGATTTCAACATCAGGATGGCCCTCGTTTTCCATACACCTATTAATGGGCAACGCCTG
>JBCCXH010000124.1:0-11785 GCA_039192005.1 Bacteroidota bacterium
CCAATAACAAACGAACATATCACATGAAATGAGCATAAGCAGCAAGCATCCCGGGCCACGTAGGCCTACCCTACCTACGCAGGCAGGCGAGGATGAATGTTGTTAAAGTGAATTCCATGTGTGCAACTAGAGAACAATTATCACACACATGAAAAACTACTTCGCTACTAGCCTTTGCACCATTGGTGCACTACTATTTTCGCATACGATTAAATCACAACAAGTAAGAATCTCGGACTCGATCGATGAAGGAATTGCTTGTTATAAAATCGAAACGACCACTACTACTTATTTCCTTGACAAAGAAGGCGGAGGCTTTACCAGCCTTGTCGATCAGGATGGGAATGACTGGCTGAATTACAATGATAACCTGGGCTCTGCCGGTAAGTTTAGAGGAATTCCTAATTCTGGCGAACTGCATCCCGGCTACTCGGGAGGAAGTTCACATACCGATGCGCCTACAAACGTATGGTTGGACAGTGCTACGATCACCTCCTCAAGAAACGGTGAGGCCGTTGAATGGACATTTTTTCCAACACATGTACAAATGGTCGTCAAAAAACTTGACCAAAACGACGGGAAGTTCTGGATTCTTTATGAAGGGACTCCTGGAGGTACAATTGAGGCTACCGATTCCCTGCACCTTTCAACAGGCGAAACGTATTCAATCACAGCTAATCATCCATTTGGAAAAGTAGACATCATCAATGTTTCTGATCGGGCCATTGGTAGTGAGTGGATGTATGTATCAGACACCGCAGGAGATAAATCATTCTTTATGGCGGTAACCAATGACGTAGCAGCAGACACGTATTACCTGTTGGAAGACAACATGACGGTCATGGGCTTTGGAAGGTCGGGATCTTCTCCACTTAAAAAAGAAGTAAATACGACCATGATCATGGGAATCATAGAAAGTCGTGATCACACGCAGGTCACCAACACGATCGACTTACTATGGAACCAAAATGCGGCTCCTCTTTCTATGATCTCATCCGATGCTTTCTCGTCTACATCGCTTGACACGGACGTTTGGAAATTGGAAGACCCTAATGGGTCTGCTTCCTATGAACTGACGGGTAATCAACTTAGCGTTTCCATTCCCGGTGGCTCCCGACACGATGTTCGCGTTTACAGAAATGCGGCGACAAGACTGATGCAACCGGTACTGGATACTGATTTTGAAATAGAAGTGAAGTTTGATTCTAAACTGACCGAAGGCATGCAACATGGCGTATTGATTGAGGAGCACGACCGCCGATACCTGCACTTTGACATCTATCATCAAGGCGGGAATACGTTCATTACGTCATCGTATAAAGACTTTTTATTGAGCACTAACCAACTGCAAACCAACCTTTTCTCTGAACAGCCCGGATGGATAAGAATTAACCGCACCGGCGATCATTGGATCTACTCCTATTCCTTGGACGGCTCAGCCTGGACAGTTGCAACTGCTTTTGAACAGCCCCTTCAGGTACGGCAAGTCGGTCCGTTTCTCGGTAGCTTCGGGACAAACCCACCCGCACATACCATGCTGGTTGATTATTTTTTTAACCGTGCCTCTTCTGAGATTCCAAAAGATGAGTCCATCGATCTTACTCCACCGACCATTAGTGACGTTACGGTCACTACCACCCCTAATGCTGCAACGATCAATTGGGTGACCGACGAGGCTGCGTCAAGTAAAATAGCGTACGGACTCCATGCAGGCTTTGGGCTTTCAGAGGGGCTGATAAGCGTTCGGAAAGCCCATCAGCTAACGCTTACAGGTCTGGAACAAGGAACCACCTATCATTTTCAAGTCTCGGGCGAGGATGCAGTAGGTAACGCATCTCAACATCCGGCGTTGACATTTACTACCGGAATTGACCTCACTCCCCCTACGCTCGATGTCTGGTATGGTCCGGTCCAGCAAGTGGGGCACCTGGGGGTAGCGCAGGGTGACTTCAATTTAGTGGGTACGGTATCCGACACAAACGGGATTGCCTCACTCACTTACAATTTAAATGGCGGAGCTTTCACACCATTGACGATCGGCAATAGACCTGATGGTTTTGGTGACGGTCGTCGCTTAGCCAAAACCGGCGATTTCAATGCAGACATACCGGTTGAGGCGATGACTCATGGGATCAATGCGGTGATTTTAAATGCAACGGATAACATAGGCAACATGGCGTCAGACACCATTTTCATAAAAAACAATCAGGGGTCTTCGTCATTGCCCTATTCGGTAAACTGGAGTGAGGTCACAAACCCTCAGGACGTCGGCCAGTATGTCGATGGGAAGTGGAAAGTAGAAAACGGTGGACTGAGGATAGAAGAGACCGGATACGACCGATTGTTTTTGATTGGGGACTTAAGTTGGGTAGACTATGAAGTTACGGTACCGGTCACCTACAATGGACGTGACCTTAAAAACGGCCCAAAAAGTGGCGCCGCAGGTCTCGGTATCGTCATGAGGTTTGCAGGGCATGTAACAGGTGGAGTGAGAAACTTTCCAGACACCCAACCCAAATGGGGATACCTTCCTTTTGGAGCGATCGGCTGGGTACGTTGGGTCAATGGATCTTCCCGGCAGTATCATCCCGGTGACTCGGATGAAACGGTTAATTATGACCAGTTCCCTATGATCCCCGGCAATACGTATTGGATGAAAATGAGGTGCGTTACGCTAGAAGATAGTATCCCGGGCATTGGCACCACCCGGTATAGTTACAAAGTATGGAGCGATGGAGATGAGGAACCAGCGGACTGGGATTGGCAGGTCGTTCAAAACAGCGAGCACGCACTAAGAAACGGAGGGTTCGCATTACTGGCCCATCATGTGGATGCTACGTTTGGAGACGTTTCTGTAACATCACTTGCAGATCCTACGGATGTCACTCCCCCTTCCATCAACGACATCACAGTGAATCAGAATCAAAAGCGCGCCACCATTTCATGGACCACCGATGAGTATACATTAAGCACGATAAACCATGGCTCTGATTCTAGCAATAGGGAAGCGATTTTTCTCGGGAACTTATCTACCACCCACAGCGTAAGCCTGGAAGGTTTGGAGTTGGCTACGACCTACAGTTACACCATACAAAGTACCGACGTGAGTAGAAACACCACCGTAAGCGAAGAACTGATATTTATTACTCCTCCAGTTACTTCCGTTACTTCCGACGACTTTAGCAGCGATTCATTAAATACCAGCCTTTGGAAATTGGAAGACCCTCAGGGAGGATCAAGTGCTAACATGACCGGCTCCCAACTCAGCCTCTCTGTACCCGGAGGGTCACCCCACGATCCATGGACCCGCGGCAACACCTCGACCCGACTCATGCAGGAAGTCAGCGATGTGGATTTCGAAATGTCCGTGAAATTTGAATCAGCGCTTTCAAAAGGCATGTCTTATGGATTATTAGTAGAAAACTCGGATTCCAAATACCTGAGATTTGACATTCATCATAACAAATCTTTTCATGCGTTTTCAGCATTTCTTGATGGCCGGATCTCCGACGTCAAAGGAAACCTTACGTTGGATAATGTGGCCGGCCCGGTATGGATGAAAGTAACACGTGTCGGTCACCAATGGACATACGCCTACTCTTTGGACGGGCAGTTTTGGGAGACCGCTGCCTCTTTTAGGCAAGAAATCGAAGTAAATGAAGTCGGCCTTTTTGCTGGAAACTTTGGTTCCAACCCGGAACATACGGCCATAGTCGACTATTTCTTCAATGACTCCTCTCCTATCTCCCCGGAAGATGAGAACTCACCCCCATTGATTTCTAATATTCAGGTAGTTACGTCAGCCAATGAAGCCATTGTTACCTGGGCCACGGACCAGGCGACAACCAGCCAGGTTAAGTATGGGCTGGAGCCTCTCGCTTATACCGATTCCATCACGACTACGCACTTATCAAAAAATCACCGAATTTTTATTGAAGGTTTAGCTTCAAGTACCAACTATCATTTTCAAATCGTAAGTTCTGACGGGACAACGTCCAGTACCAGCGACCTTACGTTTACTACCGAGTCTCTTAGCAGCATCATCTCTGACGATTTTAGTTCAGAGGCGCTCAATGAAACATGGTGGGAACTGGAAGACCCTGTCGGTGGGGCATCATGGGAGATGACCGGATCTCAGGTGAAAATTTCTATTCCCGGCGGAGTGGCACATGACCCATGGGTAGGAGAAAATACAGCTACGCGTTTGGTACAGTCTGTGAGCAACCTGGATTTCGAGGTAGAGGTAAAATTTGAGTCTCAGGTAATGCCTAACCAATTGCAAGGTTTGATTGTAAAAGAAAGCGATCATAAATACTTAAGGTTTGACCTTTTCAGGAAAAGTTCGTCGCAGCTATTTGCTGCTTTAATTGATGGAAATTCATCCAACATCAAAACAAATCAATCCATATCGCCAGCAGGCTCTACGTGGATAAAAGTCAACCGATCCGGTGATGATTGGACGTACTCCTATTCGCTTAACGGCGTGGAATGGATGGTGGCAGCGACTTTTCACCAACCCATTTTTGTCAGTCAGGTGGGAATTCTCGTCGGGAATTTTGGAACGAATCCAGTGACCACTTCCGTCGTGGACTACTTTTTCAACAACGATGAAAGAATTGATCCTGAAGATGAAGGCGCAATGGATCTGATTCCTCCGGTTATTAGTGACGTCATGGTGACTTCAACTGCTGATTCCGCCATTGTCTCCTGGACTACAGATGAGCTCACCTATGGCTTACTGGATTATGGGCTTTCCACTTCATATAGCAATGGAGCACAAGTAACCCACCTGAGAACGAGTCATCGCCTTGTCTTACATCCCCTTCTTCCTGACACGACCTATTTCTACCAGATTACCAGCATTGATGGTAACGGTAATGAAACCATATCTTCAACCTTTTCCTTTGTGACGGAGCCCGAAAGCCCGCCAGGTCATGATTTCATATCGGATGATTTTCATTCCAATGTCTTGGACTCAGACTTATGGACGGTGGAAGACCCCATAGGAGGAGCTACCGTCGAGACCACCGGCTCGCAACTGTCCATTACCGTACCTGCCGGATCAAACCATGACCCATGGAAAAATAACAATACGGCTGTACGGGTTATGCAGTCAGTTAACGATGTGGATGTTTCGATAGAGGCCAAATTTGACTCCGACCAGGACAGTAGACAACAACTACAAGGGCTGTTGTTTGAAGCGGAAGACGGATCTTTCTTAAGGTTTGGGAAATATTTTACCGGTACGAAACACTTTATCTTTTGTGCCTTGATCTCAGGCAATTCATCTACTATTTACACCAACACCCAAATTTCAGCCAGCAACCCACTTTGGATGAGGGTGGAACGTTCGGGTAACAACTGGATTTATTCTTACACAATAGATGGCACCAACTGGACGGTAGCTGCCTTTTTTGTACATGACCTGAATCTGGCAAAAATTGGTCCGTATGGTGGAAATACCGGAGGGAGTAACGCACCGGAGACGGTTGTTTTAGTTGATTACCTATCGAATCTAACGCCACCTTCTTCTGACGTAACGTTAATACCTGATCAGCCTTTGCAAGCCAGGTCCAGTAGTGGGCCAAATGAAGGTAAGGGTGAAATAAAAATCCAAAGTAAACCCTTTGGCATAGCCAATGAGGCATTGAAATTTGAAATTTCAACGACTCAAACCCAGTATGTGCACATGCATGTACACGACCTTACCGGTAGAAGGTATTTTGAGACCTTGTACGATGGGGTCATGAACGCCCATCAACGCTATGAGTTTTCACTTAACAGGCATCAACTACCAGAGGGTTTGTACCTCATCAGAATCATTGGAAATGATTTTAATGAGCAGTTAAAAGTTTATTTGAAATGATTTCCCGGAACCGTACTTGCAGGTCTTTCTACGCCACTCGTCTATACCAAACCCCTTTGGATGGTACTACCTAAGTGGTGTGCTAAGGGGGAGGGAAAAAGATTAATTTTTAATCTGGCTAAGTAGGCTTTGAAAAAGCCTCAGACAGGTCTTCCTAAACGCAGGTACACAGCGACCGAAATGAGGTCGCATTCAGATCCTGGACCTTTGGCTAACAAAGAAGATGACCTGCTTGAACCTACATTCCCAATGATCACTTTTGTGATCATTGGGAATGTTTTATATACGAAAAAGGATACCGAATTCGCCAAAAACCGTGCATCAATTGAAAACACATTCCAAAAAACCTTGACAATTTTGCAATGATGGGACACGAATTTTAGTAAAAGTATTTCTCATTGGCGGCTGGACAAGAAAAGTCATAAAAAAACCAAAAGAACTTGACTGGCTTACTGGTTTTTAGCATTTTACTCTTGCTTTGTCTTATTACGCGTAAGGAGAAACAAAGATTTGAACCGATAAAATGAGATGGGAAAGATTAAGATTTCTGTTATTGTACCTACTTACAACAGGTTGGCTTTACTTGAAAGACAAGTAGATCAACTCGTAAATCAAACCCTGGATGTAAAGGAGTATGAGGTCATCATTGTAAATGACGGATCATCCGATGGAACACAAGAATTTCTCGATGCTTGTATGAAGTCTCATCCGAATGTACAGGTCATTCATCAAATAAACGGAGGGCCTGCGAAAGCCAGAAACACCGCTGTTAAAGCGGCCAATGGTTCCATTATTGCATTTACTGACGATGATTGTGAAGTTGCAAGAGACTGGCTTCAAGTGATTTTGAGAGAGATGAGTGATGAGGTCGTTGGCTTACAGGGAATGACCTACACCGATAACAAAAAGGTTACTCCGTTAACTCACCAAATTGACAACAGAAAAGGACATCATTCGATCCCGACTTGTAATGCTGCATACAGGAGAGATCGATTAATTCAGATCGACGGATTTGACGAGTCCTTTCCTTACCCACACAATGAAGATACCGACGTAGGGTGGCGGATGCAAGAATTGGGGATCGTGAAATTTTGCGCGGATATGAAAGTATACCACCCGCCAAGAACCGATCAATTCAGCAAGGTGGCAAAGCGAATGAACATACTTGACAGCGAGTTCACGCTATATGAAAAAAACCCACAACTCTATAAAAAATATCGCAACACCAACCCTCTGAGACACATCTATTCGAATGTCTTTGTCAACGTGATGCTGTACTACACGTACTCCCGGTTTAAGTATTGGAAACGTCCTAAACTCATGATACAAGGCTTGGCGATTACGCTGATTTGGTGGTTGGATTTAATCAAGAAATACCCAAGATACCGGTCAATTTATCAGTCGATGAGGCAACTTTAAACCTGATCGCTTCATCCTTTTCACTAGGCGTGTTTGCTTTTTAATGGTGCACCAATTAGCCGGCACGATCGCTACACTCCGGACGGTTCCACGTCGGACGGTTCCACGTCGGACGGTTCCACACTTATTTCATGTACTCCTCAATGTGTGTCCAGATCTGATCGACGCGACTTGCCCATGTATTGTTTCTGGCTACTTCGATTCGTTGATCGACTAACGTTTCATCTGGTTCCTGATTGAGAAATTCGTCTATTTTACTGAATATTTCAGTATGTGAATTTCCGATTTCAATGACCTTCTCAAACGATTCTATGTCTTTGCTAAATCTTGTAGAAACCACCGGTTTGCCCACTGCGAGGTATTCGTTGATCTTAAGCGGATAGATGCTTGCAGTCAATGAGTTACACATAAACGGAATGATCAGGACATCCATTTGCATTAAATAATCAGGCAATTCCTGTATCTTTTTTGGGCCCAGTGATACGATGTTTTCGATCTGATCCAACCCAAGCTGAAAAAACTGATGACTGTTAACCGGTCCTACCAGAAGCAGTGTACAATCTTTGTTCCGCAGGGCTATTTCCTTCAAAAGTTGAAAATCGATACGTAAATCATCAATATTACCCGTGTATCCAATGATCCGTGTAGTGATTTCCTGAACATCCGCAGGCCTGGCACTTTTGGTTACCGCAGCATGGAACAATGTAAAGTCTGCTGCATTATGGATGATATGGGTTCTCTCGTTTAGCGACTTCATCTTCTCACTAAGTGCTGTACTCGTTACAAAAACAATATCTGCTTTACTTACTGCTTGTTTTTCAAGTCTCACTCCGTGTTTCAACGTGTAGCTGTTTTGTGAAATATTATCAACGGATTGATAAATAGACACTGCCTGACCAAAGTCTTTTGGCAGGAACCCGACGTAGTAAGGATTAAAAATATTGATGAAAATGTATTTTTCTAACCGATACTTCCTGACTGTCAACTTTATTGATCGTTTGACAACCCTTTCATTCAAACGGTGTAGTAAATCAAAGATCCATGACTTTGGCATCCAGTTGATGGGCAATACAAAAGGTACAACTATAGAAGTAAATCCAAATCGGTCATTTTTTTCGAATACAATTTTCCTGAAAAGCAACCTCCAATACATTTTTTTCAACCGGGTGTCTTTTCTTACCTTTTTTAATAGGTCTTTATAGGTGTAAGGGTGGTTGACGTAATAGACGGAATGGTTTTTGGCTAATTCCTCTGCAATAGATAAAGCGGTGGAAGAGTACTCGGAATCTACTCTTGACAGTGCGACAATAATGAAACTAAATTCGGATCTATTCACATCAGAACGAAATTAAAATGGCAACATTCTTTAGGATTACCAGAGGCATAAAAGTGTGGGTGTAATCATACCAGCGAAATTAAAACTTCCTCATTATGAAAAGACCAATTGCTTTTAATCTTATTTTTTACTGAATGATTCTAACTAACCTGAAAAATTCAGGTGTTATTTATTGAGATAGTTAACTACCTGACTAAGAGCCGCAGTTCCACTGTGGCAATGGAATTGGTAATTGATTTTAGGACAGTTGAAGAGTTTAACAAAAAGTTTCGTAACGAACTCACACCAACCCCCCATTCATTTATCTGAAAATCATCCCGAAGCTTCGGGACCGATTACCTACCTGGGCAGACAGGCTTATGCCAAATTTGAAGTGAAATTCATGAATGAAGCAGGTAAAATGCAACTCAAAATACCTTGTCAATAATTGAACTGATCGTTTATCCTATTATCTTTCCCTCAAATTAAGTTAGAGATGAATCAAAGCGCTTTAGAAGTTCTTTGGAACACATCTACCGTTCATTACAACAAGCCCAATTAATTAAGTTTAACTTTTCGTTAATCACCCCGCTAAAAACCTATGAAAAACGAATTTCTGAAAGAAGCTGCCAAAAAAGTTCTTTCACCCAAACAATACTATTCGCTAAGAGCTCGTCTGATCTTTAATCTCCATTCGCCATTTCCAATAGACGTTCTCCAGGAGTTTGATCCTAAGTGGAATGAATACCTACGTATGAATAGGAAAACACGAATGGCCTATATTGTCTCTCCGGCTCAGCGGAGTGGAACAAATTTCATCCATCATATGATGAGTCTTCACCCAAAATTAGTTACTCCCGATTTTGGTGACTACCCAAATGAACACTGCTTGTACTCGTATTCGGACGAAATAAAAAAATATGCTTATCAGACTGTTTTAGCCTGGAGTAAATGGACAAAGGAAGGTAAGTACAGCGTGGATGAACAAACCAAAAAGCTGACCGCAACTATCGGTGATGGAATTATCAACTACTTCACAGATGAGTTGAACGCGGATGAGTTGTTACTCTTTAAAACACCTGATTCCGGAAACATTCAGGATTTTTTCCATTTGTTTCCAAGTGAAAAAGTGATCCTTTTGATTAGAGATGGTAGAGATACCGTTGAGTCATTTTTGAAATCCTGGGGAGGAACCGCCTTGTTTAAAAAAATGACCATACGATGGAAAAACAGGATGAATCAAATAGAACGTTTTATGGAGCAATCCAAACAATCAGGATTTATGGATCAGTTACTACTCGTAAATTATGAGGATCTAAACGCCACCCCGGAAAAAGAACTCACAAAAATTTTTGACTTTATTGATCTGGACAAAAAATTATACCCCTGGGATGATCTGGAGAAAATACCCATTCTCGGTTCTTCTACCTACAGAGGAGATGAGGCTAAAGTGAATTGGAAACCTGTTGAAAAAAAATCAGATTTTAATCCTTCTAAAAAGTGGGAGAATTGGAGCGCAAGAAAGAAAAGGACATTCAAAAAAATTGCCGGAGACGAACTCATCAATTTTGGCTTTGCTAAAGATCAGCGTTGGTGATTCGTAAACTTAAAAACTCCTATTGGCTTAAGTCAGGTTCGATTTCATTGGTTACCAGAACATCCATGATGTTTTTCAACTACCTGAATTTCACGTTGCTGGCCAGGCTCCTTGAAAAAAATGAGTTTGGCACATGGGTCATTTTCCTTTCTATTGTCAAAATATCGGAATCGGTCAGGACCGCATTTGTTTACAATCCGTTGTTGCGATTTCTTAATTCGGAAGACGACGTTCACCATGAGAAAATAAGGACTGCGTCGTTCAAACTCAACTTCATCGTCTCCCTTGGCTTCTGCATGCTCATCGCATTATCTGTGGTGACGATGCGTTTCTTCTCATCCGGCGGTCGTGTTATTTCGGATATGCTCCTCATTTCAACAATAGCCATTGTTTCCTTCACCTTTTTTTCACACTTTAATTTTATACAGGAGTCGAGGTTTAGGTTTGTCAGCACACTCATCAGTTCATTGCTTCAAAATGCTGTTTTATCTGGCTACCTACTCATCTATTTCTATTCTTCCTATGAGGTTAGTTTGATTTCCGCAACATGGATATTTACCCTGGGCTATGTGATAAGCTCATTGTGCTCCGTTACTTTTTCAGGATACAAAAGCTTTCCCAAGTTGAGACTAGAAGTAAAAGATTGGATGAAAAAGCTCTCTGCTTTTGGGAAATACACCTTTGGCACGAACCTGAACTCCATGCTTAGTAAATCTTCTAAAGAATGGTTTTTATCGGCCATGGTCGGAAATGTGGCTGTTGCAAGCTTTGCGCCTGCCTTACGAGTGGTGACCTTGTTTGATGTTCCGCTTAATGCACTAAGCAGCGTCTATTACCCAAAAGTGATTACCGCATTTGAAGAGAAAGGGAGAAATGCCGCAAGAGAAATGTATGAGAAAACGACTGCTCTGGTCTTCATTTTCATGTGCCCCTTTGTGATCGCTACTTTTCTTTGGGCAGATGATGTTATTTATCTTTTGGTTGGACCTGAATTTTCCGACACCGCTCCCCTACTTAAAATAATCGTACTCACTGCTTTGTTAGCACCGTTCCAAAGGCAATTTGGCATCACTTTAAATGCGGTGGGAAAAGTTAGAATCACTTTTATCTTCATGTTATGGAATTCCATTGGCACCCTTATTCTGAGCGTAATAGCTATAGCCATATGGGACCTGAACGGTGCCGCATACAGTGTGCTGATCTCATCCGTCATTTCGATGATAGCTGCTCAAATCATTTTAAACCGGGAACTTGGCATCAATTTCTTCAGGATCATTGCAAGTATTTATTTTGAATCAAAAAAACTTTTATTTTCCATTATAATTAAGAGAGGATGAAATGAAACTCAATAAAAAGTCTAATGAGGAGAGTAAAATGGAAAGTACGATCAAAATACTTGTATCTGCATTTGTCGTGGTAACTGTTTATCTTATCATTTTCTTTAAACTCATTTTTTTCTAAAATTCATTAGCCTGAATAATTCAGGAATTATTTATTAAGATAGATAACTCCCTGAATATGAGCCGCAGTGGAGCTGGTGATTGATTTAAGAAGAGTTGAAAGATCTTATCCATTAAAACCAAAAATA
>JBCCXH010000125.1:0-11726 GCA_039192005.1 Bacteroidota bacterium
TAAAATCACGGAATTACAATTAGAAGGAAAAAAGCGGATGAAAACAGTTGAATTCTTAAGAGGGTTTCCCATGAAAAAAACAGACGCATTGAAATAATGTAATACTTGGCATATCCTTAACATTGAAGAAACACGATCTATTGTAAATAGCGCTATCTTTTTTCTCTGATAATGGTATTTCAAGTAGTTGAAAAGCGATTGCGATGAAAGCACAAATGAACCTGATTTCTAAAAAAGAAATAAATTTCGAACGGTTATGATCATATCCATGATTGCGGCTATGGGATCTAACAGAGTGATTGGCAAAGACAATGACCTACCCTGGCACTTACCTGATGATTTCCAATATTTTAAAGACACGACAAATGGTCATGCGATCATTATGGGTCGTAAAAATTGGGAATCGCTACCCAAATCTTTTAGACCTTTACCAAACAGGATCAACATCGTAGTGACCAGACAGAAAGATTATTCGGCCCGTGGAGCAGAAGTAGTTTCTGGCTTGGAAGCTGCTGTGACACTTGCCAAGAAAAAAACTGATCAGGATGAACTGTTTATCATTGGTGGTGGTGAAATATACAGACAGGGTCTGGAACTAACCGACCGCATCTACCTGACGGAAATCAACGGGGCGTTTGAAGGGCAGACTACCTTTCCTGAACTTAATCATGATCAATGGAAAGAAAAATCAAGAATCCATCATCCCAGCGACAGCAAACATTCGCATTCTTTTGATTTTGTTATTTATTTGAGAGAAAAATAATAATTATACGCTACGAAGTTTACTGGTAACCAAGCATGGGAGCTTGTCGGACTTAGCCGATTTTTGGACATTTTCTGTGCCTCCCTATCTGAGGACACTAGCAAATATTCGATTCTCACAACCTTCAATTGCCAAGTCCGATAAACTGCTGGCGCCTGGATTTGATGTTTTTTTGAATCCCCTTTTGCCCCCTTACCCCAAAAAGGGGGAATATTGGCATCAAACCCAGGTACTTCCATAGGATTAAACTTAACTTCGTACAATAGAAATAAAATCAATCGCTAAAATTGATGACAACGATTGCTGGAAAAGTGGTCTGGCTGACAGGCGCCTCATCGGGTATTGGGGAAGCACTCGCTTACGAGCTTTCAAAGAAAATGGCAAAACTGATCTTGTCTGCTCGTAGAATCGATGAACTGGAACGGGTAAAAAAAGCGTGTACAGGTGATCCGGAGTCCATTAAACTATTGACCATAGATCTGGAAAATAATTTCTCCCTCCAACAAAAAGTAAAAGAGGCTGAAACACTGTTTGGTTACGTTGACATCGTGATCAACAACGCAGGCATCAGCCAGCGGGACACCGTCCTAAACACATCCCTTGATGTCGATCGAAAAATCATGGAGATTAACTATTTCGGTACGACAACGATATCAAAATTACTCTTGCCCAAAATGATCGAAAGAGGACGTGGACATCATGTAATCATTTCTTCCACAGTCGGCATCATCAATACGCCTTTGCGATCTACCTACGGTGCATCCAAGCACGCACTCCATGGATTTTATGATGCGCTAAGAGCAGAGTGTTACAAGGACAATATTCAGGTAACGATGATTTTACCAGGATACATTAAAACAAAAATCTCATATAACGCACTGCTTGGTAACGGTCAAAAACAAAATAAAATGGACAAAGGACAGAAAAATGGACTTTCTGCCGAAAAATGTGCTCGTTTAATCGTAAAGTCCATTCAAAATAACAAACAAGAGATTTATATTGGGGGCATAAAAGAAAAATTGGGAATTTATCTAAAACGATTTTTTCCCAATCTAGCCATCAAAGTCATAAGAAAGCCTGGTATAACTTGAAAACGCATCGATACCTGATATACAGTTTATTCGTCCTTATTCAGTTAGAAGTATGCGCCCAAAAAAGTTACCGACTACCCTCCGGCATTTCAAAAGAACAGATCGACGAAAAATGGGTCATCCTAAAAGTAAAAGATCCCACCATTCCTGTATCGTTGATTCACTCTGATCAGGAAGTCGTCATTTTTCATGAAGTAAATCCCAATCGGCCATCTGCTGTAGATGGTATATGCAAAGTAAAGTTGAAGCCCGGACAGGACGTTGTCGAAACCATCACGCAGCTACTTCAAGACCCAAACATCCTTTATGCAGAACCTGTCCTCAACTACCAGCCACTTTTTGTCCCCTCTGACCCCAGCAACGCAACCAATCAGTTTTACCTGGATCAAATTAGCGCATACGATGCCTGGAATATTACAAAAGGAGACGATGACATTACCATTGGGGTCATCGATACCGGCTTGGATCTGGACCACGAAGAGTTGTCATCTAAAATCTGGGTAAACGAGGCCGAAATCATTGACGGAATCGATAATGACGGAAACGGATACATCGACGACAGATATGGCTACGACTTCGCCGATAATGACAACGACCCTAACGCAGACGGAAGTACCCATGGATCTCAAGTCGGTGGAATTGCCGGTGGTGATACCGACAATGGGATTGGGATGTCCGGTGTGGGATACAACGCAAAAATTGCAGCACTCAAAGGATTCCGCACCATTGGTACCACCTCAAACAACCTCTTCGAGGCGGTGACTTATGCCGTGGACAATGGCATCGAGATTCTTAATCTCTCCTGGGGATCGCTTCGGACTGGTTTACAATCAGAACAAGACATTATTGACTTTGCTGTATTGGAAAACGACGTAATCGTGATAGCCGCGGGTGGAAATACCAACGTAGACGGTAAATTCTACCCGGCAAGTTATGACCACGTACTGTCTGTAGGAGGTACAGACAGTCAGGACAGTAAATGGTCGCTGTCTACCTACAATTATTCCATCGATATTACGGCTCCAAGCGTTGGCATTTTTTCTACTTCTATCAATGATGGATACAAAGTAGACCAGGGTACCTCTTTTGCCGCCCCTATGGTAGCCGGGACCGCCGCGTTAGTAAAAACTCAATTTCGGGATTTAAATGCACTTCAGGTAATGGAGCGCATCCGCGTCACAGCAGATGATATTTACCAAATTGGAAATAATTCACTTTATGATGGAAAATTGGGATTGGGCAGACTCAATGTCTACAAAGCTGTGAGTGAGAGTAACGTGAAGTCACTTCGTGCGACAGCTTTCACTACTCAAACTTCCAAAAGTGATCAGTTATTTTTCGGAGATACTGTTCAGGTAAAAGTAGCACTCACCAATTATCTAAATCGCTTAACTAACCCACAGATCAGCATTTCTTCACCAGACAATACCTTCTCCGTACTGGATGAAAATGTATTTCCCGGCTCGATTAACACCTTGAAAAGTGATTCTATTTTCTTCTCTATCTTACTCAACGATGACTTGGGACCAGAAACGAATGTGGATATACGACTGGATATACAGGATGGAGCTTATGCAGACTTTCAGTTTTTGGAAGCGCTAACGTCGCCTGATTATTTTGATTTTGGAACGGCGTTAAAAACTACGATTTCAGGAAGTGGAAACCTGGGATTTCCAACCTCATTTTTTCGTGATGGGATCGGGATGCAAGTCAATGGAACAGACATTCTTTCGTACGCCGGGTTTGTTGTCGGAACCTCCTCAGCAACAACTTCTGATAATCTGATTTCCAGTTATCAGACACTATCCAGAGAACAGGACTTTAATCTTCAAAAGAACTTCAAGCTCCTGCATCATCCCGCAGCTGATTTGTATGGTTATTCCGAATTTACGGATCTTGCTAACAACCTGGTGATCGAACAGTCTTCTTATGCCTGGAAAAATGAAAACGCACTCCTTATCAGGTATCGGATCGTCAACAACAGTCCATCCACTATCAATAACTTAAGTATTGGGTTCTATACAGATTTTGATTTGAACAATTCTTTATCCAATCAGGCCTCATACGAGGCATCCAATAACTACCTTCTAACAAAGGACCATTTAAATACACAGTTCACCGCTACCAAGGTAATAGCGAATGGAACACCAGGCTATTCTGCGATTAATCTGGAAGATGAAAATGGAAACACTTCAGATCTTACCAATGGGTTATTTACTGACGCAAACAAGTATAACTTTCTTACCTCACGTTTGCAAAGCACTGCTGGTGACTTAGGAAACGGGAATAATGTAGCCACCATCAATGGAACGGTAATCAACCAAATGGATCCATATGAGAGTGAGTATTTCACGGTTATTATTGCTGCCGAAGACTCAAAGACGTTACTGGAAAGTACGCTCTCTACCATGACCGATCGGCTCAATACGGTCATTGACAACCCACGGGTACTTGAAGAGTCCTTTAGTTGTGAGGGAAGTCAGGTAACCATTGACCCTGCTGACGGAACTAATTTTCGTTTCTACGAAGATCCGGGTGGCACTCAATTGATCACAGAGGGGACGAGCTTTACTACCGGAACCATAAACCGCGATACTGCTTTTTATGTCAGAAATATTGATGGAGCGTATGCCTCCGATTTGTTTCAATATGAACTTACTTTAATCGAAAACGTGGCAGACTTTGAACTGTCCACCGATACCTTGTACCTGGACAATGAAACAAACGTGGTCACATTTACTGATCGTAGTTTCCGAGCCAATGTTTGGAATTGGGATTTTGGTCAGGGTACACAAGCGACGATTCAGAACCCAAGCTTAACGTTTGATCAGGTGGGTGACTATGACATTTCGTTGTACATAGAAAATACGTTGGATTGCTCCGGGACTACCCTCAAAAAACTGATTGTCGCTAATCGGCCCCCTGCCCCTTCTTTTCAGCCGTTTACGATATGTCCGGGAGAAAACATTACTATTTCCGACCCCGTTGCTGATCTTCTAAAGGTGTACAATGACAGCGCAACCGGAGAAGTTTTTGTTAAGGGGAGTAATTTATCCATTGGACCTTTTAATGAAGATACTACGATACACGTCAGCGGGACTTATTCGCAATTAGAAAGCTTAAGGGTGCCGGTAGTAGTAGACGTTAATGAAGTGATGACCGATTTTGAGGTTGAGATTGATACAACAAGTGTTTCCAATCAAATTATTGCTAAAATGGTCAATCAAACAGATACTCACGAATGGGTTGTCAATGGGTTATCCAGAGGAAATTCGAGTGAAATAGTAATCGACAATAGCCAAGAGTCCGTCACCATTCAGTTACAAGTACAGAACTCCAGCGGATGTGTGCTGTCCAGCGAAAAGGTTTTTGAGTTTAGCAGTTCTGCTGTACCAAGTCAGACGGATGTTTCGTTTTGTCAAAATACCCCCTCCATATTAGCGCCACAAAACGGAAGTATATTCGGGTTTTACGAAGATGAAGACTTAACGCAACTCATTAAGAAAGGCACGCAACTAATTATCGAAGAAGAATCAAAGGTATTCGTCGTGGGCCTCGATGACGGTTTACCGAGTGCTCCGCGTGAAGTAAACATCAGCAAGATCACTGAATCCATTACCATTGAATACACGACAGAAACCATCCAAAATAAAAACCGGGTTTCTTTTTCCGTATCGAATCAGGAATTTGAATCATTTCAATGGTACGTGGACCGTGAAGTAGTTGAAACCTCGCCCAATCCTACCATTTTCCTCGACGACAACGTATATGAGGTCATTCTTGAAGCTTCCAGTAGCAATGGCTGCGTAGGTCTTGATACGGTCATTTTAAACTTCTCAGCTCCTTTAGGGCTAGAACAGCCAACCAATCATTTATTTTATCCCAATCCCTCCCATGGCACCATCACCCTGGACAAACAATTGATAGGTACTTCTCTGGAAGTCTTGAATTTGTCTGGTCGAAAGCTGGATCAATTAGAAGTGGAAAAAGAAATACTAAACTTCGAAAACCTGTCTTCTGGCATCTATCTACTACGATTTAAAAGTAGACAAGCCATTTGGGAGCGGAAACTCATCATAGAATAATGGAAGATTGTGTAGCAGTTTGGGGTTGAAATCGGCTCCTAGTAAATAGCTATTTCAATGATAAAACCAGAGATGTTAAATTTTTCTTTGCTTTTACCGTACTTCCCATTTTTATACTGACTCCAATCAAATTCTTTGTCTTTTAGTATTGAACTTTTTTTTGGCTAACTCCTGAGATTCGATTTGATACGTATTGCCATAGGCGCTTGTATCCTTTTCATTTACCCAGTTATCCCACAGCGTGAGTATCCCGTCTTTTTCAGAGGTAATGATTGACCAATGCGTTCTTTGCTCTACTATCTGACTTGAATCTGGATATTCTCTTTCTTTTATCCCCACCAATGTATGTGGTATGAGTACAGGATTGGTTCCTGTTTTTTTAATTGCAGTAACTAATTCGGCCCCATCAGTAAAGTGATGTTTTTTGTGTTTGAAGCGATAGGATGCGATTACTTTTATCATTTGATTGACATCAAATATTTCAGTTTCGTGAGAACCTGCTACGTGAGGTGCATCCCTCATGAACTTATCCCAAGAATAGATATCAGCGAACGTGCTAATAAGGTATTTAAAGGCTGCGTATAACGCAACAAATCCACAATTCGGCCCACAATTATCGTTTGTCGATTCCTCTATTTCTGCTATTCTCTGGATCATTGTGTTTTCACCTGATGTACCAGAACTCACATAACCTGCCATCATGAGCTGGGTAATTTCTTTGGGTCGGTTATCCATAAGCTGAATGGAACACTGAAGATTGCGTTCGTTTCTTCTTTTATGGATTTTACGCATCTCTATGGTTTCAGGTCGATTATCGTGTAGAAAGAAATCATTCCTTGGATTCAGATGACCTGAATTCGCAGGAGTCCATGGACTGCTATTTTCCTGATTTTTGACGGCTTGTGTTTGAACTACTCGTTTTTTCAAGTTCAAGGGGTTAAACAAAATGCATTCACATCATGCATTGATGTTGGTTATACTGTTGTACTTAATGTCATGCACACGTATTTGAACGTGTTCAGCATAGAGAAACACCATGAGTCTTACTTGGAATTTCATGATTGCTTATTCATCTCTTTTCTGGTCGAAACTCTCGCTACTTGATCATCTTTCTGAGAAACTCCGGATCGTACGTCATCTTATTGCCCCAATAGCTCATTTGTCGCTTCACCCATTCGGCTCTTTTTTTCAGGTAGCTACCTGGTTTCAATACGGAATACCTTTTAGGGCTGGGTAAAGTCACGGCGATTCTGACGGATTCATTGATCGTCAGCTTGCTCGCCGGTTTTTTAAAATAAATCCTGGAAGCCGCTTCTGCACCAAAGACCCCATCCCCCATTTCCGCGACGTTTAAGTACACTTCCATAATTCGTTGCTTGCTCCAGATGGCATCAATCAGAAGAGCGAAATACAACTCTACCGCTTTCCTTATCCAGGACCGACCTGGCCACAGAAACACATTTTTTGCTACCTGCTGAGTGATCGTGCTTGCCCCTCTTAACCGTTTTCCCTCTTTGTTCGATTTTTCTGCTTCCATGATCGCATCCAGATCAAATCCATGATGGATCAAAAAGTTCTGATCTTCACTGCACATCACGGCCAATGCCAGCTTATCTGAAATCTGATCTAATGACTTCCATGCGTAACTGATCTCCTTTTTTTGTCCCTCTATGACCATCAGCTTAGTGAAAGGAATGGGCAAAAAAGCATAAGCGATGACCCATAATAAAGCGATTACATTGAATGTCAATATATAGGCCACCAGAATCTTGAAAAGCTTACGAAACATAAGCTCATTCTATGAAGTGAGACAGGTACTTAGTAAGCACCAAATAGCCAATTACCCGGAGCTGCTTCATCAGTACTCAAAAAGAATTCTTTGACCGCCTTCATTAACTCTGCTCTACTTATTTCATCGTCATCGTTTCTATCCAGCTTTCGAAAAGCTTTGGCTGCATAACGGACCTCTATCCGATAGGCCATAAACAAATCCAAGTATTCATCTACCGAAATATGCCCATCATTATTGGTATCGAAATTATCAAAAATCTCTCCTGCGAACTCATCGACATAAATGGAAAACTGTTCTTGGTTTTCTTTCACCAGATACTTGTTGGCCAGGTCTAATATGTATTCCCAACTCGCGGTTTCATCTTCATTGTTGACATAAAAGCTGAATCGTTTCCAGGTTTCTGAAAACCGGGTCACAATCTTCACGTATTCAGCTGTGTCTTCCCTAAGCCCCCAAAGTACACATAAATTTTCTGCGATGGAGGTAAAATCGGATTCTTCAATCACTCCGTTGTGATTGAAATCGAGGAGGCCAAAAAATCTCTTTAATTTTCGGACTTGTAATTCACTTATCATAGCATGTTAGAGAGTATAATCTAAAATTACTGATTCTTATTTTTTCACAACACCTTGTCTACAATTAATCAGTTACGACAAACTTATCGACTTTCTTACTTAATCCTAAACCACTTTATTGGTTTCCTCTTTCATTGCCTAACTTTTTGACCGAGTCTACACCAGTTCCCCTATTTTTGAAGGAAAATTCGAAAGCACTTCTTCATTAACTACCTATACAAAATATTACATGACTTCATTTGCTGAAATTATTACTATAGGTGATGAAATCTTATATGGACAAACGCTGGACACTAACTCCCACTGGTTGAGTAGCGCGCTGGATGAAGCGGGCATTCAGGTCACCAGAAAAACAAGCATAGCAGATAAACGGGAAGAAATCCTTGAGATGGTTCGGGAAGCTGAAACCAGAGCCGATATCATCCTTCTTACCGGTGGTTTGGGACCTACTAATGATGATTTAACCAAACCAACTTTAGTAGAATATTTCGACACCAAACTGGTCCATCACCCAGAGGTACTGACACACATTCAAAACATTTTTGTAAAAGCAGGCAGAGAGATGTCAGAGCTAAATATGAAGCAGGCAGATCTTCCCGAAAACTGTACGCCAATTCATAATGCATTCGGAACCGCCCCCGGGATGTGGTTTGAAAAAAATGGGAAAGTCATTATCTCCATGCCCGGCGTACCTTTTGAAATGAAAAAAATGATGACCGATGAAATCATTCCCAAACTGGTGAAACAGTTTGCAAACGGAGTTATTTATCATAAAATCATACGTACGGTCGGCGTACCTGAGTCTAAACTGGCACAGGAAATCAATGGTTGGGAAAACAACTTACCAAAAGATATCCGTCTCGCTTACCTACCTACCATGGGTATGGTAAAGCTACGGTTGACAGCTAAAGGGGCAGATAGCAACCTGATAGAAAAGAAGGTTTCGGAGGAGGTAGAAAAAGTGATGCCTTTGATAGAAAAATACGTTTTTGGATTTGACGAAGACGAGCTGGAAGTGGTGCTTGGGAAGCTACTATTGGAAAAAGGCAAAAAACTCGCTTTAGCAGAAAGCTGTACCGGAGGGTATCTTTCACACATGGTGACTTCTGTGCCGGGAAGCTCACAATGGTTTAACGGTTCGTTCATCCCTTACTCCAACCAATTAAAAAACGAACAGTTAGACGTAAGTAACGAAACATTAAAAGCGCATGGAGCAGTAAGTGAACCCGTTGTCCTGGCCATGGCAGAAAACGTTAGAAAAAAACTCCATGCAGACGTGGCAGTAGCCGTCAGTGGGATTGCCGGGCCGGGTGGAGGATCGGAGGAAAAGCCAGTTGGGACCGTATGGATCGGATATGCTGATGAGACAAAAAGCACGGCAAAAGTGTTTCACTTCACAAAAGACAGAACGATCAATATCAAGTACAGTGCAATTGCTGCCCTCAACATGATAAGAGTGAACTTAAATAAAGATTGACAGAATTATTATCTTTGGAATAAGAGTAGAAAACCGTAAACGAAATAAAATATGGCAATTACTAAAATGGTCATGCCTAAAATGGGCGAAAGTGTGATGGAAGGAACTGTTCTTTCGTGGCTAAAAGAAGTCGGCGAAACAATTGAAGAGGATGAGTCACTTCTTGAAGTTGCCACAGACAAGGTTGATACGGAGATTCCCGCTACTCATTCAGGAGTACTCAAAGAAATTCTTGCTCAGGAAGGAGATGTGGTAGAGGTAGGAAAACCCATTGCTATCATTGAAACACAGGGCAGTGAGAGTGGTGAAGAAGCCCCGGAAGTCCCCGCTCAAGAGGAGACCGTTGAAAAGGCGGAGGCCATCCTTGAAGATGCCATCGCAAATGCTTCTTCCAATGGAAGCGAAGTACCCCGAACTTCTTCATCAGGTAAGTTTTTCTCTCCACTGGTAAGAAGCATCGCCAAAGAAGAAAACATAACATTGGAAGAACTGGATGCCATCAATGGATCTGGTAAGGAAGGAAGGGTAACGAAAAACGACATTCTCTCTTATTTGGAGGCTAAAAAATCAGGAGCTGTGGTAAGCAGCCCTTCTACTACTAACGGAACGGTACCTTCTAAGCCAGCTCCTACATCTACTACTTATCAACCCTCTCCTGTTGCCATTTCAGGAGGAGACGAGATCATCGAGATGGATCGCATGAGAAAGATGATTGCCGAACGAATGGTAGCCTCCAAGCACATCTCTCCCCATGTCACCTCCTTTGTGGAGGCTGACGTAACCAACCTGGTCGCATGGAGAAATAAGATGAAAGGAGCGTTTAAAGCACGAGAAGGTCAGAACCTCACGTTTACGCCCATCCTTATTGAAGCAATTGTCAAAACCATCAAAGACTTTCCGTTCATCAATGTACAAGTAGACGGAGATCGCATTGTGAAAAAACGGGACATCCACATCGGAATGGCCACTGCCCTACCCTCAGGAAACCTGATTGTGCCTGTAATACACCATGCGGACCAGCTAAATTTGGTAGGACTTACTAAAAAGGTAAATGATCTAGCAGCTCGTGCTAGGGAAAACAAATTAAAACCTGACGAGCTACAGGGCGGGACGTATACCGTTTCCAATGTAGGATCTTTTGGTAACGTCATGGGTACTCCCATCATCATGCAACCACAAGTTGCCATCATGGCACTTGGGGCCATTCAGAAAAAGCCATCGGTAATCGAGACACCTGAAGGAGATTTGATTGGAATACGAAGTAAAATGTTTCTATCGCACAGCTACGACCATCGCGTGGTGGACGGAGCACTTGGAGGAATGTTTGTTCGAAAAGTTGCTGACTACCTGGAGGCTTTTGATTTGAACAGGGATTTATAAAAAGCTATGTTTGGAAGAACGCTGTATCAAGCAATGTCTGCAATGCTTGATACAGGGTGTTTGTTTATAAACCTGAAGCGTTTATGCCATGTTGTCCTTCAAATACCTGACACATGAAATCAGGCATTTGTCACAAAAGGTCGTTTGGTTAAAAAAAACTAATGACATCCGAGAAAGATTTTTCGAAGCTGTGCGAAAAGTTCAAAAACACCTCCTAGCCGGACGCCTTTTAATTCCCTAAAGCCTTACCCGGCCGGGGGCTATTTTATCAAGACACCCTTTAGGACGGTCCGCCGCGCGGTAGTTTGGAGTTTTAAAGAAAAATCAGTTCTCGGATGCTTAAAGACATAAAAATTGATCTTCTAAATTTTAATCGGATATCAATAAAAAAAACATATCTTGCTCATTTCCGAAGTAAACCTAACGAAACATTTAATTCATTTAGACTTCCTTAACCTTTCATCATTCCGGAGAATCCATTTGTAATTAACTCCTACCTGATAAACGTCATCTGTTTTTACCTATTTACTTTCAGGAAAAATTGGCTAAAAAATGCTGGAATA
>JBCCXH010000126.1:0-11655 GCA_039192005.1 Bacteroidota bacterium
GTCGGGGTGAGAGGATTCGAACCTCCGGCCTCTCGCACCCTAAGCGAACGCGCTAACCGGACTGCGCCACACCCCGAATGAGAAAGCAATATTATTTAAAGTATGACTGAATAAAAAGTTAATTAGTGTGGTTCATTGGGTGAGTTCTTAAAAGATATTCCAAATCTTCCTTTTAAAAGAATCAAACCGATAGCAAAATACCTATTTCATTTTTTAAACACGTACGTTTTTTACTCCTCCTCAACCTTCTTCACCCGACCGACAATTCCACCCTCCAATTCTACTTTGATGCCATGAGGATGGTTGGCTGATTTCGTAAGGATACGCTTCACCGTACCTTCGGTTAGCTCACCGGTACGTTGGTGGTGTTTCTGAACTACCGCTACCGACTGTCCTATGTGAATGTCTTTTCTATTTTTTCCGTCCAAAGCTTCAGGTTAGGTATGAACTTAAGTATTACTTCCGAACAGGCACATTGAGAGAGACTTCAAATTCATCTCCTACGGCAAAACCAAAAAGGTTTCCTTCAATGCCATAGTCTTGACGGTCTAAGGTAAATATTCCTGACAATGTGCCGGTCGTTTCGTCTCCTTCAAACTGGAAAGGAAAGGTGATCGTCTTTTTGATTCCGTGAAGGTCTAATGTACCGGTCACCTCGTAGCCGCTCTGCTTTTTGACTATGCTTGATGATTGAAAATAGATTTTGGGAAATTTCTCTGCAAAAAACCAGCTTTCACCCCTTGCATGTTTGTTTTTCGTATTGTTTCCAGTTGAAATGGTACTGACATCCACGCTTACGTCAAATTTGGAGGCTGCTAAGTTATTCGGATCAAAAAGAATGTCGCCTTCCAGTCCGCTGAACGTCCCTTCTGCTTTTGAACCTGAAAAAGAGATTTCATAACCATCGGTAATGCTCCATTTGGTTTGAGCATACACGTGACTTTGGACAAAAAATGAGAGAATGAAAATTGAGATAAAAGGCTTTAACATATGTACTTACTAGTTTAATCTCCTAGACGGTTTTTTAGGAAAACTGGTTGCTTTAATCAGATTACTATTTCACTGATATTTTTCTAAACGGGACTTTCTTCTAACCAGATTCTAAAGCAAAGAAGTATACGAAAGTTTGTTCTATTCTTCGGAAAGCTCCACTCTTGCTCCTACGGAAAGAATAAAAGGTAATGTATCCATTCGCATAAATTGTCGTAGCTTAATAGAAAACTCTCCGTTAGCTGGGAAATTAAAATCTTCTTCTAGCAAGATCGAATGATCAAATAGATCACCCAATCCACTGCCGTTAGGACGACCTGTTTTTGGATCGAAAAACTCTACCTCTTTTAGTTCCTGGACGATTACGCTATCTAACGAATCAGTCAATGCATATTGATAATACAGGTTGTAAAACGGGTAGGATGACGCGTTTCTAAAGGTAGCTTTCAGGTCGTAAGAACCCAGTGAGTCGTCTATTTGAAAAGTGAATGTCTTCACGGAATCCACATGCCAGAATGCTTCCGGAAGGTTGACATAGTCTTCGTAAATTCTAGTCGTATCGCAACCGACGAAAAATAAACACAAAAAAAAGATGATAACGTATCGGTTCATGAGTTTTTGTTTGCTTTTACTTTGATCGGTTTTTGTTTACCCTTTTTGTTTTTCCATTTCTTGTTTTTGGATTTGCTTCTAAACTTTTTATCCATGGCATCCAAGTCACTATTAGGAGAAGAGGTACTTAAAGACGTTTCTTTTTTTTCATCTTCATACAAAGTAGCGGGCCTCTTTCCTTGCTCATTCATCTTCTGAATCTCAAGAACTCTGGTGATGTCGAGGGAGTGCCAGTTGTTATCGTCATTGTAGCCAAACCACATCATTTTTCTGAAAATGTCTGTTTTTTGAAGATGGGCCTCCCCTTTTTCTGTCAGTAAGGGTTTCGATACCTCAGGGATGTCGTCCAGTGCTTCTACGTACGTGTCGAGCTCATAATTCAAGCAACATTTTAATCGCCCGCACTGCCCGGACAATTTGTTTGGATTAAGAGATAAATTCTGATACCGTGCAGCTTGTGTCGATACCGCTTTAAAATCTGTGAGCCAGGTGGAACAGCACAGTTCTCTTCCACAGACCCCGATTCCTCCGATACGCCCGGCTTCTTCCCGTAGGCTGATCTGCCTCATCTCTATTCGTATCCTGAATTCGCCGGCCATCACTTTGATCAGCTCTCTGAAGTCTACCCGATCGTCAGCAGAATAATAAAACGTTGCCTTGGTACCATCCGCCTGAAACTCCACATCGGTCATCTTCATGTTCATCTTTCGATCCTGAATGATGCTCTTTGTCCTGTAAAGCAATGATGATTCTCTGTTTCTTGCCTCTTCCCAACGTGCGATGTCCCTTCCTGTGGCTTTCCTGTATATGGTTTTTACTTCTTCGTTGTCTTTAATTCCCTTTTTAGACATCTGCAAACGGACCAACTCACCCTGTAATGAAATGTAGCCAATGTGATGACCATTTGGCACGTCAACGACTACTGCATCGCCAGTGACAATATCCAGTTTTTTTACGTTTCGGTAATACCCTTTTCTTCCGTTTTTAAACCGAACCTCCACCACGTCAAAGCGATGTAAAGCCGGCATGTCCATATTGGAGAGCCAATCAAAAACGTTTAGTTTATTACACCCTCCCGAGTCGCAATGACCGTTGCTTTTACATCCTGTTGATTTTCCTGTCCCACAGCTAATGCATCCCATAGTTTATTGACCTAAGTTCTTCAAATCAAATCCGATATCTGTTCGAAATTTTTTTCCTTCCCAATTTATCTCTTTTGAAGCGGAATAACACTTACTTAATGATTCTGCAAGGTTTTTACCTAAACCGGTTAATGCGATCACCCGGCCTCCATTGGTTACCAGCTTATCTTCTTTTATCGCTGTTCCTGCATGAAAGGGCAAGACTGCTTTTAAGTCTCCCAAAGCTATCTCGTGTCCTTTTTCGTAAAATTCAGGGTACCCTCTACTTACAAAGACTACCGTCGAAGCAGTGAACCTTTCGTATTCGATATCCATATCAATGAGGTTACCGTCTGCTGTTGCGAGTAAGAGGTCAAGAAAGTCTGTTTTAATTCTTGGAAGAACAACCTGGGTTTCCGGATCTCCCATCCTTGCATTGTATTCGATGACGTAAGGTTCACCTTCTACGTTGATTAGCCCAAAAAAGATAAACCCGCAGTAATCGATCCCTTCCTTGGTTAGGCCTTCTATGGTAGGTTTTATGATTTTCTTGTTGACTTTATCTTTAAATTCCCGATCTGCAAACCCAACGGGTGAAACGGCCCCCATCCCTCCGGTATTAGGCCCTTGATCATTTTCTCCGATACGCTTGTAGTCTTTTGCTTCTGGAAGAATGCGGTAATCTTTCCCGTCAGTAAGTACGAAAAAGGACACCTCTATCCCATTTAAAAACTCTTCTATGAGTACTTTTTCACTGGCTTTTCCAAACTTTTTGTCAACCAACAGGTCTCTCAGCGTGGTTTTGGCCTTGGGTAGCTCATCCGTTATAATAACGCCTTTGCCAGCAGCAAGACCGTCTGCTTTGATGACGAATGGGGGAGACATACGATCCAAAAAACGATCTCCCTCCTCCAGATTGTTCAAAGTAATCGTTTTTGATTTTGCAGTAGGGATGCCATGACGTATCATGAACTCCTTCGCAAATTCCTTACTGCCCTCCAATTGGGCAGCTTGAGCTTTGGGTCCGACAATCTTCAAGTCTTTTAAGCTCGGATCCTCTCTCAGGTAGTCAACGATACCATTTACCAGGGGCTCCTCCGGACCTACGATCAATAAGGTGATGTTTTCTTCTTTGATTTTAGCTGCTACTTCAGCAAAATCTTTAATATTTATGTTCAGGTCAATTGCTACGGAAGACGTACCGCCATTACCTGGAGCAACAAATATCTTTTTTGCCTTAGGGCTTTGTTTTATCTTCCATGCGATGGTGTGCTCTCTTCCTCCAGATCCGAGTATTAAACTATTCATTTACTAGGTATGTATTGATTCAGCTAAATTGAAAGGAACCAACCGAAAAACCTAATTAGTGGATATAAGAAAACGTCAACCTCCTTATACAGAAGCGTATGCCTATTCAATAGGCTTCCCTTAAATCAAAAAAAGTGAATGCTTGGTACTGAAGAAGTATCTTCAATGGCAAAGTACTAATGTGCGTATTCCGACATAAACTTAATTCTCATCAGCCGTACTTCGTCCTCTGAATAATCCTGACCCAACTCATCCATTGCTTCGTCGATGTTATCAGTTTCTGCATTTAAGAAATAATCATAAATATCGTCCTGACGGTCATCGTCCATTAATTGATCTATGTAGTAGTCAATGTTAAGTTTTGTTCCTGAATAGCAGATGTTCTCTACCTCATCGATCACCTGCTCGTAGCTCATCCTTCGTGCATCTGCGATTTCTTCGAAATCCATTTTTTGATCGATGTGTTGAATGATGTAAATCTTATTCTTGGATTTGGTCCCGGAAGATTTTACTAATACGTCTGACGCAGTAATGATTTCATTTTCTTCAACATACCCTTCGATTAACTCGAGAAATGGAGGTCCGAACTTTTTCGCTTTACTTTCACCAACTCCTACGATTTGCTTCAAGTCATCCATGGAAGTTGGATAAAGTGTGGCCATTTCTTCCATTGACGGATCGCTGAAAATAACGTAAGGAGGTAAATCTTCTTGATCCGCAATATCTTTTCGCAACTTTTTGAGCATATCAAAAAGTGTTTTATCGAATGCGGATGCATTGACTGGTTCTCTCTCTATTTCCTCTTCCTCTCCTTCGAGGTCATACTCATGATCTTTTACCAATTTATGCGAGTAAGGGTCTTTCAAGAAATCATACCCTCTTTGAGACACCTTGTAAACGGCGGGGTTCTCAATGTCTTTTTTCAGGAATTCGTGTAACAGTGTTTGCCTGATAATGGACTTCCAAAAGTGTTCATCTCCTGAATCTACCCCTTTCCCAAAAACCTCAAGTTTATCATGGTCGTAACTTTTGATGTGCTGCGTCATTTTACCAGCCAGCAGGTTTGATAAATGCAAGATGTCAAATCGCTCTTCGGTCTGCTGCACTGCAGTCACCACTAACTTGATCATCTCCTGACCCTCAAATTGCTCTTTCGGATACCTACAGTTATCACACATTCCCTGACAGGAACCGTTATCTCCCATGTATTCTTCTCCAAAATAATGAAGCAACTGCTTTCTGCGACATACTGCAGACTCTGCATAAGCCGCCATCTCTTCCAACAAAAA
The DNA here is from genome assembly GCA_039192005.1 of Bacteroidota bacterium. Classification (GTDB taxonomy): domain Bacteria; phylum Bacteroidota; class Bacteroidia; order Cytophagales; family Cyclobacteriaceae; genus Ekhidna. The sequence goes on from JBCCXH010000126.1 coordinate 5,321, forward strand.
CTTGGCATTTTCCCGTTCAGTTACTGCTTTGTCTTTATTGAACTTTTCCAGTTTTAGGATGTCATTGTAGGAATAGAACATTAAACATGTACTATTTATCCCGTCCCTTCCGGCACGACCTGTTTCCTGATAGTAACCTTCAATTGACTTTGGGGCATCGTAATGGACCACAAACCTTACGTCTGGTTTGTCTATACCCATTCCAAATGCAATCGTAGCCACAATTACATCTACGTCTTCATTCAGGAAATTATCCTGGTTCTTCATCCTTACCTTAGCATCCATTCCGGCATGATACGGTGCGGAATTGATGCCGTTCACTCTCAAAAAATCTGAAATTTCTTCTACTTTTTTACGACTTAGACAATAAATAATTCCGGATTCTCCTTTATGCTCTTTTAGGAATTTAATCAAATGCTTTTTTGCCTGCTGCTTTGGCCTTACTTCGTAGTAAAGATTTGTCCTGTTGAATGAAGATTTGAAAAGCTTCGCCTTATCCATGGAAAGGTTTTTCTGGATATCCAGCTGAACCTTGGGTGTAGCAGTAGCAGTCAACGCTATCATAGGGATATTGCCTAAGTGACCGATGATGTCTTTTATTCTTCGATATTCGGGTCTGAAATCATGCCCCCATTCTGAGATACAATGCGCTTCATCTATCGCTACGAACGAAATGTTCGCCTGCTTTAAGAAAGCTATGTTGTCTTCTTTTGTCAAAGATTCGGGCGCAACATATAATAATTTGACAATTCCGTTAATTGTGTCTTTCTTTACCTTATTACTTTCTGTTTTGGAGAGCGTCGAATTTAAAAACCTGGCATGAATACCTACGGCATTCATTTGATCTACCTGATTTTTCATCAGAGCAATCAAGGGGGAGATGACAATGGCTGTCCCTTGTTTGACAATAGCAGGCAATTGGTAACATAGTGATTTACCTGCCCCTGTTGGCATGATGACGAATGTGTTATTGTTGTCAAGGATATGAGAGATAATCGCTTCCTGATTGCCTCGAAATTTGTCGTAGCCGAAGACACGCTTCAGGCTATCCTTTAGACTTAACTCTAAAGTTGCTTCCATAATAGGGATTGATGTGTAAGAAAATTTTAACTAAATACTCGTGTTATCTAATAACTAACCATAACTGATCGCCACTTATTCAACGCCTTATTATTAGGTATATTTGCCATCGATCAATCATACATACAAATTTCATCATTTTTTTTATGAGTTCAAGTGTTCACATCGTTATTATGGCCGGAGGAAGTGGTACTCGCTTCTGGCCTTACAGCCGAGATGCCAAGCCTAAACAGTTTTTGGATGTCGTTGGAACTGGAAAATCTTTACTCCAAATGACCTACGATCGCTTCTTGGAAATCACCACAAAAGATAAAGTTTGGGTCGTTACAAATGAAAAATATGACACGTTAGTAAAGCAACAACTGCCTGACCTTCAGGAACATCAGATTTTGCTGGAACCGCAAAAAAGAAACACAGCTCCTTGTATTGCATATGCCGCTTATAAAATCATGAAGAAAGACCCTGCCGCAACAATGGTAGTTACCCCTTCGGATCATGCAATTTTTAATGAGCGTGAATTTGAAAAAATTGTTAAATCTGCAATAAAAGATGCCCAGGAAACGGATCATCTTATAACATTAGGCATAAAACCGAACAGACCGGAGACTGGATATGGATATATTCAGTTCTTAGGTGAGTCTGATAGTGAGGTTAAAAAGGTCAAAACCTTTACTGAAAAACCCCAACTTGACCTGGCGAAAAAGTTTCTGGAAAGTGGCGATTTTCTTTGGAATTCAGGGATCTTTATTTGGTCTATAGAAGCCATTGTAAAAGCTTTTGAACAACATGAAGAGGAGATCGCAACGCTTTTTGCTTCAGGTCTCCAAAGTTTTTTCACTGAGGACGAATCGACTTTTATAAAAGAGAGCTACAGCCATTGTAAAAGTATTTCCATAGATTATGCCATCATGGAAAAGGCAGATAATGTATTTGTCGTTCCGGGAGATTTTGGGTGGTCTGATTTAGGGTCATGGAATGCACTTCATGAAATTAAGGATAAGGATGCAAACGAAAATGTCATTGAAGGTTCAGTGATTTCTTACGATTGTAAAAACAACTATATAAAGGGAGATAAAAAGAAGCTCATTGTCACTCAGGGAATGGACGGCTTTTTGGTCGCAGATTTTGACGATATCCTTCTAATTTGCAAGAAGGAAGACTCTACCATCTTTAAAGATTTTATCTCTGACGTACGAACAAATAAAGGAGAGAAATTCATTTAGGACCTTTGTCTTGTGGCTTCATAGAGGATAATACCGGAAGCGGTAGATACATTTAAAGAGGCTACTTCCCCTGTCATTGGTATTTGAACGATTTCATCGGCAAGGTTCATTACCTCATTGGATATTCCGTGTTCTTCAGAACCCATGACAATAGCGATGGGACCTTGATAGTCTACTTCTTTAATCGTTTTTGATCCTTTTTCAGAGCAAGCCACTACCTTGATCCCTGAAGACTGAAGAAATTCGACGGTACTTACCAGTTGCATCGTACGACAAACCGGCAAGTAGTTGAGTGCGCCTACAGAAGTCTTAATCGCATCTTCATTAATCTGAGCACTCCCTTTTATCGGGATGATCATGCCGTGGACACCAAAGCACTCTGCAGACCGAGCAATCGCTCCAAAATTCCTGACATCGGTGATTTCATCAAGGATGAGGAAAAAAGGACTTTCTCCTTTTTCGTAAATCTCAGGTACCAGGTACTCAATGGTATGATACTGAATAGGAGAAGACAACGCCACGACCCCCTGGTGGTTTTTCTTGGTCAACTTATGAAGTCGCTCTACCGGCACTTTGGATAGCGGCGTACCCGACCGGTGGATTTCATACATCAACTCTTTTACTACATCTCCTTTAAGGTTTTTTTGAAGGAAGATCCGCTCTAAATGCTGACCTGACTTAATGGTTTCCAGGACCGCCCTCAAACCATAGACTAAACTGGATGACTTATTCATTGGACCCTCTTCTAATAGCAGCGATGTAATCATACCATGACTGTTCCAGGTCAATCCTTCTCCTCAGCGCGTAGGTTCTTGAACTAAAAAAAGTGGCAATTATGCTGAACTCAAAAGCAGGGCCCTGGTCATAATACCATTCCTCGGTATTCTCTGACCGATATACCTCATCAGGCACTCCATAAACGATAAATAGCATTCCTCTATCTGTTTTCCATCCTTGTTTAAAATCAGTGAAGTAGTGGTTGGCTTGTTTAACCCAGTTGTAATAGTTGCGAATTGCGTTTCTTGCTCTAAACTTTGTTTTGTAGGTATTTAACCAAAAAGAATCAAAGGATTGCCTCAGGTTTCTGGATGCCTGAATTCCCTTTTTCTCCGTATCATTCAGTAAATACTGCATAGCAAACACTAATTCTTCCAGCTTCTTTAATTCAGGAAAGTAGGGGTGGGTTTTCAGGAAGGTGACTCCTCCCGCACTCGCACTATCCTTTTGAATCACGTAGAAATATTCGTCTTTAAATCTGTTGACACTAGCAAAACTGAAAGATGAATCCGCTACGACAGAAGGAGCTAATGGCTTCATCTTAGCCATTGGTGGATCTGCCTCAACAAAACGTTCTTTGTATGAAGAAGCATAAAAGGTGGTACTTCCCAGCCATTTCACTTCTGACTCATTGATGTAGTTTGTGAGGATGGGGAGGTTACTTTTATTGTTTACCGGATAAATCGATGGGAAAGGAAGCACTCCATTTTTTAATGGGATATCATAATAAAAGACCGATTCAAACTTGCTTAGTTTAACAACCATGAGGCTCTCGGTTGGTTTTTTAAAGGTCATCTTAGTAAAGATCCGTTTTGAGGTTTTCCTTAACGTATCCACCACTACTCCATCAAACAGTTGATGACTTTCTGAATTGTATTTATTCTGTTTCCATAGCTCAACGTTCCATTCGCTTATGCTATCGCCTCCAACGATCAAGAACACTGAAATAAGGTCGTCTACTTGGGTAGTTCTATGTTGCACATAAATCTCACATAGCGGATCGTACTGCCAGGAAACATTGACACGTATAAAATCGATGCCAAACGATAAATTGGCTGCTGAAAGAAAAAATAGCAGAACAAAAACTCTTGTTAGAACCATAGGAATTCAATATTACGCAAATATTGATTTCTTTGCAGACTTTCTAATTTAAGTAGTCAATATTCATCTTATGAGCGTGTACACAACAGAGATTGCATCTGATAAAATCGCTTCTGACAATCCGATCCACCAACGTCTTTTAAAAGCTTATTATGCTGCCAAACCCTACGTAAAAGGGAAACTCCTTGAGTTGGGCTGTGGTGAAGGCAGAGGTGTGGAGCTGTTAGCTCCAATGGCTGAAAGTTATCAGGGCATTGACAAAATAAAGGGAGTGATTGATACACTTTCCAAAAAATATCCAGATGAAAACTTTCAAGATGGTGTTTTTCCTCCATTCCCATTTGAGTCTAATGAGTTTGATACTGTCATAACCTTTCAGGTCATTGAGCATATCAAAGACGATGAACAATTCGTAAAGGAAATACATCGCGTACTGAAGCCCGGTGGAAGAGCGCTTATTACTACCCCAAATATTAAGATGACGCTCTCCAGAAACCCCTGGCATATTCGGGAATATACGTCTAAGGAACTGAAAGACTTGTGTTCAAAATACTTCTCAATGGTAGAAATGAAAGGTATCGGCGGGAACGAAAAAGTAATGGAGTATTACGATAGAAATAAGCAATCGGTTGATAAGATTATGCGATTTGATATTTTGGATCTTCAGCATAAATTGCCCGCCAGTCTGCTACGGATACCTTATGAAATTTTAAACCGATTAAATAGAAATAAGCTAAAGGATACAAACGACGATTTAGTCAAATCTATTACTCATGAAGACTTTCAGGTAAACGCAGAAAACGAACGAAATCTTGATCTTTTTTGTTTATTAACCAAATAAAAAACGGAATTAACATGAATAAAGAGCTAATAACAGAATTAAATCAGCTTTTGTCTGATATGCACATCTATTACCAGAATACCAGAGGGTTTCATTGGAACATTAAAGGCACAAACTTCTTTCAGTTACATGCAAAATTTGAAGAACTTTATACAGAAGCGCTTGGAAGCATCGATGAAATTGCGGAAAGGATTTTAACTATTGGGGGAAGGCCTTCGCATACACTGGAAACTTATCTGGAACAGTCCAACATCAAGTCTGTGAAGGATGAATCTAATGATAAAAAAATTGTGGAAACCATTGTAGAAAATCTTAAGCAACTTATCGAGCAAGAAAATAAAGTAAAGAAAGTTGCATCCGATGCCGGCGATTCAGAAACAGAAGATATGATGATTGCGTTAGTGAATAGTCAGGAAAAGACAAACTGGATGTTCTCTTCATGGTTAGGCAATTAATACCCTTAAAACATTTACACTACCTGCTTTCGATTTTTTTGATTGCAGGTATTTTTTTTGATGCTACGGCACAAAAACGAAAAAAGCAAAAACAACAAAAGGTTTCAAATGTGATCACTACCGCTCAGTCTTACTTAGGTACACCGTATAAGTGGGGTGGTAATACCAAAAGTGGAATTGATTGTTCAGGTTTGATCCATCATTCTTATAAGACCATAGGTATCAAGCTACCAAGAACTGCCAAGGAACAATCTAAAGTAGGAAAACGAAAGGGATGGGAAGGAATCAAGCCAGGGGATATCGTTTACTTTAAATTCAAAAGCAAAAAAGGGAAATGGTGGCATAGCGGAATGATTACTTCCGTCTCAAAAGAACAAATTAAGTTTATTCATGCAAGCTCCAGCAGGGGTGTGGTTGAATCCAATCTTTTAAGTGATTACTACAGGAAAAACGTTAAGAATTTTAGAAGGGTGATCAAATAAAGGAATTCACTTAACTTCGCGGCATATCTGGGGCTATAGCTCAGTTGGCTAGAGCGCTACACTGGCAGTGTAGAGGCCGCCGGTTCGAATCCGGCTAGCTCCACCAAATCGGGGAAAGTATTTTCAGAATGCTTTCCCTTCTTTTTTTCAGCTTCTAAAAACGCTGATAATGAGGGTATTACACTAAAATATGGGTTCTACTAGCTTTTGTGTGGGTATAGATCAAGTTGGCCATTGAAAAATAGGATTGCACTTTTGAATTTTTCAAAGGATCTATAGCCTCTTGCGGTCATCTTGATTTCCTGAAGTTTACCATTGATTCTTTCCGCCATAGCGTTGCTTCTGTTGTAAGTGATAGCGTTGACGATTCCTTGCA
>JBCCXH010000127.1:0-11572 GCA_039192005.1 Bacteroidota bacterium
CCTTTTGATAAATTTTTGAAGCAAAAATGACGTGAAGATGATTTGTCTTGAAAAGATTTTAGTGGTGTCCGAGAAAAGATTTTTCGATTCAGAAATAACTCCTGAAATCACCCCCGGGCCGGTCGCCTTTGGATTCCCTAAAGCCATGCCCGGCCGGGAGCAGTTCTTAGTTGCTCCCTTTAGGGTAGGGGCGGTCCGCCGCGCGGTAGTTTTCAGCCTTCAAGAAAAATCTTATCTATGACACGTTAAAGGAACTTTTTTGAGGTTTGAAAATTTTAACTGGACACCATTAAATCCTAAGTAACTCCCAGTATTTACTGTCATGTGATACGAAAGTCAGGTCAGGTCCTACAAATGGATTTGGGACCTGACTCACTGGTGAAAAGATGTATAATGAATGGGATGACTACCAAACATGAAAATTGAAACATTTCACGTTGGAAGAAAACATGTTTCGAGTGTTCGTCGTTAATCGCTAAACATTGAGACTCAGTCTGGTTTTTAATTTTCGGCAGTCGATATTTGACTCGTTTTTATCATGAGATCATTTATTGCGGTTTTAATGAAAAACCTGTATTGACTCATGATTCACGATTAACTATTAATTAACATGTTACCAAGAAAAACAGCCTTCCTACCGAGGGCAAAATGGGTATGCCTGCTCGTATTAACGATACAAACAGCAGTGCTCAGCGCACAAACCAAGCCAAATGTCATTGTCGTCTTTGCAGACGACCTAGGCATAGGAGACGTTTCAGAATACCGAAGAAAACAATCGAATACCATTCTTGTCGAGACCCCTGTGGTGGATGAACTGATCAGGAATGGAATGCATTTTACAGACGGCCATTCCCCTACTGCGTTGTGTGCTCCCTCCCGATATGCTTTGATGACCGGAAGAAATAACTATCGCAGTCGTAGCATTCGTGGTGTCTGGAATTCCTACCAGCAAGGAGCAATTGCACCCGCCGACCTTACGCTTGGAAAAGTGATGCAACAAGGAGGATACAACACCGCTTTTTTTGGAAAATGGCACCTGGGAAGTGATTTTAATCGAATCGATCAGCCGGATGTTATCTACAGGAGAGATGTCCCGGTTGGTGAGATTGAAGGAAACGTAGACATTTCCCGTATCGTAAACCGTGGCCCTTCGTTTCACGGGTTTGACTACAGCTTCCTCTATCCGGCAGGAATACAAGACGTTCCTTATGCTGTTTATGAAAATGAACAGATCATCCAGCTAAAGCCCAATTCTGAAATCGACAGCATTACCTATGAATACATTCAGGACAGATATGATGTGGAGCTTGACAAAGATCAGGGGTTAGGAGATACCGAATGGAACCCGTTTGAAATGGGACCTTTATTAGCTGATAAAGCCGTTGATTACATCAACGACCATGCTGGAACTGGCACTCCATTCTTTTTCTATTACTGTAGCCAGGCCGTACACGTACCTCATACACCTGCAGACTCTTTAAATGGAAAGAAAATCAAAGGAAGTACACTCTCCAATCACATGGATATGATTGCCGAATTTGATGCCCAAATGGGGTTGATCGTCGATGCGCTGAAAGCAAAGGGGGTATTTGACAATACATTGATCATCATTACCTCAGATAATGGCGGTCTTAACCGAAGGGAATCGTCAAGCGTAGGGCATCGGTCCAACTCCAACCTTAGAGGAAACAAAAACACCATATTTGAAGGAGGGCATCGAGTGCCTTTCATCGTTTCCTGGCCGGATCGGGTAGCAAAAGGCTCGCAATACAGCGGAATGATCAACGGTCAGGACATCCTTGCTACCATCGCCGATGCAGCAGGAGTAGCTGTTCCCAACACTCAGGCGCAAGACTCGTACAGCTTCTACCCCATCATCACGGGTGATCCTAACCCGCCAACCAGAAAGCTAATAGTGACACAGGGGGGTACGAGCAGAGAGGTAGCCTTCCGAGATGGGAACTGGAAACTTATCATGAGTTTCGGGACCGGTCTTGATATGAGCACCCTGGAGGCTACTCAGTTATATGACCTGACCAATGACATCGGGGAGCAAAACAACCTGATAAGTAACGCGGCTCATTCGGAAAGGGTCCAGACGATGTTCAACAGGTACACGGAAATCCGAAACAGTGGAACTCCAACAAAAACGCTTCACGATACGGAAGTAGCGCCCGTCACTCCATCGCTGAATAACTCCGATGCCCCCATCGGAAAAACCATCTGGCTAAAACAATCCGGGGGACAGCAAAACTATGTTTCCGTTCAACCTGACAACGTCGTCAGAGCTACTGCTACAGAGGTTAATGGAGCTGAAGAACAATTTATTGTTGAACTACACCCAAAAGGAGGCATCGCGCTAAGGTCCGTTCTTACGAATAAGTACGTCCGATCGGAAGGAGCAAATACCGCACTTCCGTTAAAAGGTACCGGGGGACTCGGAGGTTGGTCTCCATTTATCTGGAAAGAAAAAGGTGTCAATAAAGTGGCTATCTACAGTCGTGCTGCGGAGTCCTGGGTACATGCTCCGTGGAACACCGACAATGCCTTGCTGTTTCCGAACTTGTCGGCTGATATGGAGGCGAGTGTTTTCGAATGGGGAGAGGTTTCTTCCGGTGCAAGTACACAGGTTCTCGCAGATGAACCATCGGAATCCATCGCATACCCCAACCCATTTAGCGATGAAATACACGTTGACCTGAACCAGTACCTGGGACAGACGGTTACGATTTCGCTTCAGGATATTGGCGGTATGACCATAGAAAGTAAAGAAGTAGACGTCACAGCGACTTCTACCGAGGCCTCATTTAGTGGTGAAGGCATTACCAAACTGGAAAAAAATGCCACTTATTTTCTAACGATCAAATCAAAAGACACGGTTAGAAGCGTGAAGTTGGTGAAGTAACAAACTGTAATTTCCCCTGAAAGCAACTCAAAGCTTCGGGGGAAGTTTTTTAAACCTACGAACTAAAATCGTATAGATGGATTTATTGACTAATTACTTCCTTATCCAACTCTCCTGATTCATATACCTACTCAGCATTCACCTTTGTCGTAAAACACTACAAATTTCCAAAAGCATTGAAATAGCTTCTTACAGCAATATTCTGGAAATCAAAGAAGAATAAAAACTGTCGTAAAAAACGACTAATAAAGTTTATACTGACAAAAATCACACTCCAGCGGACCATTAAAAAGTGTCATTCGTTCGGCATAGCTCAGCCCGATCTGCTTCAGTGCTTTCTTATTGGAACTAATCATCCAGGCATCAAAACCTTGAAAGTTTTGCTTGAATGCATCTCCCATGGACTTGTAAAAATCCAGGATGTCGTCACCGATTCGTTCCCCGTATGGAGGGTTGGTGATGATCATTCCTTCGTCAGACAATGGCTTAAATTCTCTGAAATCCATTTCCCGGATTCTCACTTCTCTCCGTAAGCCAATCTTTCCCAAAGATTTTCGGGTGAGCGCGATCGCTTTTGGGTCGATGTCTAGTCCGGTCAGGTCAATGGCGGATTTTCTCATTTTGGACTCCTCTTCTGCTTTTACCCTGCTCCATAAAATAGGGCTGAACTCCGGCCAGGTACGAAAACCAAATTCTTTTCGCTTGATGTTAGGTGGCATCCCCATGGCAATCATCGCTGCTTCCACTAAAATGGTCCCACTTCCGCACATGGGATCGACCAGTGGCATTCCTTTTTTCCACCCTGACAGCTTGACCATGCCTGCAGCAAGGATTTCATTCATGGGTGCACGGTGCCCCTGTTCGCGGTAGCCTCGCTGATTCAAAGGTTCCCCGGAACTATCCAGTGACAGCGTAAAGTAATCATTGGCACAGTGCAGGTTGATGAGCACATCTGGGTTGTCTTTGTCGATGGATGGCCTTCTTCTGTATTTATTTCTAAATTGATCTACGATGGCATCCTTGGCTTTCAGACCGACAAATTTTGAATGTTTGAAAAGTTCAGAAAACACCACATTGTCTATCGCAAAGGTCTGATCTACATCCAGAAAATGGGACCAGTCAAAGTCCATCATTCGATCGTAAAGCTCTTTTTCATTTTTTGCTTTGAAAGAGTAGACGGGCACTAAAATTTTAAGTGCCACCCTCAACGACAGGTTGGCACGGTAGAGAAACTCGGGTGTCCCCTCACATTTTATGCCTCTGGTGATTTTCTGAATGTTGGTTCCTCCCAGTTCTTCTACCTCTTCTGCAAGAATGTCTTCAAACCCAAATAAGGTTTTGATGGTTAAGTTCATTCGGCAAATCTACCCAATGATATTCGCCGAGTGGCTATAAATATTCGTTTACAACTGGCCCATTATACATAACTTAGCATGCAATATCATCGTTGAATAAGCGCTCCATTCATTGAAGCCACTCCATCATGCTATGTTTCTGAGATATATTTTTCTACTTATCATTCTCTGCTCATTTAGCTTAAAAGCTGGCGCTCAACAAGTCATAAAGGGATCTTTACATCTGGAAGGACAGTCTTTCAGTTCATCACCTTCCGTTGCGCTCAATGGCTCCTGGAATTTCTACCCTTCAAAATTTATCGCTCCCGATTCCCTCACCCAGGAGACACCCATTTTTTTGACAGTCCCAAAGCAATGGGAAAAGCAAGGGTTACCCGCTTCCGGGTTTGGGACGTATGAACTGACTGTCTTTTTAAAAGAATATCCTACCTCGCTGGCGTTGAGGGTACCGGATTTTTTTAGTGCCTACACGCTTTACGTAAACGGCGAGCAACTGGCCAATATGGGAGTACCCGGAAGGGACAAAGCCTCTGAAAAGCCTGCAAGAAAGCGGACGTTGGTCCCTTTGGGGCATATCCAGTCTGACACCCTACACCTCGTGATTCACATTTCCAACTTTGTTCACGGAAGGGGTGGCATTGGATCCCCCATCTATTTGGGTACGTATGATTTTCTGTCAAAGCGAAAGTTTCTTCAAGACTCCTATGACGTTTTTCTGACCGGTTGTCTCGTGTTGGGAGCTTTTTTCTTTCTTGGTCTTTACATCTTTGGAAGGCATGAAAAAACAGCCCTGTATTTCGCGCTCTTTTGTTTGGTTTATGGTTTTCGTATTGTTGGGTGGGGAAATTATGTTTTAAATGACTTAGTAAACATTCCCTATTTTATTTTTATCCGGCTGGAGTACGCAACGCTCTATCTGGCGGTAATTTTTGCGTGGCAATACATAAAGAACCTGTACCCGGAGGAAACTCCAAACGTGCTGGCTAAAGTCTTCAGCATCCTGTCTCTACTATGGACAGCGACTACCTTACTACCTGTGCGGATATTCTCTCTCTGGAACGTCCCTTTTGTTTTTATTATTCTGATTGCCATGGTGGCCATCGGGGTAATCTTCATTAGAGCAATTGCCAACAAACGTCTGGGGGCAAACTACTCTGCTTTTAGCGGATTAGGAATACTTATTGTTTTCGCTATGAAAGCACTGGCCTATTTAGATATCGTAGAAGAGGTCCTTTGGGTGTCAATGGTTGGACAGCTTATTTTCTTCCTGTTTCAATCACTTATTCTCTCTAAGAACTTCACAAAATCATGGAGGCTGGCAAAAGAGCAGGCCGAAAGTGCTGCCCAGGTCAAAGCAGATTTTTTATCCGTGATGAGCCATGAAATCCGGACTCCACTAAATACAGTCATTGGAACCACCTATCACTTACTGGATGAAAACCCCAGAAAAGATCAGGCTGTCGAATTGGGCAACTTGAAAAACGCCTCGGAATACCTGCTGACCTTAATCAACAACATACTGGACTACAGCAAGATTGAGGCGGGAAAACTTGAACTTGAAAAAAGCGACACGGCACTCAAAAGGTATTGTCAAAACATTTTTGGTATCTTCAGTCCGATCGCACAGCAAAAAGACATTCACGCATGTTTTGAGTACGATGAAGCGCTGCCAGAAGTAGTTAAGTTAGATAGAACACGCCTCAACCAAATCCTGACCAACCTGATTGGGAACGCCATCAAGTTTACTAAAAGTGGAAAGGTCATGTTTTCAGTCAATAACCTTGGGCAAAAAGAAAAAATGGTAGATGTGTTGTTCAAAGTCGAAGACACGGGAATCGGGGTGAGAGAAAACCTGAAAGAACAAATTTTTCAATCGTTTCAGCAAGCAAATACGTCCATTACCCGAGAGTATGGAGGAACAGGGTTGGGACTTTCTATTACCAAGCAACTGATCGAGCTGATGGGGTCCAGTATTCAAATAGAAAGTGTACCGGGCCAGGGCTCTATCTTCTATTTTATCCTCTCCCTTCCTATCAGTGATAAAACAAAACTGGTTGAAATAGAAAAAGAAAAAATAGACCTGACCGGATATCTGGTACTTTTGGTGGAAGACAATCAGATGAATATTCTCATCGCTAAGCGTCTGTTGGAAAAGTGGGGGCTGCTTGTCGATGTCGCAAATAACGGTATAGAAGCGATAGAAAAAGCAGAAGAAAAACAATACGATCTTATTTTAATGGATCTTCAAATGCCTGAAATGGACGGATATCAGGCGACAAGAGTACTAAGAAGCAGGGGTTTTACACTACCGATCCTGGCGCTGACAGCCTCTGCGATGTTTGAAAAGTCTTCGAAACTCATCGAAACGGGTCTCGATGGATTGGTCACCAAGCCCTTTAACCCGGATGATTTGTTTCACGCTATTGCTGACCAAATGGTGAATAACTAACCTTTTACCTCTGCTTCACGAATTAGGTGATTGATTCTCTTTTCGTACATATCTAAGCCAACGGCTGGTTTTTTCTCCAATTGATCTCTTAAAACCTTTTCATCGGCTGTGCTTGAATCAATGATGTGGTCCTATGGTCTATACTTCTTCCTTCTTAACATGAAAAATTCGGGTGTTATTCAGTACCGGTGGCTAACCGTTGGTCGCAGCTTCTTGAGCGCGTTATTCGTTTTGTTATCTGCGTAATGTACTGTTGACCTTACGATTAATTCTGTCCTTCTCCGTTTAACTCAAATATTTTATACCAGTAGAAAAATGCCTCTGGATTTGATTTTTTAAGCCTGTTAAGCTTTGGCCAAAAAGGTTCGCCAATGACCCAATCTTTCATGATTTTCGGGTTACCGTATTTTTTAATATTTCCATTGTTAGTTCTCATTACTGTCGCTATGTATGCTGCTTTTGAAGCAGCAATGATCGCCTTGTCGATATGAAAAGTTTCTGAGAAAATAAATCTTGAAACTCGTTGGATTCCCGTTTGTAATTGTTCAAAATCACCATTGCCTGCAGCACCTCTGCTTACAATGCATAATGATGTCTGGTAAATATCTTCAAGAACATCTTCTGCTGTTTTTTCTGATTGATCTCTGTATTCAAGTTCCGTTGAAGCGAATGATTCAAAAGTGCTTTTGACCAAATCATTATTCACTGAACTATCAATCAGGTTTCCCACGTCATAGAGTTGCTTAAGTATTTCCATACTCATGCTGGTTTTGCCTTTGAAGTATGGAATGCCTGTGGTATTTGGTGCGAAGGCGGTTAGCTTGTCTCCAAGAATATCCTCTTTTGATGGTACTTTGACGGAGATTGGTTCACCTCCTAATATGATGAATTTAGAATCGACTGGGATTTGATTAATTTTTTGATAACCCACTTTCTCAAAAAGTATATCTAGTAAAATGCTTTCCTCTTCGGCTTGTGTTTGATGAATGGGTTTATAAAAGAATTTATAATGAGCTTTTTGGATATTGGTTGCAACTTTTCTTTCCTGAAGTTCAAACCTTGTAAATCCTTGTGATTCTAGTAAGTCATTAAAGATCTTCTCCAAATCAGTCGGTTCTTTTTCTATGATTATATCAATATCTATTGAAAGTCTCCTTGACGGATCCAGCATCAGCATCAAAGCTGTTCCTCCTTTGAAAACAAAATCCAGTTTCTGCTTTGCTAATCCCTCAAGGAGAAGTAGCGCTCGAATTACTTTTTCAATCAATATCTTATCAGCCTTTCGGTTGGCTACAGATACTTTAGTTATCCAATCTATATGTAGCGAATCTTTGCTTATCATATATTCAAATTATTGGCAACAAATCATTTTTGCTGCCGATATTTAGATATTCCATTTAAATAGTTATCCAGTTCTGATTTCTTTCTTCTTCTACTGGCATATCTGAGCATCTTACTTTCACTTATTGCGTATTTCTCAAATGCCTCTTTAAAAATTTGATCCATTTCTGACCCTTGTTGTGCACTAAATATTATTGGGTCACAAAAGATGTCAACCAGCATTTTCTCAATTGTTATGGTTGAGACCTCATTGAGTTCTTGAGTTGGTGCTTCAGAAACAAGAGATTTTACAATCCAAGGTTCCTTTTCATCTATTAAGTATCTTCTGATTAATTCAGGAGAGGGGTCTATATAAACAGATATACTTTTGTCTTTTAGGAAGTAGAATAAACTTTCTATTCCATCCTTTTCGACTTCTATAAGTTGGTAGAATCTACCGGGTTGATGAAGCATGAACTCATTTATTACTGAAGTGCTCCAGATGCAGATTGAAATAAATGGGAACTCTGCCTTGAGTTTTTTGAATAGTGAAACTTGCCTGGTTGTCAATTCCGGATAATAAGTTCTTCCAGCACCGACAGCGAATTTTCCTCGCCCAATTCTGGTAAGAATTCCATCCTGAACAAGATTGTAAATCCTCCAATTGATTGTAGTCTTCTTGACATCTGGTTCTTTTAAACGATAGAATCCAGTTAATTCATTGGTAGAGAATTTTAGTTGATCACGGAAATGATTCCTTAAGTCGTCAATATGTAGTTTATCCTGTGCGATTTTTGACAGTTTTAGTCCAAATATACAGAACTATAATACGGCATCAAACACCCATTACTGCCGATAATTAGTTTTTATGTAAGAAAGGAAAATTTTAGCTCTTATCGTCTTTTCTGGGTTGATGTTGCGGTAGCAAAACCAAATGTGCTAAAATGTGCGGTGGTGGGTCTACGTCATGGCATAAAACTTAATACCCAACTACCAGGCGCATATCCTCAGCTAGTGTCAAGTCAACGTTTAAATGACGGGAAAGGCGGCCGTATATTTTGAGCCGACGCGGCACGGTTAAGTCAAGGCATAGCACAAAAAATGAGCCTAGCTGAAGCTAAGCTGCCGCCGCTGCGGTAAATTTCTTGTAACGCTGGAATAGCTCAAAAGATGCCTCGGGTTTTCCGTAGGTTTAGGCTTGACTTGAGACTAGTGAACAATATGGGATAAAACCTTTTCATCGGCTGTGCTTGGATCAATGATGTGATCCTATGGTCTATACTTCTTCCTTCTTAATAAAAAACCCTTTCCGATCTTATCGAAAAGGGTTAAAACTATATTCAGGGTAGATTAGACGAACAGCTAAAGGTTACTTTTTGTCTTCTTCTACTTCTTCAAATTCAACGTCAGAAACGTCATCTCCACCGCCGGAAGCATCTCCACCGGTCTCAGCACCTCCTTCAGGACCACCAGCAGCTGCATCGCCTCCTGCTTGTTGTTGTGCCTGATAGATTTCCTGTGAAGCTGCCTGCCACGCGTTATTCAAGGCTTCCATTGCCGCATCGATCTCTGCGATGTCCTGCTTACCATGCGCTTCTCTCAACTTCGTCAACGCTCCTTCAATGGCCGTCTTGTTTCCTTCAGAAAGCTTATCACCAAACTCACTCATTTGCTTCTCCGTCTGGAAAATCAACGAGTCTGCCTGATTTATTTTTTCTACTTTCTCTTTCGCCTCTTTGTCCGCTTCCGCATTTGCCTCTGCTTCCTGCTTCATTTTCTCGATTTCCTCATCGGTAAGTCCAGAAGAAGCTTCGATGCGTATTTTTTGCTCTTTACCCGTTCCCTGATCTTTAGCAGAAACGTTTAGAATTCCGTTTGCATCGATATCGAACGTTACTTCTACTTTAGGCATGCCCCGAGGTGCTGGCGGGATTCCATCCAGGTGAAATTTACCGATAGACTTGTTTCCTGCAGCCATGTCTCGTTCTCCCTGGAGTACGTGGATCTCTACAGATGGTTGGTTATCCGCAGCAGTTGAGAATACTTCTGATTTTTTAGTAGGGATCGTCGTATTGGAGTCGATCAATCGGGTAAATACGCCTCCTAAGGTTTCGATACCTAATGAAAGTGGCGTAACATCGAGTAGGAGTACGTCTTTTACCTCTCCGGTCAATACACCTCCCTGGATCGAAGCACCAATTGCGACCACCTCATCAGGATTCACACCTTTTGATGGTTTCTTACCGAAAAATTTCTCTACCTCTTCCTGGATCTTAGGGATTCGGGTTGAACCTCCAACCAAAATGACTTCATCAATTTCACTGGTAGACAGACCGGCGTCTTTTAATGCTTCTTCTACCGGCTTCATGGACCTTTTGACAAGGTTATCTGCCAGTTGCTCAAATTTTGCACGGCTCAGGCTTCTTACGAGGTGCTTAGGCACTCCGTCTACGGGCATGATGTACGGAAGGTTTATTTCAGCATTGGAAGAACTGGAAAGCTCGATTTTTGCTTTTTCCGCTGCTTCTTTCAATCGCTGAAGCGCCATGGGGTCTTTTCTAAGGTCGATGCCTTCATCTGATTTAAACTCTTCAGCAAGCCAGTTGATGATGACACCGTCAAAGTCATCTCCACCAAGGTGTACGTCTCCGTTTGTGGACTTTACTTCAAATACGCCGTCACCCAACTCAAGAATAGAAATATCGAACGTACCACCTCCCAGATCGTACACGGCAATCTTCATGTCGGCATCCTTCTTATCCAAACCATAGGCCAGCGCCGCTGCTGTTGGCTCATTGATGATTCGCTTTACGTCCAGCCCTGCAATCTGACCTGCTTCTTTGGTCGCTTGTCTTTCTGCATCATTGAAGTAGGCCGGAACGGTCACCACTGCTTCCTTCACCTCTTGTCCCAAAAAATCTTCTGCTGTAGACTTCATCTTTTGAAGAATCATCGCAGACAATTCTTGTGGTGTGTACGTTCTGTCACCGATTTTTACTCGTACCGTATCATTGCTGCCGGACTCCAACCCATAGGATACATTTTTCATCTCCTCTTTTACCTCAGAGAATTTCTTACCCATAAACCGCTTAACGGAGCTGATGGTGTTCTGTGGATTGGTGATCGCCTGTCTTTTAGCAGGATCTCCTACTTTTCGCTCTCCTTTCCCTCCGTCAAGAAAAGCGACGATTGAAGGTGTGGTTCTTCTCCCTTCGCTGTTTTGAATAACTACCGGCTCGTTACCCTCCATTACGGCCACACAAGAGTTGGTAGTACCTAAATCAATGCCTATGATCTTTCCCATGCTTTTATCTATGTTTTTTTAGTCGATATTCTAGTTTGGGTTTTAGTTATCAATGGATGTGCCAAAGGAAAAACCATGACAGATTGTCAGAGGACAGGTTTGCACCCCAGTGATCGTGAGTAAAAATGGCGGAGACGAGGGATGATTTTTTCAATATAAAGTACAGAATCTGTCAATAATTCCACCTATGGCAATTTCATTGAGCAGTGAAAGCAAATCAAATCGGCATTTAACATTAC
>JBCCXH010000128.1:0-11565 GCA_039192005.1 Bacteroidota bacterium
AGCTTAAGTCAACGGCATTAGACTTTCGACATTTTTATTATAATATCATTGACAATGAGGTTATTCCGTTTAATCACCTAATCATTTATCATATTATTGCTTATAACTCATTAAATAAGAAGACATATTTGTAAGTGGCCCAATTTCATTGGCATTTAACTTTTCAACTTCATGATTTTAGGCTAAATTCAGGTGTAAGTCATGTATTTAAGAAAAATAACGACAGCCTTTAAAGACCTTCATGAAAAACCAATCAGCTTCTAACGCCTATCTTTTATATGGCGTTTTATTTGGGTTAATGTTTCCTACAATTGCTGTTTTGCTTGTTTGTTTTGAACGATATGGCACCATAAATTGGAACTTAATACAGGAAGCACACCGCACTGAAAGCCTCCTCTGGATCATAGACACGGCCCCATTATTCCTAGGAATACTTGCCTGGGTTGTAGGATTAAAACAAGATCGTATCCGAAAAATAAACAATACACTAGAGGATCAGGTAAAAGAACAGACACTTGGACTCATGACCATCAACGAAGAATTACGAAAGGAAATAGAAGATCGAAAGAAGAAGGAAAAAGAACTCATTGAAGCACGCCAAAAGGCGGAGCAAGGCATCGTTGCAAAAGATCAATTTCTTAGCAACATGAGCCACGAAATTCGAACACCCATGAATGGTATTCTGGGGATGACCGACCTCCTCCTAGACACCAAACTCACTAAAACGCAACAGAAATACCTTTCGGCGATTAAATATTCAGCTAAAAGCCTATTGGTGATCATCAATGAAATTTTGGACCTTTCCAAAATAAATTCGGAAAAGCTCGAACTGGAACGAATAAATTTTACCATTAAGGAAGTCTTCCGGTCTATTGAAAACATGTTTCAGTTCAAAGCATCGGAAAAAGGCATTGGGCTGAACATCTCTCTGGATAAGAACCTACCTGAAAAAGTATCTGGTGATCCGGTTCGTTTTGGACAGGTTTTACTGAACGTAGTCGGAAATGCAGTGAAATTTACGGACAAAGGTCATGTTGACATTCGATGCCAGCTACTCAAAGAAAATAAAAAGGGATACCTGCTTGAAATCAAAGTACAGGATACGGGGATCGGCATCGCATCAGAGGATCTCAAAGATGTATTCAAAGACTTCTCACAGGCCAACACTTCGATTACCCGAAAATATGGGGGTACCGGACTGGGTCTACCGATCTCTAAACGACTTATTGAATTATTTGAAGGGTCCCTGGAGGTAGAAAGCACACAAAATGTAGGAAGTACGTTCAGGTTCACCATCCAACTCCACACTCCTCTTGATGATAAGATTCTCGTCTCCAACCGAACGCCTAATACGAAAAATCTGGATAAATCAAAGGTAAAAGTATTGTTGGTGGAGGATAACCAAATTAATCAGATGGTTGCGGTGAACTTTTTAAAAAAGAGGGGATTTCAGTCCGACACTGCTTACAATGGTATAGAAGCGATCCAGCGCATGGAAGAGAAAGAATACGATCTGGTGTTAATGGACGTCCAAATGCCGGAAATGGATGGACTAACGGCTACGCGTCATATCCGAAAAAACCTAAAGAGTCCTAATAAAGACGTTAAAATCATGGCCATGACTGCCTCTGTTTTGAAACATGAAATAGACCGATGTTTTGAAGCCGGCATGGACGAGTACATCCCCAAACCTTTTGATCCTGATGAGCTTTACTCCAAAATCGTAAAGTTGATCACGTAATGACAAAAACTCTGGCATAGCTATATCAAACCTCTTTAAAAGAAGGATTTTGAACCTGTCAACACCGTCAATGATCTCCTGTTGACCTTCTGGAAGGACACGTACATGTACGTGTTGGAGCCTGATTTAATGCGTCGAACACATCCAATTGTTGTTATGTTCTCAGATTTGTATATGTCTATACCAGAGCAATGCAAAGGTAGTCATTTAAACCTGGATCATGATGAATGTCCCTTAATTGGGACACCCTGTTACTAATGAATGCTGGTTTGTTGCCCCTCAATTCACCAATACTTCCGTAAGGTTGAATGCTGTTAATCTTAAAAGAGGCAATACACCCTTTCCAAGAGCATGGACGTACAATCTACAAGCGCTATCGCCGTATGCTCACTCCTTCATCCAACGTTGAACGATCAGGTGGTCTTCAAGGGCTACTTCTACGACGTAGACACCTGCGTTCGCCTCCGTCATGTCAAGGGTACCTGTCCAGTTTTCTTTCTTCTTTTGGCTTGAAATGGACTGAATAAGCTTGCCGTTAAGATCCAATACCCGTACGATGATTTCGCCGGTGAAATCATTGGTGACGTTCAATTGAATCTCATTTACCCCGGGGTTGGGGTAGATGCCCAATGCATTTGCCTCTTCACTGAGACCAAGCGGTTCTTCAGGATCCTGCGGCTCTTCCACATCGTTGACTGAAAGCGTAAACGCCTGAGCCAACGTGTTGCCGTTGCCATCGTCAGCAGAAAGGTAGATGTTAAGGAGGTTGATGGTCTCAAAATCAATGAACTTGGTGAGGATTAACTTGTCCCCATCTACGTCAAAAAAGCTGTTGTGGGCGTCGTTGCTGCCGTCCCCACTGATCAGTGAGATCACGTGCGTATCGTTCGGGTTTATGTCTGTAACGGTAATCGTCGCCACCTCCGTGTCCAGTGCAATTTCTTCATCAAATGCAGTCGCGGATAAGGCAATTTCCGTCGGCGCCTGATTCTCGTTTTGGAATATCCTGAGACTAAACGGATCATCAGCATCTTTTACTAAAAGATCCAGGTCCTGATCGTTATCGACGTCCATCAGTTCGATTTCGTAGCCGTTTATGCCATCGGATAGGGTTTGCGCCTGAGAAAAAGATCCATCTCCCTGATTTGACCAGGTCATGACCTCATAGCGTCTGATGCCGTTTGTGCTGTAATCCGCGTCGTAGTATTCATAAGAAGCGACGATATCATCTCTCCCGTCTCCATCCACGTCTCCTACCACAAAATCCGTATCCCCTGAGCCACTTTCCAACTCCAGGGTTTCATGTAGCGTGAACGTACCCGTCCCATCGTTTAAATGAACATCGATACCGACCCGCCCCTCTCCATTTACAAAACGCTGCGACAGGATGTCTACGTCACCATCTTGATCCAGGTCTCTTACTTCGATCTGATTTAATCCATTATCTTCAGGAAAGTTTAACGCAGTAGGTGTGGTACTGAATCCACTAGCACTCCCCAGGAAGAGAAAATCATTTCCAGGATTCGTTCCCGTTTCGGTCATCAGGATCAGGTCATCAAATTCGTCTCCATTCAGGTCAACTACTTCCAGATCAGAAATGGTCCCTTCATTTCCTAATAGGCCACCTCCACTAGCGAGTTGTAAAGGGATGTCCTGCTGTGATGTCGCCCTTCCAGCATCCACCTCAAACCAGAAAAATGCGACATCTCCAGCCCGTGGTGAATGAATGAACGCCACGTCTTCCAATTCATCATTATCGAAATCTCCGGTGGCTAAACCAAATGACGCATTGCCAACAAAGGAATAACTAAACGATTCGTTGTTGTCATTGATGGCCAGATGGCACCTATTTCCCTCGCTAATCGCCAATGCATCCAGGTCACCGTCTTCGTCCACGTCAATAAAACTCACTTCTCTGGCACCTGATGATGGGACAATGTTCAACGTTTGTTTAACGAAATTAACACCCGTGTTTACCATCATTTCATTATTCGAACGAAGCATATCGGTATCGCCATCTCCATCGTAATCGACCGGGATGAATACGTCATCATAGGAACTGTTATCAAATACGATACTTTCCGTATTGAACCTCCCACCTTTGGAAGATGCGTCCATGTTGTTTGCCTGTATACGAGTCGCCGTCGATACTTTTTGGATAGCAAATGTCCGGGAAAAATCTGCATCTCCATCTATCTTTCCATTCACAAAAGCTGCGTCTTCAGCGGAAAGCGCCTTTTCCTGACCTCTTTCTACGGCAATACTACCTACTCGTTCCTCATCGTGTACCTTCACTTTGTGGTCATTCTTGTACGCCAGGTCAGAAACAGCCGGTGATGCCATACCAGTTGATGGCAGCACAAGACCTGCGGCTACAGACCCCGCCATGGCCGGTTTCCCTAACCATTTCAAACGATTCAGCCGTGAGGTAAACTTTTGCGTTTTGGCTACCAGCGTATTTTTACGTGTGCTACTCAATGAAGAAAAAAATCCATTCCTAATGGACTTTCTCAATCGATACTGGTATTTATTGCGTTTTCTTTTAATGAGTGACAGAAGTGGGTTATTTTGATGAGCCATGGGCGGTTTTGTTTAGTTGATTAAAAACAGGTTGTCAGCAAGGGAAGCGACAACCTGTCTTTTAGATTTTTTTACACTTATTTTTTGATCCACCGTTGGAAGACGGTTTCGTTCGACCCTATGGTCAACGCTACCAGGTAAGCACCCGGTGTGGCATCAGCCATGTCTATGGTCCCTTTCCAGGTTTCACCGGTTTTTTCTGCGGCAATCGACCGCACCAACTTCCCACTAAGATCCCTTACTTTGATCTTCATCTCACCAACCAAGTCATGGGTAAAGTCAAAAGTGATCTGATTCGTACCCGGATTTGGATATATGCCTAATGCATTCAGGCTTTCTTCTGGCGAGAGTCCTAACGGTTCTTCCGGTTCAGGCTCCGCAATGTCATTGACGGTCAGCGTCAGCGCTTGTTCAAACGTATTGCCGTTGCCGTCGTTTGCCGAAAGGTACAGGTTCAGGGAAGTAATCGTTTCAAAATCAACGAGTCGGGTTAAGATCAGTCGGTTTCCGTCTACGTCAAAAAAGCCATTTTGTGCATCGTTGACTCCGTCTCCTGTAACCAACGAAACGACGTGCGTGTCTTTTTGATTTTCATCGGTGACCGTTATGGTGGCTATTTCCGTATCGAGGGCAAGTTCTTCATCGAAACTGTCCGCAGACAACGAAATCTGCGTAGGTGCCTCATTGGTATTTTCAAATACGCGTAGCTGATCGTCGCTGTCTACCCTGATTAAAATATCCAGGTCATCGTCTGCATCTATGTCTATCAGCTCCAGTTGCGAGCCTTTGGTATCTTCGAGTGCTTGTGACTGACTGAAGGTTCCGTCTCCGTCATTCGACCATACGGTAATAGCGAATTTGGTATTGGAATCGTATGCATGAGAGGCTACGATATCCTTGAGTCCGTCGCCGTCCACATCGCCAATTTTAAAATCAGCCTCACGAGCGCCTCCGCCTAACTGCAGGGTCTCGCTGATTGTGAAGGTTCCCGTCCCATCGTTCAGCAGGACATCCAGGCCTACGGTTTCGCTTGCATCCGTAAAACGTTGGGATACAATGTCCAGATCGCCATCGCCATCCAGATCGCTTGCAGCTACGCGATGAAACCCATTGTCTTCACTTAAACTCAGGGAGGTAGGCGTATCCGTAATGCCTGCACTACTTCCAGAAAAAAGGAAGTCATTTCCGGGATTGGCTCCTGTTTCAGTGATCACGAGCAGGTCTTCAAACCCGTCGCCGTCAAAGTCTGCCAGGTGAATGTCCGATACCTCTCCGTCCGCTTCCAGTAGGCCACCTCCTCCCGAGGTGCGGAATTCAATGACGTCTTCGCTGACGACCCGACCTGCCTGATCCTCTATAATTTCAAACCGATAAAAAGAAGTATAATCCCCTACCCCGCTCAGGATACTCACGTCGTCGATCCCGTCTTTATCCACATCTCCGGCAATCAGGTCAAACGAGTTAAAACCTGGCGCATTTAATTGATTGAACCCAAAAGACAAATTCGCTGTATTTTCATTTTCATAAATTGCTCCAAACACTCGGGTGACTGGATCGAGGTCACCGTCCTCATCTAAATCGATAAAGGCGACTTCTGCGGCGGGAAAAGAAGAAGGATTAAATGAAAACCCAAATGGCAGGTCAATGAAATTAACAGTAGAATTTTGAAGGATTCTGTTATTTGTAACAACAATATCCTGATCTCCGTCCTGATCAAAATCAACGGGTTGGAACAGCTCCAAACCTGCCCCTTCCTCAAACAACGTGCTTTGAGAGGTGAAGTTTCCTCCACGCTCTGCCTGATTGAGTACATTGACTGTTAGTTGTTCCAATCGCGTCCTGGTTCCATCGCTCAGGTTTAAAGTAACTTCTAACGAACGGTCCTCTAGTTCCCAATCAAACGCCTGATTGATGCTTAATTCTCTCGTGGTAGGGTCAAGGCTAAAAAATGCCGCATCCGCACCTTCCAGGCTTGCTGTGATGGGATCTGAATTACTCTCTGCAAATTCCGAAAAGTGACCGATACTCCCAATGGTGTTTTCAGCCACAACGAAGCTGCCTCCAAAGTCAAGGTATCCGTAGGGATTGCTGTTGAAGTACGGAGCTGCACGATCGAAGTAAACGAATGGGTCCCCATCTGCTACTCCGTCCAGCCCGATGATATCCAGTGAGCCTTCTCCGTCTATGTCTCCGACGGCCAGGTGATTAAAGGCGGCCGTTGCATCGCCTATTTCGCCATTGAGGTTGTGGTTCTCCCCATTTAACGTGGTGCCATCAAACGTCAGTATTCGGGTACCGGAAGCCTGGCTAACGATGATGTCTCCGTTTCCGTCCGCATCAAAATCTCCTGCTATCGCATCGTTTATGAATTCTCCGGTAGGAATCCCTTCGACCGGTTCGGTATTGAAAGAAAAATCGGTTCCTTGCGTCGATTGGTTAAGGCTAATATACCCCCTCGATGCCCCTCCGATAAAAAAGACGTCCAGATCGTTATCTCCGTCGACGTCTATAATGCTTACGTTATCGAAACGAAAATAATCAACATTCAACCCGTTAAAGTTTGCTCCTCCTGTCAAGACAGGGATACCCGGGCCATCATTTGTATTTTCAATTACCTTGACAATGCTATTGTAAGGAACACCTGATCGTTGATAATCAAGAAAAACCAGATCCTGATCTCCATCTGAATCCAAATCTGAAAATTGAAAATCTTCTATGTCGTAAGTCGCGGGTGAAATGGAGGTTTTTGCTCCGAAATTCCCACTTCCGTCATTAACGAAATAAAAGAGGTCCGAACTGTTCTGTTCATTGAGCAGCACGTCCAGGTCACCGTCTGAATCAAAATCTATGAGTTTTAACTCGTCCAGATTGTTAGCTGCACCTATCGCACCGAGTACCGTAGTCGACATGGTGTAAGATCCCGGACCCCTGGAAAACCCTCCGTTTCCGTCATTTAAAAGGACGGTAACAAAGTCATACCCTGCCTGATTTTCTTCATACACGATGTCGTTGTCCCCATCTCCGTCCAAGTCGCCTAGTGCGAAATCGTTACTTAGTGAATTGAGTGCAATGCCCGTTTCTTTCTGTGGAAACTCATCGGGCCCTGATCCTTCAAACAAAAAACCACCAGTAGTCGTGGATATGAGTACTTCCATTTCCGGGTCGCTATCCAGGTTGGCGATCGCCACACCATTCTTAGTTCCGTCAATTAAAAACTGGTTTTGACTTCGCTTGTAGTATAAATCTGTGGTTTGTGCTTTTGTTTCAACCGGGAATGCTAAACCTGCAGCAATGGAACCGGCAACAGCTGTCTTACCAGCAACGTCCATTCCTTCCAGCCGATGGGTCAGCTTACGAAGTTTAGACAGCAGTCTGTTTTTCCGCTTCTTGTTTAGTGATTGAAATTTTTTAGTTAAAACAGACTTTTCTAGTCGGCTTTGGTATTTATGTTGTTTTCTATTGATATAGGAAACCAACGGGTGTTTTTGGTGAGTCATTAGGGCGGTCGTTAAGTATTACAATTGATAAAGTTAAGTCAAATCTATAGAAATGAATTAAAATTCAAAGCTTTTCCCACCTTAAAATCGTCTAACTTTTTCTTTCTTTTATACTGAGCCAACATGTAAACGAAGGCTTTTTCCAAATACTTAACTTGCAACTGTGAATCAAAAAAGACCTGATGGCGGTTGGTTTTCAGGTGATTTTTTACCGCATGTAGTTTTTCATGGTTATGAGCTAAATCAGTGGCTATTTGAATGAATTGTTCGTTTGTATGAGCGACGAGCCCATCCAATCCGGCATAATGCAACATACTGGAACAAAGGCTGCTATTGTGATTGGCCCCTTTTTTTGTAACAATTGGAACCCCCACCCTCAGCGCCTCCATCGCTGTTACATGCGCATTGTAGCCGAAGCTATCCAAAAAAACATCCATGTGCCTCAGGCGTTCCCAATGTATTTCAATGACGACCTGTCCAGCAAATACGATCCGATCAGGGTCTACCTGATTTGCCTTCGCCAACTGAGTGAGGTGGTGTTCCGCAGACTGAATGTTTGCTGAATAAAACCAGAGTTGCGAATCCGGTGCATTTTTCAACACCTCCATCCATACCTGGACGGTCTCTTTGTTTAGCTTCTTTGGATGATTGAACGTCCCAAACACGAGGGTGTCTTCCTTCAAACCAAAATCGCTTCTGGTACTTTGGTGAGAATTGGTCAGTGGCAACTCACAATTAAAAAACATCGAACAAGGAAAGATCGCCACCTTTTCAGAAAAATGCTGCCTCAACTGATCATTCATTAAGTATTCATCTGAAATCACGTAATCAACAAATGGTGCTCCGGTGGTTTCGTGGGACTCGATCATCACTAACTGAATGGGGGCAGGGCGCAATGCCAGCACTTCCATTTTCATATCGGCATTGTAACCGGCGAGGGATACCAAAATGTCTATCCCTGTCCGGTTAATGAACTCAGCAACCTCCAGCGTATTGAATGTGGATACATCGTGGTAATAATCCAGGGATTCACGAATGTCACGATTCACAAAGTCGGAGGTGTCTTTTAAGGAAAACCCATGTACCTCAAACTGTGTCCGGTCGTGATGCTCAAATAAGGTTCGCACTAATAAGCCACCCGGGTGTAGGTTAAAGTTTGGTGAGAGGTATCCGATTTTCACCTTTTTGTCGCTCGTAGTATGATCAAAGTGTACGCCCGGATACTTTTTCCCCACTCGCTGCACGATCTTGTTTGCGTACTTTTCTGCAACTTGTTTGTACAGGCTACCCTGCAAGCCAAAGTAACTTAATGAATAAGGGACGACTTCATAAGGACGCTCATGTGTTACATAATCCTGAAGAAATTGTTCCAAAAACTGGTGTTCTTTTTCACTAATGGTCAGGTCTGCCATCTGTTGACGAACCACCAGTTGCTGAAAGCGGATAGCTGCCACAAAACTACCTGTTGCTTTTTCCAAACCCTGGTTGTATACCTTTAGGGCTTTCTCATACTCTTTCAATTGGTTGGCAATCAGCTGACCTAAGTTAAAGTAAGCAATCCCCAGCGTTGGGTCCAGGTGAATGGCTCGCTGGTAGTACTGCATGGCTTGTGCTACCTGTCCGGTCACATCGTAGACCCCTGCCAGGTTATGGCAGGTTTTCGCATCGTTCGGGGCGATGTTTAGTGCCTTGAGCAGATACTTAATGGTCAGGTCGTATCGCTCGGTTAATCGCGCGATTCGTGCGAGTCCTTTTAAAGCAGTCGTATTGGATGGGCTACTTGCTACTACCTGATGCCATCGTTCTTCTGCTTCTTTGAGTTTGTTGCTTTTTTCTTTGATGACCGCGAGTTGTGCGACCAGCGCTGCATCCTGGCAGCACGTCACCCCTTTTTCCAGTGTCGTTTCTCCTGCCGCTATCCGCCCCTCTTTCATATAAGCCTCCGCCAACAACAGGTATGCACCCGGCCGCTCCGGCCGTTCCTTTTGAAGGTTTTCTGCGAGGACTATCGCCTGTTCTGATGCGCCTTTCTTCAAAAGACCATAGGCATGCTTTACTTCGGCGATGTAAGTGGGGACGTCCATTGCTGGTTAGGAAATGGTAAAATCATGTGGCTGCTCACCAGATTGGTAGCTATCCCACATCTTCGCATAGGCTTTTTCCAGGTTTTTCGTCAATGTCGGAATGTCAAAAAGTGCGCTTTCATTTCGTGATTTACTCATCCGTTCCTTGAGTTTTCTAAACCCGGGCCCTTTTTCCGCAAGTAGGACGGCCTTTTGAATGTAAACCTGACGGCTCTCGACAATCAAATCATCTAACTGAGCTGCTTTCAAAAAAGAGCTGCACAAACGTGAGCTTACGGTCTGACCTCTCCACGTCAAAACAGGGACCGACATCCAGAGTGCCTCCAAACACGTGGTGTGCCCATTGTATACCGGTGTATCAAGGTAAAGGTCGATCAACTCCATGCGTCTATAGTGATCTTTATGGGGTTCTGTGCCACAAAAAATAATGCTCTTGGGGTCTACTTCTGAGTTTTCAGCTAGCCGACGGATGTTTCTTCGAACCTGATCCAGACCCTGATCGTACAGCCAAAGCACACTTTGAGGGGCTTTTTTTAGTATTTCAAACCATGCCTGCATGATTTCAGGACCGTACTTTCTGGGATGGTTAAGGCAACCAAACACAAAAGCATCTTCCGGTATTCCATACATTGCCCTTGTCACCTCTTTCTCTGAGGGTATCAATTCAGAATGCAAAAAGTGACAGTTTGGAAGGTAGGCGATAGACTCGCTGTACCATTTTCGATTTTCCTTATCGATTACTACTTCGTCTTTTAATACATAATCATAGAAATCCGTCTGCATGGTCTCGTGGTAGTCCATACATACCACCTGAACAGGTGCCGGCCTCAACGCTGGCACCTCGTTTTTCATCCGGTAATTGTACCCTGCCAAACTCACCAGGATATGGATGCCTTCTTCGTTGATTTTCTTAGCTGCATCCACATGGTTGAGCGGGCTTAAATCGACGTATCGGTCTACGTTGGATTCCACCAGATCTGTCATTTCATCCTTTTCATAGTTGAACCCAAAAGCAACCACTTCAAATTTTTCACGATCGTGGTATTTCAGTACATCACAGATCATCTGAGCACTTGGGTGGGTATGGAAATACGGTGAGAGGTACCCGACTTTCACCTTATCGGCTGACGACTGATATGAAAAGTCCACTTTCTCCCGAATGGGCTTTATCTTCCTCAGTAAAAAATCGGAATATTTTTTGGTCACCTTACTCACTATTTCCGGATCAAATGGGAAATAAGCCAGGTTGTATACCGGTAGGTCTCTGCCGGAAGACTCGTATGAAACGTATTTAACTAACTGACCAGTGAGGTCTTCCATCATGCTCTTGTACAGGTCCAGCTTTCCGGTTTTTGAGTAAAGAAGCTGAAGCGTGAGGCTTGCTCCCAGGACGTACTCAGGATGATTTTTTACCCTGAGTAAAAACTGCTCTGCTAATTCAAACTGTCGGTCAAAGTCCAGTAAAATCCCCAAATAATACGTTCCTTCGGCGGCAACCGGATTTCTTTCCACCAGCAGTTTTAACACCTGAATGGCTTCTTTGAGGAATTCCGAAGACAAAAAAGTTACACCCATTCCAGGTTTGGTCGCGGGAATCATTTCCGAAGACGGAAAACTGGAAGCGGGAGCTGCCGGCATTCGAAAATGGGGCACAGAAAAATTC
>JBCCXH010000129.1:0-11425 GCA_039192005.1 Bacteroidota bacterium
TCGGGATATTTCAAAGGGTTTTGGTGAAATTTATGCCTAAATCAATCAAATCTTTTCAATACAAATCATCTTCACGTCATTTTTGCTTCAAAAATTTATCAAAAGGCCCCATCATTTTTGAAAATTTTTAAAACAAACCTGACATAAATATGACTTGCTGAGGTTGAGATTTTAATCGAGTTCAGGTTTTTAAGTACTTAAAGCAACCCGGAAAACCTTTAGCTTAGTTGAACCAACCTTACTTTTTCTCTGATCGGGACACTACTTTGTCAACAATAAAAGGTTCCTGACCGCCAGGAGGAATGATTTTGATTTCCTTGATTGTTACCTCTCCGGTCAGTGTTTTGATCGTTAACGAAACCGGCTTGCCATACTCGGGTGGAATCGGAATTTTGATCGGCAATGCTTTTTTGCTATCCACATTGTACGAACTGATTTTCGCCCCTTCCATTGACGTTTCGATGACTGCGGTCGGAGAGCTTTTCTCGAAAATCACCTGTGCCTTCCATACGTTCACGTAAAACCCCGGATCTTCAAATACCATTTCATAAGTAACCCATGGTAAGTCGTCACTTTCCACCGCTTTTGAAAGCGCTTGCTGATCTTCATTTTCATACAAAAAATCCCATGACTTTTGCAGACTAGGATCATTCTTATCAAAGTAACCACTCTTCTCACCTACTTTGATTTTAGGAATGACTCCCCCGCTTACGCTGACCTTTTTCGAAGCAGTGATGTGATCGCTCGAATTCCCAACCATGATTTCAAAATCTCCCTTTTCCACACGGTATTCTTTAGTGAGCGTATCATAGTAACTAAACGCCTCGTAGGGCAAACTCACCTTAACCACGCGCGATTGTCCCGATGGGACACTGACTCGTTTGAATCCTTTCAATGCTTTTTCGGGCGCCTTTTGCGTTGATTTCAAATCGCGTAGGTAGACTTGTAAGATCTCGTCACCATCCATTTCACCGGTATTGGTGACGGTAACATTGACATCAAGTGTCTCCTTACTTTTCAACGACTTTTGTGATAAAGAAAAGTCCGACATATCAAAGGACGTGTAGCTCAGTCCATAGCCAAAGGGGTACAAAGGCGTGCCGTCATAGTACATGTAGGTTCTGCCGCTCTGTATGTTATAATCATGAAAATCGGGCAGTTCGTTGTCTGAAGTATACCATGTGGAATTCAGTTTTCCTCCGGGATTCACTTCTCCAAACAATACATTGGCCAGCGCAGTCCCTTGTTCTTGCCCGTTTGGCCAGGCACAAACAATGCCCGGAACATTTTCCTGAGACCAGGTAACCGCGGTGGGGCCGCTTGGTACCAAAACGAGAATGACCTTGTTGTTCGCAGCGTAGACCTCCTTAATCAGCTGATGCTGATTTCCCGGTAAGGAAAGCGAAGTTCGGTCTACATTTTCCGTAGAAGTGGTTTCATCATTTCCTACCACCAACACCACGTAATCCGACTTCTTGGCCAGCGCAACCGCCTCTGAAATTTTTTGTTGATCCAACGAATCGGCCGTCACGGCACACCCTTCGGCAAATTGTACTTCCCCCGTTACCTGTTGACGGATACCGTCCAGCGGAGTGATTTTACTTTTCGGAAAACCGGAGTAGATCCCCATCCAGCACCTGTTGGCAAAAGGACCAATCACGGCAAGGTTTTGAATGTCTTTCTTTAACGGAAGCACGTCATCATTTTTTAATAAAACAATGGACTGTTCGGCTGCTTTGAGTGCCAGCTTTTTGTGTGCATCACTTTCAAGTACCGAAGCAGGAATTTGGGAATAAGGATTGAGAGAAGGGTCGTCAAAATCTCCTGTCATCATCCGTAACCTTAGCAAACGCCTGACCGAAACGTCCAGCTCCTCTTCTGTCAGCAGGCCACTTTCGATGGAAGCTCTCAAACTTTTTACCATCGGGGCGCTACTCTTCTTGCTTCTGAAACACTCCTGATCAACTCCTGCTTTTATGGCCAATGCCGCTGCCTCCGGCTGTGATTTTGCATATTTCTGATTCGTCTCTATGCCTCTTACCGCTGCCCAGTCTGCGATGACGTATCCTTCAAAGCCCCATTCATCCCTTAAGACGCCATTCACCAACCAATCGTGAGCAGAACATGGAATCCCGTTCAACCCGTTGAGCGCAGTCATAATACCCGTCGCCTCTTCATCAACGACACACGTCTTGTATGCGGGAAAATAATATTCATACAGGTCTTTCTCATTGATATTCGACTGGATGCGTTCCCTGTTTTTATCCACATTATTCGCGATGTAGTGTTTGACAGTCGTAACCGTCTTGGTGTAGTCAGGGTCATTTCCCTGCATCCCTCTTACGTACATTCGAGCCATCTCAGACATGAGAAAAGGGTCTTCACTGTAGCACTCACCATTTCTCCCCCACCTGGGGTCTCGTGCCATGTTCACGGTAGGAGAAAACATCATCACTTCTTTCTTTCCCTGGTTTTTCAGCGCCCTTGCTTCGTTTGAAATGGCAGTAGCTACTTCAAACATCAGCTCAGGATTCCAGGTCGCACCCATGGCAATATTCTGAGGAAACTGCGTACAATTCCACGCGATGATCCCGTGAAGAGCCTCTCCGTACCATTCGTAATCAGGTATCCCTAACCGTTCAATGCCGGGTATCACCGAGCCACAGTACGCTATTTTTTCATCTAATGATAGTCGATCCAAAAGGTCTTCCACCCGGTCTTCTGTGGGTTGTTTGGGGTCTTTCCACACCTGAGCATAAAGCACAGAAAAACACGACCAGGTAAAAATTGAAATACATAAAAATCTTTTTGTCATATCCGGGTTTTAAAAATGAATTTAAGCATAAATCTGGCATCCTTTACATATCAAACCTAACTGTAGCAGGCAGGCGCAAATGAATAGAAAGACGTTCATCATAGGTTGCTAAAGCCAACTTGGCTGCCGCAGGTAGGAGGCCGAGTATCAAAAGCCAGATATATACACATAAAATGTTGCTTCGAATGTATGAATAGCTGACCTGAAGCAATAATAACGGATATGGACAAAATAAGGACAGGGTGTGAAATGGGGCAGGTTTGCACTAATACAAGTCCCAATGTCCATTTAAATAGTACTTATACAAAACCGGATGATGAATCTGATTGATGCTGATTTCACGCTCGGTAGGTTGAAACACTTCCTTTCCGAAAGAAGAAATGGCAACCAAAGCATCCGGTGTCAGCCACCTGGTTTCAATGTTATCCATGCTGACGCGCTGAAGTCTTTTCTTTAAGTCAATGAAATGTGCATCCTTAGCTCCAATCACCCACCCCCATTCTCCAAGTGTGAGTACGTGATTATGTAGCGGGAGAGTCTGAAATCCGGCAGATGCAATGGTTTTCTTAATGCAATCGAATGCCGCTTTGGCGTAGTAAGGACTTCCAGCTTGTGTGACCACCATCCCATTTTCCGTCAAAGCTCGTCGGCATAACCAATAAAATTCTTTTGAATAAAGCCTGCCAAGATCGACGGTCCTTGGGTCTGGAAAATCAGCAATGATCACATCGTACCGCTGAAATTTATCATCCAAAAACGTGAACCCGTCTTGATTGACGACCGTCACCCGTTCATGGTTCAAAGCATTCTTATTGATGTTTAAAAGAACGGGATGTGTCTGAGCCAGTCGGGTCATACTTGGGTCCAGGTCCACCAGCGTAATGCTATCAATAAAATCGTACTTCAAAAGCTCCCTGACGGCGGCTCCATCACCCCCTCCCAGTACAAGTACATTGTTCGGCTTTCCATACAAGTTGATCACCGGATGCACAAGCGGTTCGTGGTACAATTCCTCATCGAACGTGCTCAACTGTTGATGTCCGTTTAAAAACAGCCAATAGTCGCCACCGGCATAGGTCATGACGATTTTCTGGTATTTACTCTGCTCCGAGTAAACGATCGGGTCCTTGTAACGTAGCTCATCGCCCCATTTTACGATGGTCCGGGCATAGATGGCTGAAAGAGAAAGGATCACAAAGACAATGACGGTATAAACTCGAAATCGTCGCTTTTTGTGTGGCTGGATTTCCGGCCAAATGATAATGATGAGCGCAATGGCCACAAAAAAATTAATCACACCCAATATTGCCGGTGTGTACGTCAGCCCTAGGTAAGGAAGGCCAATGAATGCAAAAAACACACCACCAACCAGGCTCCCGAAATAATCGTTTTCCAATGCCGACGAGATGTTGACTTTTAGTTGTTGAAATTGCTCGTTTAACCGGATCACCAAAGGAATCTCCATTCCGATGAACAGCCCGATCAAAACACTCAAAAAGTAGATGATAAATGCTGT
Source organism: Bacteroidota bacterium (assembly GCA_039192005.1). Classification (GTDB taxonomy): domain Bacteria; phylum Bacteroidota; class Bacteroidia; order Cytophagales; family Cyclobacteriaceae; genus Ekhidna. The sequence goes on from JBCCXH010000129.1 coordinate 4,332, forward strand.
GTAGTCATAGATCGCAAAAAAGACGTATACGATGATGGTAACATTTGAGGCAATGATGGACAAGGAAAACTCAATTAGCACAAACTTTTCCAAAAGCGCATCATCAATAAACTTGCTCAACCTGCTGCCTAATCCCATGGAAAACAACATAGTAGAAACGATCATGGTCCATTGAAAGACAGAATCTCCAAGGAAGTAGGTAGCCAACGTGGACAACGTATATTCTGATACAATACCCGCTAAACCCGTAGCGAATAAGGCCACCTTTAGGAAAACAGAGGTATGCTTGGTTCTGGACAATTCTTACTTCCTTATGTTGTACTCCGCGCCGGGTTTAACTCCCGTATGCAGACCCATGGAATTGGATCTGACATCACATGGTACAATGAATGAGTTGCGTGCATAAAATGAAAAAACCGGACGTGACAGACTATTAAAGCGCCCAAACAATAAGTAAGGAGCCTCCTACATAAGAAAAAGCCTCTACAAGGGCAGCACCCACGTTAGGTTTTTCCTGATTGATCAATTCATCCGTCAAGTTTTGACCAGGAAGTAAAATTTTATCACAAAACAGCCGGGCAATGGGAAGAAATGCCAACCCTAAAATTACTTCAAACGCCACTTCTTCAAAGGTGATCAACCACGATTCAAAATCGTGGGTCAGGGCATTCCTTACCAGGTTGGCAATCGCTATGATCGCGCCGGCATAACCGATCGCTACCGCAACGTTCCCTTTAGCAGCATGTACTTGAAATTTATAAGGGGTAATGAAATCATAAACTTTGGAGGCAATGAACAAAATTATTTGCCCCAGTACCCAATAAAGGATCACGTTTACAACGGGGCCTCCCGCTCCGTAGCCTTCTCCCGTGATGGAACCAAGCACGACCAAACCGGTAGCTATTCCGTTCGCTCCCTGAATCACACCCGATCCGATGCTGTGTTTTTCAATGATCTCGTGTTTCAAATCAAACTTGGAAAGAATGATCTTGTTATTGATGATCCGTGAAAGATTCAGCAAAACGATGGACAACGTACCATAAATGCCGATGTTAGTCAAATCAGTCACTAACCCTTCGGTCTCTCCGGTAAAGGCGCTTCCAATTGCCAGTAACAACCCAATAAAGTACCCCACATGAGCAAAAGCAAACGCCACGTTATCCGCTTCCACTAATTCGTGAGCCACGTTCACCTTTGGGTTGAACAACCGATACGCCCATTTACCTAGTAGAAAAAGGGCAAAGCCTGATAAGATGTAGATCAGGGAAGTAAGAATGCCGTCTAATATGGCCATAGGTTAAATATTGGTTAGCACAAATTATTTTCCAAATCCACCACCTCGGGAACGATACGTCCTGGAACTCCCGGACTTACCGCTGGAACGACTCACTCTGTTTCTTACGCTGTTCTTAAAAGAAGAGCTTCTCGAGTTCCAAGAAGAAGACGGATTTTTTGATTTTGTATAATTACTATTGGTTCCATAATAAGAAGTACCTCCGGAAGTAGGGCCGTAGTAAGATCGCCCTCTTCCATAATATCCACCCCTCCAGTCATCGTAATAGGACCTTCTTGCCGGATAGGCAAATAAGTTGAACATGGAACTCATAAAAGCATATTGACCATAAAACGCCCAAAAACTACCTCCGTTCCCGTTGGACTGCCAGCTACCATAACGAGGATTACCCACGTAGTTAGAGTATCCCGGAGGAGTCACGGCTTTTGATAATTTTCCGGTGCTGTCTCTTGCGGCGATTTCCATTCCCATGTCGTTGATGTGGCTGTTGAATTCCCGCTCGCTTACTTTCAGGAAGCCCGTTCGTTCACTTTTAATTTTATTCGGATCTGATCCGGTAATGACTTCATATTCGTGAAAGTACGTTTTGGAAAAATTTCCCTCTGCGTCCATGTCATAAAGTATGATGGAAAAGACCTCATCTCTGGGCAAGTCTCTGATGATTTCGTCAAGAGGTGATTTGCGAAAGCTGTTTCCACCACCACAACCCGCAAATGAACCTAACAGGGCTAGTAGCAAAAAAGCTTTCCAATTGGGTGATTCGAACATAGGCTAATTTCCAGGTATAATATTTGAGAACTGATACGGTTTTAGGACAATTCCAGCGGACGCATCAAAGGTGCGTTCGTCCCACTGCGTAATACTAATGATTTTCTCTTCATTTTCATCATAATATTCCCAGGAAATCAGTTCCTCCCAATCTTTGGTCTCTTTACTACAGTCACGAAAGTACCCCGCTGAGTCGCTATCCAGAAAATACTTCACTCCTTCATAATGAATTTTTTTCGGTGCTTTTTTCGTCTCAACAATGGTGTCAGAGATGTCTTCATCAATTTGACGGATTTTAATTGCTTTCGTCAGTGTAATGAATAACTCCCCATCGTCTTCAATACTGAGAAATGCAACCTCGTCACCGCTGTCAATTTTATATTCCTTCGAAAAATTATTGCTCCCCCAGTCGTATTCATAGACTTCCTTGACTACCCATGACTTCATGTCATAATCTACAATGAAACCAAAGTCCAGGTCATTCAAACTGAGATTGGTTACATCATAGGAGGGCTCTTTCTTTTTCTTTAAAAAACCAAACATAGGATCAATTTAAGATTCTTTTCAATAAATAAACAACTCCGAGAGCAATAAGAAGCAACAATCCTACCCGAAACAAGAAGTTAAAAACAAATCCGAAGAGGGAAATGAAGAGGATAAGGATAAATGCTGCTGTTAAAAAACGTGGTGTGATCATTATATTTATTTCTATTATTAAAAAAAGAGGGTTAGGTCATTTGACCTAACCTGTATTATTTGTCCATGCCGAGTTTCGCCTTTAAGGCTGCCAAATCATCAGAAGCCTGAGCGGATGAACCATCCAATGCGGAGTCGATCTCATCATCCAACGATTTACTTTCTCCTGCAACCTCACCGTATGCCTCGGCAAGTGCTTCTTGTTGTGCGACTTTGTCTTTCATACGCTCCAACATAGAAACGGTACTTGAAGAATCAATTTGCGCCATTTGCTTATTTACTTTAGCAGTAGCCTCGCTCACTTTTACACGTGCTTTTAACGTACGCAGTTCGTTTTCATAAGCAGAAATGTCAGACCTTAGCTTTTTCACTTTTCCATCCAGCTGCCCTACATTGGTTTCAAATCGATCTACTTCAGTCTTGGCTCGACTTGCTGACTGATTGTGCTCTTCCTTTTTACTTAGCGCTTCCGTCGCTAAGCGATCCGCTTCAGTTGCTTCCAATTCACCCGATTGGGCCTTTTTAAGTAGCAACATGGCTTTTCCTTCATAGTCTTTGGCTTTTGACACGTTCGTTTGCATGTCATTTTTTGAGCGTATGGCCATGGCTTTCACTTCTGCCAGTGCCTTTAAACTTTCGTCCAAATCTTTCTTTAAATCCCTGATGCCTTGCTCGGTCATCTTAATAGGGTCTTCTAACTTATTGATCATCGAGTGCGTTTCTGCCTCGCCTATTTTAAAAATTCGTTTAAAAACATTCATTGCTATCTATTTTACTTTTTGCTAAATTCAATTAATTGGGTAGAGTATTCACTTAGAAGCAACGCTAAGGAATTGAGAGTTGCTTCCAATTCATTCAAATCCAGGTTTTCACACTCATGTGTATTTCTGAAATAAACTTTTTTTCCGGACTCATCCAGCGCAAATGCCCCGTGGATAATGTCCCTGTTTTTCTTTAGTAGTTCCATGCTCACTTGAGGAGCATCTTCCCCTAATTCAAATAGAAACTGTTCGACAATTAAAATGGGGTCTGCTACAATTAAAACCACATTTTTCATTCCGCTGTCTTCGTTTTCGACAACGAAGATGCCATCAGCTTCGTCTTCTTGTACCAGATCGAAGTCAAGTTCTAACAAATAATTTTTTACTGTATCAAAATACGATTCCATAAATTTTAGTTGGTCATTGTTTTTAAAGTGATCGGTCTAAGCTAAATTCTTTTAGATAATCCGTGATCATTTTAGGTCATCTTTTTGTTTGTTGTCTAGTAATACGCATACTTTGTGATAAAAGTTTTGGCATGGCTCAAAAAATTAGCAGACATTTTTCATTTATTGGTCAGAACATCAAAAAAATAAGAGAGGCGAAGAACATCAGTCAGTCTGAATTCGCGAAGCTTTTCAATTTGGCGAGACCCAGCATTGGCGCTTATGAAGAAGGCAGATCAGAACCTAAAATTGAAACGCTCATTCAGATTTCCAAGCATTTCAACTTGTCTATTGATGTCATGTTGACCCGATCGCTTACTTCCAAAGACATCTTCAGCTTGGGACTTCTAAATAAAAAATTAGACCGTGTACATGAATTGGATAACCAACCAAAATCAAGGACGGCGCCTTTGATAAAACGTGCAGAAAAAGTCAATTTTCTGGTCAATCATCATAGTAAACTCTATATGGAAGGATTACCCAGAATAGAGGTCTCCAGTGATGACATCGTTCTGGTTATGGAACATGAAGGAAATGAAATGGAACTGGGCACGCCCGGTTTTAAGCACGGGGATTTGCTTTTTTGCAAGGAAAGCGAAACATGTAAAGCAGAGCAATTGGTTTGTATGCTCTCCCCTGATGGCATTAAAACCCGAATAGTGGACGATGTAAAAGACGATCAGGTCGTACTCTCTGCAGGCAATCCAATGTACGAACCGACAACGATCACTAAAAGTGAAATCATAAAAGTTTTTGAGGTGGTAGGTGTTTATTCTACAATATCAAACCCGGTATCTACAATAAATAACCGGTTGAGTAAAATAGAGGGTGAACTGGAAAAATTAAAGTTAAAACTAAGTAACAGCTAATCATTTTCAAGCCCATCCCCTATTTCTTATCAGTTAGTAAACTCATTTTGATCGTGGGTAATTTGGTTTCGCATTCATTTTTCTTATCATTTCATCATTTCTTATTTTGAAAAGTCAAGATCAATGACATCTGATTTGATTCGAAATGATAGAAAAGCGATCCTCCGATCTTACCCAATAAGGATTCCACTCTTGATGGATCAAATTTATTTAAGATGCGATCGGGGATGTTAACGGAGCTTAACGTAATCGACGCGTATTGATTATTTATTCTTCGGATCTCACAATATCCATAAGCATCGATATGAGCAATTTCTTCGCTTAAGATTTCCTGATTAACTAATTCTTCAAAAATGCTTTCGAAGACCAGCTTTTCTTTTACTCTGACCTGAACCTCATCGATGACAACAAGTCTAAACTGTGAGACGAACTTTTTGTACCTGGTAATCAAAAAATTCTCTATTGGTTTCTTTTTCATAATTGTGATTCTTTCAACAATCTTATCATCAAAATGAAACAACAACAATAAAAAAGCCATCTAACTGAATTTTTTACCAAAAATTCAGTATTTCTCTAATGATTTTTAAATGAAACACGTACGTGATTTACGCACAAACCACACTTTTCTAATATTTTACCAATGCATGGACATCCTCCGAAATGGGCAATAATTTGGAGATCGCGCTCAGAAAGGTCAGTTCCACGATAAATGAAAAACCGCTTACCTTCCCACCTCCTATCCTGACAAGCTCGGCAGCTCCTAATGCGGTACCTCCGGTCGCCAAAAGATCGTCATGAACCAAAACGTTTTGCCCCGGAGAAATAGCATCCTGATGCATCTCTATTTCAGCAGAGCCGTATTCCAGATCGTATTTAAATGAATAAGCAGGTGCTGGTAATTTTCCTTTTTTTCTTATCGGAACAAATGGGACGCCTAACTTTTGCGCAAGCGAATGCCCCCACATCAACCCGCGCGACTCAATTCCTGCAATAACGTCTATGGATTTGTCTTCCCAATAACCGGCCAATGCATCCGTGATTTCCTGACTGACTGACACATTGAGCAATAAAGGAGTGATGTCTTTAAAAAGGATCCCTTTTTTAGGAAAATCAGGAATATCTCTGACTGTATTTTTGATTCTCTCTTCTAGATTATTCATGTTGTAATGAAAGCTTTTTAATTTGAGGCACAGATTTTGAATCGTAATAAAAAAAACTCAAGATATGAGAAAATTATACGTAATCCTTGTTCTACTCATAGCAATCCAAACGGCAGACGGGCAAAAGCTTTCCAAAATGGAAGCAGTACTGCAATCTAAACAGAAATGGATCACTATGTTAGTAAAATGTAAAAGACCCTATTGGGAAATAGGCGAAACGCTGACGATGCGAATCGATCGGAAATTCTACCACGATAGAAATAACTATGCAAAACTAGGTGGTGAATGGACGTTAAATGGCAATACGTTGATCCTGACGTATGACTCATTTACTGAGGAGCGCAGACGCATTCCTTACGAATACAAAGTAAAAAAGTGGGGAAGCGACGGGTGGCGACTGACTTACCGAAATAAGTACAATAAGAAAGAGAAAGTATATTTCAAGTAAGAAAAGAGTCTTCTTTGGGACTACTCGCCACCCGAAGCATGGTCCTAAAGAAGGCTTGGCTTTTAATAATTATTCAAAACCCTTTATTTGGGTGTTTTCTACAAGTTGCCAAAAATCCAGTTTCCTTTGGCTTCCTCTTCATCGGACATTAAGAAATCTTCAATAGCTGCCAAAATCTCATACCTGGAGATCTTTTCATCTCTGTTCTTGTCAAGGAAGCTGAAACTCTTATCAAAGTAGGTTTTATCCACGCCAAAAATTTCGAAGAAGATTTGGTATTCATTTTTTGTGATGAAGCCGTCATGGTTGTGATCAAAAAAATCAAACATATAGCGAAAAATCAACTCCTGATATTTTTCCAATGCCGCTTCCTTCTTTTTCCCGTTGAGCTTCTTCCCAAAATAAGTAATCCACTCTTTTTCACTGATTGCCTGCTGATTTTTAGGAGAAATATCTGCAACCAGTTGATGGAAAAAACGGGTGGCTTTATCTGCAATATTTTTATGTGCGATGCTGCCCTCTTCGATGTCTAGCCTTGCCCGAACGTACTCTACCATATCGGAAAAGTCATTAACCTCTAGCTGTTGGTTTCGATCAAGATCTAATAATCGAAAGAAGTAAGTCAATTTTTTCCGCTGGAACTCTGAACTCA
>JBCCXH010000130.1:0-11389 GCA_039192005.1 Bacteroidota bacterium
ACGGCGACAAGCGATTGATCGGATATGTCGTGATGGAGGCCGAGCTGGATAAAGCCGCCTGGAAGGAGTCACTAGAAGAAAAGTTACAGCAAAGCCTGCCGGAGTACATGGTGCCTCAACTGTGGGTGAAGCTGGAAGAAATGCCGTTGACCGACAATGGAAAAATCGACCGGAAGTCGTTACCCGAGCCGGACGGTTCAGACTTATCCACCAAAGCATACGTCGCTCCAAGAACGGAAGCAGAAGCGGAGTTAGTCGAGATCTGGCAGGATTTGTTGGGCGTTGAGCAGGTCGGTGTATTCGACAACTTCTTTGAGTTGGGCGGCCAGAGTTTACTGGCGATTCGCCTGATCGCACGGATACAAAAGCTGGGGTATACGGTCAATATCAAAGACTTTTACGCAGACCCGAGCATTGCGTTGTTGAGTACGAAGTTGTCGGCGGTGGAAGAAGGCTATCAGGTACCGAAGAATGGCATCATACTAGGCTGCACCTACATTACCCCTGCCATGGTTACCCTGGCCGATTTGAGTCAGGAAGAACTGGAACGCATTATGGATCAGGTACCCGGAGGGGCCGCCAATATTCAGGACATCTATCCGCTATCTCCATTGCAGGAGGGGATTTACTTCCATCATTTGATGAGCGATGAAGAACACGGTGATCCTTACCTGTATGCGAACTTGTTGTCTTTTTCATCACCGGAATTACGTTCGGAATTTATCAAAGGCTTGCGTTTTGTGATCGATCGTCATGACGTTTTCCGTACCTGCATTTTAAGTACGGGTTTTTCTCAGGCGATACAGGTAGTGCTTAGGGAAGTAGACCTGCCGTTGGCCGAGTTACCGATAGCTGCTGATCAGGAAGTCTTACCTCAGGTGGAGCAGGAGATTGCATCGGAGAATTTATACATAGACCTGGCCACCGCTCCCATGTTACGGGTAAAAGTAGCCGACGATCCGGCTAACGAGACGTACTACCTCGTATTGAATTACCATCATACGATCATGGACCATGTGGGCACAGCAAAGATTAGAGAGGAAATCGCGCTTTATTTATCCGGTCGGTCAGGCCTGCTTCCAGAGCCTGCGCTCTATCGGGATTTCATCGGCCATACGTTAAACAAAGAAAAGCTTGCCAGGAGCGAGCAATACTTCAGTGAATTATATGCAGGAATAGAAGCACCTACTTATCCGTTCAATTTATCGGATACGATGGTAGATGGTGCCACTCCGATGGCCACGTCACAAAAGATGTTATCATCGGATGTACGAGATGCCATACGTCAGGTATCGGGCGATTTACAGATGAGTCCTGCGGTATTGTTCCACGCAGCTTTCGGTTTGATGATCGGAAGGTGCAGCAACTCAGAGTATGCCCTTTTTGGCTCTGTATTACTCGGAAGGTTGCAGGGAGCAAAAGGCTCAGACGCTTCGCTCGGTTTATTTATGAACGGGCTGCCTTTGCTATTGGATCTCCATGGCGACGTGGCAGCGTACATTAGCCAGACAAATGAGCGCCTGCGGGCACTGCTGGATCACGAACAAACACCTTTATCAAAAGTCCATCAATGGAGTGGGGTGGCCAATGATGTTCCCTTGTTCAGTGCCTTATTAAATTACCGTCACTCAACACAACGTTCATCAGCGGGTGACGCGGAGCAGGCGGACGGCTCCGGTAACAAGGTGGTGTCGAGAATACAACGAACGAATTACCCGTTCAATTTCGATATCGATGATTACGGAGATGATTTTAGATTAACTGCCACACTATCCAATGTTGGCATCGATCCTTCCCAGGTGTTGTCCTACATGGAAGCATCCCTGAAGACCATACTGGAGCATGCAGATAAGGGGTCGGAAAGAACAGTTAGTGAATTGTCAATTATACCCGAAGAAGAAGCAAATCAGGTATGGACTCGTTTCAATGATACAGCCGCCGGTTATCCTGCAGATCAAACGGTGGTCGACCTGTTCCGTGAGCAGGTAAAGAAAACACCCGGCGAGGTTGCAGTCGTTTACGAACAGGAATCTTTGAGCTATAAGGAACTCGATGAGCGTTCGAATCAACTGGCACACTACTTAGTAAGCAAAGGCGTAAGCACTGATGTGCTGGTAGGGATTTGTGTCGGTCGCGGTTTGGAAATGGTCGTAGGAGTGTTAGGAATTCTGAAATCCGGGGGTGCTTACGTACCCATTGATTCGGAGTACCCAGAGGCACGTATTGACTACCTGTTGGAAGATTCCGGTGTGAAAATGGTCCTTAGTTCCGGAGAACATGCGGCCGCTTTTTCAAGGTCGGACCGTCCGGAGGTTATTTTATTGGACGGAGATTGGGATAAGATCAGTCAGGAACCGACGGAACAGCTAAAAAGTATGGCTTCTCCCGAGCATCTGGCCTATGTCATTTATACCTCAGGTAGCACAGGGCAGCCTAAAGGCGTGATGAATTCCCATGAGGGCATTGTCAATCAACTATTATGGACGCAGGAGACCTATCAGTTATCCTCGGAAGATGCACTCTTGCAGAAGGCCAACTTCAGTTTTGATGTATCGGTCTGGGAGCTGCTATGGCCATTGATCAGTGGGGCAAGGTTGGTTCTGGCACGCCCGGGCGGTCAGGGAGACGTTGCTTACCTGAAGGAGTTGATGGAGTCACAACAGGTGACAACCATTCATTTCGTTCCGTCCATGTTAGCCGCCTTTTTAACGGGATTAGCTGCGGGAGATTGCCGCACCCTACGCAGGGTTTTATGTAGTGGAGAAGCGTTGACGGGAGAGCAGGTACGTAAGTTCAGAAAACTGTTCCCTGAGGTACGATTTGATAACCTGTACGGTCCCACTGAGGCGGCTGTTCACGTAAGCAGTTGGTCCGTTCCGAAAGACGCATCCTCATTAACTACCGTACCGATTGGACTTCCGGTGGCCAACACAAGCTTTTACATTTTGGATACCAGTGAAAGGCTGGTCCCAACCGGAGTCGTTGGCGAACTGTACATCGGCGGAGATCAGGTAGCACGCGGGTACCTCAACAACGAATCCCTGACCAAAGAGCAATTTGTTGCTCATCCATCTAACGCGGGAGATCGTCTGTATAAGACGGGTGACCTGGCCTGGCAGTTGCCAGATGGTACGATCGAGTTTGTTGGCAGGAAAGATACTCAGGTGAAAGTCCGTGGGTATCGTATCGAGTTGGGCGAGATCGAAAACGTCCTGGCATCCGTATCCGGGATCACGCAATCATGCGTGTTGGCCAGAGAAGACGGGTACGTCGACAAACGATTGATCGGATATGTGGTGATGGAAGGCGCTTTAGACAAGGAATTTTTACAGGACCAATTGCAGCAAAAGTTGCCGGAGTACATGGTTCCACGTTGGTGGGTCGCGTTAGAAGAGATGCCATTGACGGTTAATGGTAAGTTAGACCGGAAAGCATTGCCTGACCTGGATCATTCAGCCTTGCTCACGAAAGGATATGCAGCTCCAGGAACAGAGTTGGAAATGGCATTAACAGAGATCTGGCAGGAGTTATTAGGTATAGAAAAAGTCGGTATTTACGATAATTTCTTTGAATTGGGTGGCCACAGTCTATTGATTGTTCACCTAATCTCCAGTATCAATAAACGGTTAAATGCAGAGGTACCTTTTGCCTTTGTATTCAAATACCCGACCATTTCCGAGTTTGCCGCTCATGTAACTGCTGATGGTCTTTCCGGGCATGAAACGATGATTTCACTACGAGAATCAGGAGATCAAAAGCCGATATTTTTGGCGCCGGAGATCTCCGGAACGGCCAACAGTTATTTTGAGTTAGCCAGATCACTAGGAGACAACCAGCCGGTTTACGCCTTTCAATGTCCAGGATTGGATGGGAAATCCAATGTTTCAGCATCCATTGAAGAAATGGCCGCTGCATTCATCGCAGAGATGCAAAAAACAGACCCGCAAGGTCCTTACCGTCTCGGGGGATATTCTTTTGGAGCAAGTATAGCGCTTGAAATGGCCTTACAGTTGAGGCAAAAAGGATTTGAAGTAGATGAATTACTCATCTTCGATGGAAAAATCAGGACGAGCCTGGCACCGGAGGTAAAAGACGAGGACGAAGATTTTGCCCTTTTCCTCAAAGATCTGATTGAAAATTACGGGAACGCGTATGGTTGGACGGATTTGGCCATTGAGGGTAAATCCATTGGAGCGCAAATTGACGAAATGCATAAGCAGGTAAAGGATACGCTGAGCAAAACGGCACTGAAAGGCAGGCTCGGAGTAGTCTTCAATAACTACAAACTGCTAAGTTCCTATAGGCCCGAAATGGAGGAAAAACTGGCAGTACAGGTTACGTTATTCAAAGCAATATATCGGAAAAAAGGAGCGGACGGAGCGCAGGTTGTCAGGGAGAACAGTGAATCTGACTACGGTTGGAATAAGTACACGACTACCGAGGTAATGGTACATACCCTACCTGCTGAGCACGCAACTATTTTGAATAAAGCTTACGCAGAGGAGATCACGGGACGCTTAAATGAACAGAAGGAAATGAGTGTGTAACAATCAAATGAAACGGAACATGATATTATGATTAAGGTGCATTCTCACGGTTTCATGATCAGGACTGTGAAACGTTTACTGCTACCCGATTAAGGTAAGGTTTTACCATCAGGATAGTGATGGAGTAAGCAGATACATTATAGAAAATTAATAATTACGAACATAAATTTTTTTTGAAATTACCATGATGGACATAACGAAGATTAAGCCTTTACTAGGCTTGGACATGCTTTACAACGTAGAGGATGAAAATTCATCGCCTTTGGAGTGGGCAAATGAGAATAAAGAAGAAGTGAAGGCTTTTGTTGAAAAGACCGGGGTGTTGTTGATACGTGGCTTTAAGAACATAGACGAAAATGACTTTGGGTCGATCCTCTCCTTATTATTTGGTGGAGAACTGATAGACTATGCCTACCGATCTACTCCCAGAACGGAATTGAAGAACAATGTCTATACGGCAACAGAATATCATCATTCTGAGTGGATTCCACAGCATAATGAAAAAGCGTATTCCAATAAATGGCCAACCAGAATAGGTCTGGTATGTAAAGTAAAAGCAGATAAGATGGGCAATACCCCCATCTCAGATAGTCGCATTGCCTACAATGAAATTCCTGCGGAAATCAGAGAAGAATTCGAAAGAAAGAACGTGATGTACGTTAGAAATTATTCCGATATTGATTTGCCATGGAAAGAAGTTTTCCAAACAGAAAGTAAGGATGAAGTAGAAGCTTTTTGTAAAAAGAATAACATCCTGGCAGAATGGACGCCAAACGGGCTTCGGACAAAACAGATCAATAAAGCTTCGCTCGTCCATCCTTTTACAAAAGAAAAATTGTGGTTCAATCAGGCGCACCTTTTCCACGTAAGCAACCTGGATAGTGAATTAAGAGAAGGTTTAATTGCCGTATTGGGAGAAGAAAACTTACCAAGAAATACCTACTTCGGAGACGGCACACCCATTGACCCGGCAGCCCTTGATGTCATTAGAGGAGTATACGAAAAAACCAAAGTAAGCTTTGACTGGCTGGAAAACGATTTACTGTTGTTGGATAACATGTTATATACGCATGGTCGTGAACCTTTTGAAGGGAAAAGGAAAGTACTTGTCGGGATGGCCAACGAATACAGCCTGTCATTGAATTAGTAGGATTGAATGCCAGGTTTATCCTTTAAATAACTTACAGAATCCTTGAAAAGCCTGATCTCGGAAAGAGAAAGTTTATTTGAAAAAGCAGGCTTTTTAAAGGTTCTTATTTCTACTTTATGAAGTTGATTTTTAATGCCAATATTCCCCTTTTTTCTGGTAAAGGAGGCGAAGGGGGATGCTAAAAAACATCAAATCCAGGTACTAGACCTGGTTAGCAGTTAACTTCGTAAAGTAGAAATAAAATGCTCGCAAAAACACGAACCTGATTTTTAATGGAAGCAAGAAAAGTAAAATTGCCTAACAAAATTGATGAGCATTACATTTTACCGGTACTCTTTTTATTGGTGAATGTTACCCTTGTCATTTGGTCTTATATCGTTCATGAATATAGCCAGTCAAATGAGACGTTTGAGCTTCATTATCGGTTTGATCAACAATCCATTGATAATTATAAAACTGATTTAAGGGCTCAGGTCATGCTTATTAGCATGATACTCCTCATCACGCCACTTTATTTAAAATATAAAAGACGGTGGCTGCTGGTATCCATTACATTCATGCATCTGGGTGGGTTGTATTATTTTTTTTATCAGTGGTAAGAAACCAAAACCACACGTAAAACCTGATTTTTGATCGGGCTGTTTCAAATTGGCTTACAGGCGACGAAATGATTAAGACAAAAATTGACCCTTACTGTAATCTTACGAAAGCAGTCGAAAATCAAATCACTGACAATTGGATGTTACTCGTTATTCAAGTGCTGTTTATCTTTCCCGAATTTATCATACGACAAAAAAATGGCTGGGTCAAAAAAAGTAAATAAAAAACTCTGGCGCATTCACAACTGGGTTGGATTGTATGCAGGAGTAGTGATTGCTATTTTAAGCGTAACAGGTGTACTTGCTTTGTTCAAAGTAGAAATTGATGAAGCAATCAATGCTCGATATTTTGAAATTGATACACCTGATCAGGAAGCAGCCTTTCACCCAGAGGTGAATAACCTGATTGATAGCCTTAAAAATGAATACGGCGCATCCAATTTTGATCGTATTTTCCCATCGGTGGATAAAGCGAAAAACTGGAGGCTTCGTTTCAATATTGCAAGTGGAAACCCCTTGTTCAATAATCACCAATACGAAGTTTTTATCAATCCATACGCTGGTAAAGTTGTTGGGGTAAGAGATTATCTTAAAACATTTGGACACTACATAAGACACATACATGTCAGGCTATTTAATGGTGTTTTGGGTAGGTTTTGGGTAGGCTTTGGAGGGTTGGCATTATTGGTCTCGACGATCACCGGAATATTGATTTACGGTGAGTTCATGAAGCGCCAGTTTTTTGGAGCCATCCGGAAGAAAAACCTAAAGTTGAAGTCAGCGGACTACCACAAAGTAGTTGGTATGACAGCTTTATTATTTAATCTTATGATTTCCGTGACAGGTGCATGGCTTGGACTTCAATTTCTTCTTCAGCCGGCATTACAGATAAAGAGTCCCGAAACCTACAAAAGAGCAGAAAAACCCATTTCCAAAGAAGACGATCTTGATTACGCGGTAGATTACGTGAAAGCATTTGAAACTTCCAGAGCCGTATTCCCGGATCTCACACCTGGATTCATTAAGCTCTCTAAAGATGGAAGCCGTAAAATTACCATTAAAGGAGACGTTCCGAAGACTGCTTACCAGAATGACGCTAACTACCTCATTTTAGATAAAAAAGATTACGAAGTGCTGGGACAATACGACATCAGGAAAAAATCTTTACACGATAAAGTATACTATGCACAGGAGGGGCTGCATTACGGAGATTTTGGAGGCATTTGGGTAAAAGTTATTTATTCCTTTTTTGGGCTAACTTCCGGCGTTTTGTCCATTTTAGGGTTCGTGCTCTATCTGGAAAGGACGAAGACAAAACAAAAGCAGAAAGTCAACTACAAAACGACCGGTAGAAAAGTCTGGTTGTGGTCTTTTTGGGTTACAGCAGTTTGTGTATTGTTTTACATCTCAACCATCACCATTGGTAAATCCATACCCACTGCCATCGTTACATTCATTTCATGGGGCTTTTTCCTGTTTTATTTAATCAAGTACCTAATCGTTTTCTCATGGAGAGGACTTAAGTTAATGTTCAGGAAAGCGAAGCGAATCGTCCGGGGTAGCAAGCGTGAGGAGATGACCTGATAAAATTGGTGGGCAAAGCATGCTGTCCGTATGTTATTGGTTGATAGTGAACAGCCAGTTACAGGAGTTATTTAAGACACATCGCCGTTCGGGTCAATGGTCAACCGTAAGCTACATGAGTGATTTAAAATCTCAAATCATCCTTTTTAGTACCATACTGCTTATTACGCCGATCTTCTTATAAACCTACTTACAATAGGGACTGCTGACTAGGTAGAAAAAATCTACCATTTTCTTATCATAAGATGAAACATACTATGCTTAGCTATTTGTATTATCAAGTCTTTGTATAGCTTTGCTATCTAGAATGGTTCTAAATAAACAGTTTCCTTTTTTGATACATCAAGGGAGTACTTTACCATTCAAGATGTTCTCAGATGAGAATAGGTATAAAGAACTAAGTAATTGACTTTAGAGTCAAATGGAGTTTAGGATCTTGAGATAAATCATCAGCAAGGTTTCTAAATTTTTTTGCGAGTTGCTTCAAAAGCACCTAACACAGCTAATAATGATGGAAAATGGTTCACATTAATTTATATGGTTAAATGACATCCTCCAATAACCTATTGCAGAAAGATCTATTACCTTCATTGGGTCTCTTTAGTAATAGTAGCTCCACCACGTTTTTACAGTTTGAAACGCTAACTCTCACATGAAATCTGCATAAACGGTACGTATCCCACACTGCCTTCCAGCAGGCAGAGAAGAATGAAGAATAAAACGTTCCTGTACGTTGAAGGCCAAGTACCTAAAAAGCCAAGAATATCACATGAAAACAATCCTCACCTTTACGGCATGCATGATTTCACTCGTCACATTAGGAGGAGAAAATGTGTGGGAGATAAGAAGAAATAATCGTTTTGAAAACCATCGGGTGAAAAAAACGCACACAATCACCAAAGGTTCATCACCAGTAGCGACCGAGAAACAACCAATCATTCGAAACCATCTGAAGGATGAGGAGATTCCAAAAAAGATCCGGGAGGACCGGGAAATACCTCCCGCTGTTACCGATCCGACAATCCGTAGTAAGGATAACCCTGAGAATGCAGGGAAAGGAAAACTAACAGGGATCATCAAAGACGAAAAGGGGCAACCGTTGTTTGGGGTAACCGTTCGGTTATTAGAAACAAGCTTTGGAGAGATCACTGGTACGGATGGCGCCTTTAGCTTGAATGATGTTCCCGCCGGGACCTATACCCTGGAGGTTTCTTACCTTGGATTCGAAAAAATAACCATAACTGTTGAGATCAATGAAAATCAGGTCACTACTCTTAACCGTCAACTCAAGCCTTCGGTAGGTTTATTGGACGAATTGGTCGTCGTGGGTGAGTCCGAAGCGGCTCTTAAAGCCGCAGAACCCCTGCAAATCACAGTACTGGAATCAAAAGAACTGATAGCACAACCACTGGGTGCACAAGACCTCATTAAAAGGTCTACAGGGGTGCAAATTCGTGAACAAGGGGGGTTGGGCAGCAATGTATCCATTAACCTGAATGGATTGACCGGTCGCGCAGTACGTATCTTTTATGATGGAATTCCTATTGAGTTTCTGGGGAATGGACTGGTATTAAATGCACTGCCCATTGGCCTGATAGACCGGGTTGACATCTATAAGGGGGTCGCCCCTGTCGACGTAGCTACGGATGCGTTAGGTGGTGTGATTAACATCATCCCGAGGAAAATTACCGGAAATTACCTGGAGGTTGCATATCAGGTGGGTTCGTTCAATACACACCGGGCATCCTTAATCGCAAAGCGGCAAATAAACCCCAAACTTACGTTGGGGTTGAATGGGTTTTACAATTATTCGGACAATGACTATCTAGTCAGGGACGTCACCATTCAATCATTTCAACCGTTCATTAATGATTTTGGGAGGCCGGATTCTACGGTAGTTGAAGAAGTCATTGATGCCCGCCGTTTTCACGATACGCACGAATCCTTCGCGGTAGAAGGTCAGGCAGATATATATGACATTAAATGGGCAGATCGTCTCTCAGTGGTTCTGGGTTATAATGATCGCTTTGATGAAATCCAGCATGGACTTAGACTTGGGGTACGTCCGTTTGGAGAGGTAGAGACATCTTCCAACCAATGGGTCGGTTTTATTAATTATTCCAAAAGAATTCGGGATCGTTGGGACATCAGTCAAAAGTCGAGTTTTTCTTACACCAAAAGATTTACAGATGACTCTACTTCGAATAGTTACGATTGGAGTGGCAATCTTTTTTCGACAGATAATCTAACCGGTGCGGAGATTGGTCGCCCTACCAACCGAAGAGGAACGAACTTTGGCACCTCGCACCGCAGCACCGTTCAATACTCATTTAATCAAAAGCATAACCTGGTAGCGAGTAATTTTTTTGGTTACAATGAAGTTTCCGGGGAAGACCCTTACGGCATTCGGGTCACCGTTGGAAATGATACCATAGATCCGAACCGTGAGAAGTCTTCGCTCAGCAGAAACATATTCGGGTTGCAATACGAAGCAAACTGGCTCAAAGGAAGTCGACTCACAAGCACGGTCTTTTACAAGAATTATCACGTCAATGGACAAACCGTCAACTTTACGTTTACAAGTACTATCCTTGATGAAGAATTGTCTATTATTTCCATCAACAGGTCATATCATGGTGGCGGGGCAGCACTCAAGTACGAGTTCAATAAGCGATTCTTTCTGCGAACCAGCTACGAACGGACCATACGTATCCCAAACATTTCAGAGTTCTTTGGAAACTTTATCACCATTGCACAAAACCAGGATTTGCTCCCCGAAAGGGGGCATAATGGGAACCTGGGGATCAATTTCAAGACAAATAAAAACGGTAATTTTAGGCTCAATGCAGAATTCAATGCATTTTTCAGAGACCAGCAGGATCGCATCCGATTATTTGCGCCATCGCCGAATTTTTCCCAATTTATCAATGACCAACGCGTCCTTTCCAAAGGAGTAGAGTTAACCACTAAAGTTTGGCCCATTAAAAACCTGAAATTTGATGTTAATTTCACTTATCAGCGTATTACGCTGGAAGATCAGGATGATTTTGATGAATCTACCATAGGATTTGACCTTCCCAATGTACCCAACCTGTTTTTTAATACGTCGGCATCCTATACCATTCCCGGATTTCTAAGTACAGACGGTCGACTAAATTTCTTCTGGAATTACTTTTATGTGGATCGGTTCAGTATTTCGCTTGTGAAAAACCTCGACAATGCCAATCCGGAAAACATTGTTCCGGTACAACACGATCACAGGATAGGACTGAGTTACAGCAATAGCGGAAACGGCCTGACTTTTAGCGCTAGTCTGAACAACGTTTTTGATCGTACCCTGTTTGATGATTTCAAATTGCCCAAACCCAGCAGAAACATCATGTTTAAAATCTTATATAAGCTAAACCGTAAAACTTAAAATAAATAAAACGATGAATAAGCATAGTTTTTTCAAACTGTTTACCCTAATGATCATTGGGATCATGGTGACATTATCTTCTTGTGATAAT
>JBCCXH010000131.1:0-11342 GCA_039192005.1 Bacteroidota bacterium
ATTAATTAAGCCTTAATTTAACTATCGAAATCTCCCTCGATACAGCTTCTAACTTTGTTTCGATTTCAAGCTGACATTATCCCAAAAGCGTACTGGGTTTTGCCCTCAATAAAGCTGACCCTGCATTTATTAAACGATTTTATTACGATAATTAAACGATTATGTCAAGCAACTTCTTTAAACAATTTAGTATCGCATGCTTGTTACTTCTGGCCACAATAAAAGGCCTAAAATCACAAGACGTAGCATTTACCGTAAGCGACCTTGACTTGAATGGTCAGGTCAATGTTGGGTTATCCACTTACCTGAAGTTTGGACCAGACGGACGGTTGTACATCACCGAATTGTCCGGGACCATATTTGCGCTAACTATTCAGGAATCTGCGAACGGGTCATACACTGTGATGGATAGTGAAATCATTGAACTGGTGAGTAGCATCCCCAATCACAATGACGATGGAAGTGCCAATGGAGGACAAACCAGGGAGGTGACGGCGCTCTATGTCGTAGGAACGGCACAAAATCCTGTTATCTATGTCTCTTCGAGTGACCCGCGCATAGGTGGTCCCAGTGGAGATAAAAACCTGGATACCAATTCGGGAATAATCACCAAGCTTACCTGGACAGGCACCACTTGGGACGTAATAGACTTGGTGAGAGGACTGCCTCGGTCAGAGGAAAATCACGCTACTCATGGGTTGGAATTTGCGGAAATCAACGGAAAGCCCTACCTGCTTGCTTGTCAGGGTGGCCATACAAATGCTGGAAGCCCCTCGACTAATTTTGCCTGGCTGACAGAGTATGCCTTGTCTGCTGCGGTGCTCGCGATTGATTTAGATCAATTAGATGCGCTTCCGGTACTCATCGATAATGAATCGGGTAGAAAATACGTTTATGACCTGCCCACGTTAGATGATCCAACGCGTCCTAATGTCAACGGCATCGCCAATCCGAATAACCCCAATTACGATGGCGTGGACGTCCATGATCCCTGGGGCGGAAATGATGGCTTAAATCAAGCCAAATTAGTCGAAAACGGTCCGGTACAAATTTTGACTGCGGGATATCGAAATACGTATGATATGGTGGTAACAGCATCTGGCGCACTGTATGTAACCGATAATGGAGGGAATAACGGTTGGGGCGGTTTTCCCGAGAGCGAAGGGCTAGATGGAACGGTTACGAATAATTACCGCATCGGAGAGCCGGGTAGTCTGGCAAATACATTTGATAATGGCGAAAAAAGTATTGACAATAAAGATCATCTGACGTTGGTGACTCAAGATATTGGTACTTACACGTTTGG
Organism: Bacteroidota bacterium; assembly: GCA_039192005.1. GTDB lineage: Bacteria > Bacteroidota > Bacteroidia > Cytophagales > Cyclobacteriaceae > Ekhidna. The sequence continues at coordinate 1,307 of JBCCXH010000131.1, forward strand.
AAGCTTCTATGGAGGACATCCTAACCCTGTACGTGCAAACCCCAACGGCGCAGGACTTTTTACAAGAGGAACACACTCTTCAGATCCCGATGACGTCAATGGAAACGGCTTTACGGATGACTGGTTCAGGAAGCAAATTTTATCTCCAAGCAATCCCAATTTTGCAACTAAATCACTTCCGGTAGACTGGCCGCCCGTTCCATTGTCTTTGGCAGATGTAAGAGAGGGGGATATGAGAGTGCCAAGTTCATCCAGCATAGATGTAGACGGAGATTTTAAAGGGAATGGTTATACCAACCCGGATGGACCCGGCGATGACAACGTGTTGGTCTGGAATAACAACACCAATGGCATATATGAGTATACGGCAAGCAACTTTGGTGGGGCGATGCAGGGCAATTTAATTGCAGGTAAAAGTGGCGGTTTTTTACACCGGTTGGAGCTAAATACCGACGGTACGGTGAGTACCTTTCATGCCAACTGGGTGCAGGGCCTTGGCGGAAATGCCTTAGGCATCTGGTGTAGTGGAGATAACGACCCCTTTCCCGGAACCATCTGGGTAGCCACCTTCAATCAGACCATTAAAATCCTGGTACCGGATGAAGAAGTGAACTGCATACTTCCGGGAGACGCCGGTTACGACCCGCTGGCAGACAATGACAACGATGGCTTCACCAATGAAGATGAGACTCAAAACGGTACGGATTTATGCTCAGGAGCTTCTCAACCCAATGATTTTGATGGAGACAAACTTTCTGATCTTATTGATACGGACGATGATAACGACGGCATCTTAGATCCACAAGATCCCTTCCAGTTAGGCGCCCCTTTCGACCTACCGGTAGACAATGAGCTTTTCTCTGACCAACCAGACCTAAAAGGGTATTTGGGACTCGGGTTGACCGGGTTGATGAACGTTACCATGGGGCCTCAGGAAAACTGGTTGAATTGGGTCGATAAACCAAATGAATCGAATCAGGACGTAGATGATGTTTATGGAGGAGCCGTAGGTGGCATGACGATTTATCAAACTACAGGAGATGCGTTTTCCAATACCCAGGAAAAAGCCTATCAATATGGAGTAAATGTGGGAAGCAATACAGGTGTATTTGTGGTTTCTGGGGGCATGCTAGCTCCTTTTCATCAGCACAGTACAACCGAATCTCAAGGGATGTACATTGGCTCGGGGAATCAAAATAATTACATCAAGCTGGTATTAAGTGGCGACCAACTTAAAGTGGAAGGAGAAAACTATTCGAATGTACTGGAAGACCTACCTTCAACTACGATTGGAAGTTTTCTAAATAACATTAACTTGTTTTTGGAAGTAAATCCAGCCACCGGGACGATTCAGGCCAGCTACAGCACGGACCTGATTACGACCCCTGTTAATATAGGTGCGCCATTCCTTGCTAAAGGTGCCGTTTTATCAGCAATTCAGAATATCAATGTGCCATTGGCAGTCGGCATGATTGGTACTGCGGATGTGGACGATGGCTTTCCTGCCAACTGGGATTTTCTAAAAGTATCTTTGAAAGATGTTGGTACTGAAAATACGATTGGTGAAGTAGGACAGGTAAACATCGATCACACATGGCAGACAGTGACGTTACAACATACCTACCAACATCCGGTAGTAGTTGCCGGAGCACCAAGTTACAATGGGCCAGATCCATCTACCGTTCGTGTTCAGAATGTTACCGCGACCAGTTTTCAACTTCGCATTGATGAGTGGGAATGTCTGGATGGGCCTCATGTTTCCGAAACCGTTCCTTACATAGTCGTGGAGGCAGGAAGCCACACGTTGCCCAACGGTAAAAAATTGCAGGCAGGAGTTGTTGATGACGTGACCTTAGATTGGAAGACCGTTGATTACCCGGAGGTATTTGCAGAAAATCCGGTCGTACTCGGGCAGTGCATTACGGAAAATGAAGCAGAAGCTGTAACGGTTCGTTTCGATGATCAGACCTCAAATGAAAGCCAACTGTCCTTAAAATTGAGGGAAGAAGATGGAGCTACGGAACATGTAGGAGAGCAGGTAAGCTGGATTGCGGTAGAATCCGGCGAGCAGGCAGGTGCATTACCATTCCAGATGGGAAAAACGGACAATGTAGTTACTGACGAATTCTTTACACTGAATTTTCAGCAGTCGTACACTGTCACACCTGTTTTCATTGCCGGAATAGGTACCGAATACGGAGGAGATGCCTGCGCCTTACGGTACAATAACTTAAGCAGTCAATCGGTCAGCTTTTTTGTAGAAGAAGAGACCTGTGGCGATGCGGAGACATTTCATGGATTTGCGGAAGAGGTTCATTATTGGGTATTTAGCCAGCTAGGAGATATTTTGGGAACTTCCACAACCAATGCAGCAAGAAAAATAATCATGCAAACAGGAAATGATGCTGACGACGATGACGGGTCAGATTGGGTTCATTTATTTCCCAGTCCGGTGAACGCAGGCCAGCCCATTCGATTGCGTATCGGAAATTTACAAGCGGAAAGTGTGATGCTGGTTGATAATCTAGGGGCTATTTTAAGTGTGCAAAAGATCACCAACGCAGGCAACCAGATCAGCATTTCAACGACTGAAATGAGTCCCGGTATGTACTACCTGATGGTTTCAGGAAATAACTGGGTGAAAAGGATTAAAGTGATGGTTCAATAAATTTTTGGTAAAGTCCGGGCTTGTCTCGGGTAAATGAAATGAGGTGAGATGACTCTTACCTCATTTATATTTTTATCATTAGATTTTCACTTTGGGACTAACTGGCTACAACTTAAACTACAAACTAAATGCTATACGACTATTTAAAATGCACGATGTTCACCGCATTGCTTTTGTTATTTGCGAACGTACGTCTAATCGCACAAAATGACATCGGGCAATGGGTCTACGTGAATGATGCTACCACTTGTGCGCCCATTGGTACGTTTGGAAGTTGTCCTCAAGGGCGGCATGAGGCTTCCTACGTGCAAGTTGGAGATAAATTCGTCTTGATTGGCGGGCGTGAGAATAATTCCAATGCCAATATCTATGATCCCTCAACAAACAGTTGGACCATTGGTAAAAATGCCCCTTTTCCTATCCATCACTTTCAGGCCATCTCTTATCATGGGTTATTGTTGGCAGTCGGTGCGATGACAGGTTTTTTTCCAAAAGAACCCGGAATTGACCGAATCATGATTTATGATCCCATGACGAACAACTGGTACGACGGTCCGACTATACCGGCGGACCGCGTACGAGGCGGAGCGGGCTGTGTTTTGTATAAAGGGGACGTGTATGTGATTTCAGGAAATACGACCGGTCATTCTGCTCCGGGCTGGGTTACATGGTTGGATAGATACGACCCCGAGACGAATACCTGGACGAAACTTGCGGATGCGCCTCGTGCGCGCGATCACTTCCATGCAGCGATTATAGAAGATAAACTTTATGCGGTAGGAGGTAGACAAAGCGGAGCCAGTGGCGTATTTCTTGGCACGTTGGCCGAAGTAGACGTTTATGATTTTGCCAGTGATACCTGGAGTACCCTGCCCTATGACATTCCGACACAAAGAGCTGGAAATACAGTCGCGGTTATTGGAAATGAGCTGATTGTGATAGGAGGGGAACGAGAGCACGGTCCAGCCAAAAACGAAACTGAAGCATTGAACGTGAATACTGGTTTGTGGCGGGAGTTGGACACGCTCAATCAAGGGAGACATGGCTCTCAGGCCATCGTTAATAACGACAATATTTGGATTGTCGCAGGTTCTCCCAAGAGAGGGGGAGGAAAGGTCCAGACGCATGAGCGTTTTTACTTCGGGAGTCCGGTAGCACCTACGTTAAACCCCATTCAAAGAAGCGAGCTATCCGGCCCAACAGATGTTGCCGTAGAGGGTCCGCTGGAGGTAATGTTTCAAAATACAGGAGGAAATCAGACGATTCTTATCCAGGATGTATCAACGTTTGGGGATGGCGACTTTCAAGTGACCCCCGGAGTAAGCTTTCCGTACTTGCTCAAACCCGGGGCTTCCATGATACTGAATGTGCAACCTGGCGGGACATCAAATCAAAGTGATGTCAAAATCATGATCGAGCATACAGGGACAAACAGCCCTACCAGTGTCACGCTTTCTGCGGTATCTGATTCATTTGATGTAATTGGTGAAGTAGGACAAACCAGTGCCAATCATACCTGGAAGACCGTGAGCCTTTCCAATTCGTATCAGGATCCGGTTGTCATCGCAGGAGCCATGACGTTTTTCGGAGGAAGTCCGGCTACTGTAAGGGTGCGCGAGGTCACAGCCAGTAGCTTTCAGGTCAGGGTAGATGAGTGGGAATGCCTGGATGAGCTTCACGCTGTAGAAGACATCCCATACCTGGTGGTAGAGTCAGGCAGCTATACGTTGCCGAATGGCCTGAAAATACAGGCAGGAGTCCTCAGCGACCTGACAAACCAATGGAAAACCGCCAATTTCCCGGACGCATTTGATCAGGAACCTGTGGTTTTTGCCCAATGTGTCACAGAAAATGAAGCCGAAGCAGTCATTACGCGTATCGACGAAAGCAACACAGATACGGAGAAAATTACGCTGAAACTAAAAGAGCAAGATCAGGCAGTGGGAGGGCATTTGCCCGAAACAGTCGGTTGGCTGGCATTGGAACCAGGCAGCGATCACGGGTCTTTTGAGGTCGGAAAAACGGCCAATGTCGTAACGCACGAAAGTTTTACCCTCATTTTTGAGGAGGCTTATGGACAATCACCCATTTTTATTGGAGGTGTAGGGTCAGAATATGGCGGAGACGCCGTATCTCTTCGAGTAACGGGTTTGAATCCACAATCCGTTAGTTTTTTCCTACAAGAAGAGACATGCGGAGACGCCGAGGTACTTCATGGCCTTGCGGAAGAAATTCATTATTGGGTTTTTAACGAACCTGGGAGTATTCAGGGAAGGTTGTCGGAAAACGCAAAAAAACCTGTGGCTGATGTCCGTTTATTTAGTGACGATGCCGAAATCCCATCGGGACTTTTCCCCAATCCGGTAAGCATCGGAGAGGATATTTTTTTAGATCTGGGATCGTCAGATGCTTCTTACATTACTCTTATCAATAGTTCAGGAGTAGTAATGAACAAACAAAAACTATCTAAAGAAAAAGACCGATTGAACCTCAATACATCCAGCCTAAGCAAAGGACTGTATTACCTGGTGGTTTATAGCGGTCGTTCGGAACGTCAACATAAAGTATTGATCCAATAGAAGGTTGACACGGGGGCGTCAAGGCAGGTCACCAACGAATTACTAGTTGAATCGATGATTTTTTCCGATTTGTACAAGTTTTACCCCAGTAATTGCCAGAAAAACAAACATCATATTCCGATTTTTGGTAGCATCCTATGGTTTAACAAAAAATATTTACGTATCAATTATGTCATTTCTTATGCTGATACTGGTGGCTATTATGCCGTACAATGCTGATTCAATGAAGCGTCAGGGGGCAAATACACCAGACCCTCAATATTCCAAACTTCCTATCCGCTCCGGTTCACGCCCCAAAACCACACCAACAATACCACACGTACAAATCGGGGTAAGGCGAATAGAAAAAGTACACGAGGAAATGGTGAAGAGGATCTATGCCATCCCGGGGATCGTTAGCCATCCGTCAGTGGTACTATCATGGCAGGGGATCACACTGAGCGAAGACGTAAAGATAAAAGTACCCGAAGCACTGATTGGTGGTCGGGAGTTTGGTCATATACATGATGATGGCAGTTTACACATTTTTCTGGCGCCGGACAGAGCAAATGAAGCCGTTGAGGCCGGGTGGGCGGTACACCATCCCTACGCGGTACAAAACCGAAAAGGATGGAGTGGATTTGTCATGTTGTACACTCCACAATCCTTAAACGAGCTCGAAACGACTTTACAATTAGTAGTAGATAGCTACAACTACATTACCGGAAGCAATTTTCAACCAATGAAATAAGGTTGCTATAGTACCAGTTAAGAGGCAAATCAGAATTGGATAGCTAAAAACATGACAAATAAAAACGATAGTGAAAATAGCCTTCAGACATCAAAGGCGAGAATTCCAGTCTGGGTAAATATTTTTCAGGTAATCCTTACGCTAATCATGCTAAGTCAGGTTTTCATGTACTACTTCAATCATGATGCAATTAGGGATGCGGGCATATCCGTAGATGGTGTACCCATGCTCAATCTTGTTTATGAGATGGGAGCAAGAACAGCAGTAATGGCGGCTGCAGCGATTTTTGTCTTAATTACTCAAGACCCAAAGCAGTTTCTTGTTGTGCTGTTCATGAATGTTCTTCGGGAAGGTCAGGAGATGATAATTGATCCATTCTATCCGATGCTTAACGCACCAGCCTCACCGACCGCTGATTTTGTGGCGCATGCAGTGATAGTCGCCCTTGAAATATTAGCATTTATTAACGTACGCATGATCGTAAACAAGAGAGGGTAGTATTGAGAAAATTATTTGATGGCTATCTTCTATTGGATAGAGATGAAAGCCTTAAAACTGTTTGGTTTTGATGTAAAATACCAACAGATCAAAAAGATAAAGTAACTCTGGAATCGAGGGATGGTTGGAGCCTCCTGTAGCAACTCATTACAACGGAGCTACCTTCATATTTATAGGTCCTTTTGGCCTTAACGTGACCAAAGGCTTTAAGGAAACTTCTTTTTGATTTACCAACTCAAATTGAAACCTGCTAACGAAATGATAAACGGCCAGTTCCATCTCCATCATAGCAAATTGCATCCCAATGCATGACCTTGGGCCGCCACCAAATGGAAGAAAGGAATAGGGGATGATGTGTTTACCCTCCTCAAAACGGTCCGGATCAAATTTATCGGCTCGTTCCCAGGTGCTCTGGTTGCGGTGTAGGCCATAGATGTAGTTGATCATTAAGCTATTTTTAGGGATGTGTATGCCTTCGATCTCATCTGAAACCAGCGCCAGCCGGTCCGTAAACCAGGCCGGAGGGAACAACCTCATGGACTCATTGATGACTTGCCTGGTGTAAGCCGTATTTCCTGAACTGATCTCATTTCGAAGTTTTTTCAATACATCAGGATGCCTGGCCAGAGAATAAAACGTCCAGCTTAGGGAGTTGGCAGTTGTTTCGTGCCCGGCGACAAACAAGATCATTAATTCAAAAATTAGCTGCTGGTCGCTCATACACGTTCCGGTATCTTCATACCTTGCTTCCAGTAACATATCCAACAGGTCTCCTTTTTCACCCTCTTTTCTTCTTTGGTGGATGATGCTCAGGAGATCTTTACAAGATTCGTTAACAAGTTTGAGAGCACGGGATTTGATCCCGGACCACTCGTACCACCAGCTTAAAAACGGTAGGCGGATGAGTTTTGTCACAACAACCTGAGCCACTTCGATCGCATGCCGCAGGCGTTGCATTTGCTCAGGTGTCACAGAGTCTCCAAACAATGAATAAGACACAATTTTGAACGCCAGTTGCATCATTTTTTCATGAATATCGATAGGAGAATGTTCGGAAGTATCCTTCAAAAGATTTTCATAGAAGACGACAATGGCATGTTCCATCTTTTCTTTTATGCTGTCTATTTTCTTTTTATGAAACCCTGGTTGGATGAGTTTACGTTGCCTTAGCCACTCCTGACCATCGAGTGTGAGCAAGCCTTTTCCGATAAACGTCGCAATTTTCTCTGTCTGAATATCGGATTTACTGTAGTTGCGATGTTTTTTTTGAAGAACATGCTGTACGATGGAGGGATTGGTAGAAACAATGCTGATTTTGCCATCACCCATCCTGACCCCGTAAGGATCTCCATACTTTTTGAGGTTTTCCTCAATAACTGGAATGGGATTAGACAAAACCTTGGGAAGTTGTGAGATGGAAGTAGTTGGCGGGACGATTTCAAAACCTGGTGTACTCATTTGGGATAGGGTTTTTATGACGTATTCACGGAAAGATATACATGAAATTTGCAATCGACGCCGATCAGTATCCAAATGGTATGTACCTACCTAATAGATTAAAGCATATATTCAGCTACGCCATAAAATCATTGTAAAAGCGGTATTGAATTCTGTCTCACCCAATTTCTATCCGAACGGTATGCATTATCAACGCTAAAACTTCCGTGCAACTCCCAGCCGTAAAAGTCCTAAAGGGGATTCTAATCTCTCATAAGAAAACTGTAGGTTATACTTTGCATCAACTGAAAGCACGTAATCCGGGCTGATATTTCGTTCTATCCCTAATCCGAGTAACCAGCCGGTTTGGGTGTTCTTATTGATTCCATAATACGTATCATAAGAAGCCATACGGCCATTTTCAAATTGCCAAGAGTCAAGTGTAAATAAGGTCGCCTCGTACTGGGAAATCATTAAACCGGTTTGTACGTAAAAAAAATGGCCTAGTATATTAAACGGAGGGCGATACTTCAAAACAAATTGTAAGTAGTCTACTGATGTTCTCTGATATCCATATAAAAAAGCATCCGAAAAATTGAGATTTAGTATTTCTTGATCAATGGCAGGAGGAACTCCGTTGATGTGCATATTGACGGGTTCAAATTCCTTTGGAAATGTATTGTGTGCCGCGATGCCAAAATTAAACCCGTAAAAAAGTCCGTTGACCACTTCGTTTTCATAGTAAAGTTCCAGGTTGTGTCCGATGTCTCCGACAAGGTCTACATCTACTATTCCCGCTTTAACACCAACCCGATGGCCTTGTGCATAGGCAGAAAAGTAAAAGGAGGTTGAAAATATCAAGATCGTTATCAGTCGCATAGTTGTAAGGTTAAATGAAATGTGTGTAAAAGAACCAAAGTCCCTTTTTAGAAAAAGGGACTTGGTTGAAAAAATGATGTTAATCGTTTTTTATATCAGGATGAAGGTCTATACCATTACCATCCACCAAGGCTCCAAAGAAGATTGTCCTAATCCCGCCAAAAAGGAATCGTGATATCCATACTATCGAGGCTGGACTTGATGATCAGTTCATGACTGCCACGAGCTACCATCGAAGCGTCCAATACGGTCATGAAAACGGCATAATCGGTAGGGTCGTTGATGGAACTGAAATAATACCGGAGATCTGTGTATAACGTAGAATCAACCATAATGACCGTATTCTGTAAAACACAGTTCAGGATGTGTTTGGCATTTTGACGGTAGTCAAAGGTGCTGTCATAGGCTAAATCGTTAACGCCGCTAATATTGACCCATTTTCTCCAGTGAATCCCACGCCTGTTGTACTCAGAAACCTCTTCACACCTTTCCAGGATTTTTTCTTCAAGGTCACTCGTCAAAGGCAGATGTAACCGGATGAATTGCTCATCTTTTGGAATGATAAATGAATCAATAAATGGAAGACTTACGACCATTTTTTTTGGGAACTCATCCTTGTAGTGTTCATTTGAAACCAACTCACCTTTTAATTCGTCCCAGCCAGTTTCAGGAAATAAAATGTTTGCACTATATCCTTGATTGAGTAAGAAAAGGGCTCCGGTGATGTAAATCGGAGTAATGAAAATCATGACTTTCTTACTCGCATATTGGATGAGCGTATAGTAGATGCCTCTGTAAAGCCGGGCAAAGGTGATCCACCCAAAGAAGCGATAAACGGGATAGTAGATCGTAATGAACCACTTTTTTTGGATTCGTTTAAACCACCCAAGTGTCAGGAAATCAATCAGGTAGATCAACCCACAGAATAAGATCAGACAAGTGATGGTGAATGCAATGTAAAAGGGATCGTTGATCCATTGTAGTATAACGATAATGGCTGTCAGGCAGACAAAGGTGAACAGAAAAGCGAAGAGCGAAAGAAACGTAAAAGCAAAGATGGAACTACAAATCTTGTCGATGAAAGAAATCTGCTTTTCAATTTTAAGCGACTCGTTAACAAACCGATCAAACCTCGGAGTAACCTCTTCTTTTTTAAACTCGGGATATACAGACTTCAGTCCAACAAGTGACAGCCAATAGATTCTAAGTATAAAATGAGAAACAAGGCTAATGGGCAGAATGGCG
>JBCCXH010000132.1:0-11292 GCA_039192005.1 Bacteroidota bacterium
CCAACCTGATGTCTTCACCTATAAAGGCGGCAAACTCATTAGGGGATATTTCACCCAATCCTTTAAAACGCGTGATTTCCGGCTTGTTCCCTAGCTTATTCGTAGCCGCTGTCTTTTCTTCCTCCGAGTAGCAATAGATGGTTTCCTTTTTATTTCTAACACGGAAAAGTGGTGTTTCCAATATAAATATATGGTTGTTCTTGACCAACTCAGGGAAAAACTGCAGGAAGTAAGTAAGCAGCAACAACCGGATGTGCATCCCGTCCACATCGGCATCCGTTGCTATGACAATCTTTCGATAACGTAACCCTTCCAGGCCGTCTTCAATATTTAATGCATGTTGAAGCAAATTGAACTCTTCGTTTTCATACACCACTTTTTTGGTATGACCAAAACAGTTGAATGGCTTACCTCGAAGTGAAAAGACGGCTTGTGTTTGTACATCTCTGGACTTAGTAATGGAACCACTGGCACTGTCTCCCTCTGTGATGAAGATCATCGTGCTGTCTTTCTTATCTTCATCCTTTTTCTTTTTATCGTTGAAATGGATTCGGCAATCTCTCAGCTTTTTGTTGTGAAGGTTCGCTTTTTTTGCCCGCTCATTTGCCAACTTTTTGATTCCGGCAATTTCCTTTCGCTCTCTCTCAGATTGTTGCACCCTTTTTAAGAGGGCATCGGCGGTTTCACTGTTTCGATGCAGGTAATTGTCAAGCTCTTTCTTGATGAAATCATTGACAAACGTCCGCATCGTAGGTCCATCAGGTCCCACATTTTGTGAACCTAACTTTGTCTTGGTCTGGCTTTCAAATACCGGCTCCTGAACTCTGACCGCAATGGAGGCTATGATCGCCGACCTTACATCGGAGGCATCAAAATTCTTTCCGTAAAACTCCCGGACTGTTTTCACAATCGCTTCTCTAAAAGCAGCTAAGTGAGTTCCGCCCTGGGTCGTATACTGTCCGTTAACAAAGGAATAGTACTCTTCTCCATATTGATTGGCGTGCGTCAGTGCCACTTCTATATCATTCCCTTTCAAATGGATGATGGGATACCGAATGCTCTCTGTGTCCGCTTTTCTGGTGAGCAGGTCCTTCAGCCCGTTTGCGGAGTGGTATTTCTTCCCGTTGAGAATAATCGTGAGACCAGCATTCAGGTAGGCATAGTTCCACATCAGGTTTTCCAAATACTCCGGGATGAAGTGAAAGTTCTTGAAAACGGTTCCATCTGGTTCAAAGACTGTTTCTGTCCCATTCCGACCTTCCAGCTTTGATACGTTAGGATCATTTGTGATTTCTCCACGCTCAAATTCTGCCAGCTTGGTTTGACCATCGCGGTAGCTTTGCACCTTGAAATAATTGGAAAGTGCATTGACAGCTTTCGTACCCACCCCATTCAAACCTACGGACTTTTGAAATGCCCCTGAGTCATATTTTCCTCCGGTATTAATCTTTGAAACACAATCGACAACTTTCCCTAGCGGAATACCACGTCCGTAATCTCTTACCTTCACCCGATGGTCCGTTACCTTTATTTCGATGGTCTTTCCATACCCCATCATGTGTTCATCTATGCTGTTATCTATCACTTCTTTTACCAGCACATAAATACCATCATCCGGAGAGGAGCCGTCTCCTAACTTTCCAATATACATTCCGGGACGCAACCGTATGTGTTCTTTCCAGTCCAGTGACTTAATGCTATCCTCCGTGTAAATCGCTTCGGCCATTCAATAATTTCGTTAACTACTACAAACTAATTCGACAAACAAAATAAGTATAAAAATCCAACAAGCACACGTAACAACCTTGAGTTTTTGCTAAGTAACACTTAAAGCAAGAGACTGTAAAAAACTGATAATGAAGAAGTTTTAGCTTTTTTTAAATACTAAAAAAATTAGTCCTATCATCCAGCCTATAAGCAGTATCGGACCCAAAAAATTGAGGTATGCATAGCTGGAGGGACTTACATGGGTTGAGTTATTCAACACTCCGATAAAACCTATGATCAGCGTAATGTAAAAATTGAGAAGGAAAATCAATCCCATCATCCAGGAACGGATGCTCAGGTTCAAAGAACGAAGCCCATACCCCAGAACCAAACGCAACAAGATGTTTACTAGAATAAAGGTACCCAGGGAATAGTAGAAAAAATGCTGCTTATGGACGGAAAGTTCCTGTACTTTTAAATCCACTTGCACAGGCAAGTATGCATAAACAAGCAGCAGAATAGCGATAAACAAAATGCTTGAAAACCGATTGAGTACTCTAACAGCTTTTCCCATCTATATTGTGAATTTTTGAGGTGCAAGTATACCACCACCTTAAACAATGAGAGAAAATCTTTTGTTGGCTTCTGAGAAGGTCATTCCATTTCTTTAAATCAAGCGATGGGTAATTGAGGTTTTATTTTTTGATAACTCAATCTATCAGAGCTGTGTTTAAATCCTAAATCCTCATCTTTGCGTTTTTTCATTTTCAACTGAGTTTACATCATTGTCAGAGATTCAAGACACAATCGTTGCTTTAGCTACTCCTCCGGGTATCGGTGCACTCGGGATCATTCGTATTTCGGGAGGTCGGTCCATTTCTATTGCAAACGAGATTTTCAGAGGCAAAGACTTAGTTAAAGTCAAGTCACATACCATCCATCTGGGCACCATCAGGAATCAAGAGGAGATCATCGATGAGGTATTGGTTTCTGTTTTTAAAGGGCCGAATTCTTATACAAAAGAAGACGTCATCGAGCTCTCCAGCCATGGTTCCCAATACATCCTCCAAAAGGTATTGAACCTGATCATCTCCAAAGGCGCACGACTGGCCAAACCGGGTGAGTTTACCCAAAGGGCTTTTCTAAATGGTCGTTTTGACCTAGCTCAGGCAGAGGCAGTTGCTGACCTGATCGCTTCGGAAAACGTAGCCATGCAACAAACGGCCATGCGGCAGATGAGAGGTGGTTTTTCAAACGAGATCAAAGACCTCCGTGAGCAACTGGTCCATTTTGCTTCAATGATTGAGTTGGAACTGGACTTTTCGGAAGAAGATGTCGAGTTTGCCGACCGGTCCGCGTTATTGCAATTAATTAAAAAGATCCAACACCTCATTAACTCCCTGATCGCAAGTTTCGAGTATGGCAACGCCATCAAAAACGGCATTCCGACCGTCATTGCGGGAAAGCCAAATGCCGGAAAGTCTACGTTACTAAATGCACTTCTCAACGAAGAGAAAGCCATCGTATCGGACATACCGGGAACGACAAGGGATTTCATTGAGGATCAGGTAGTCATCGATGGGATCGTGTTCCGGTTCATCGATACGGCCGGCATCCGTGAAACGGAAGATCGGGTAGAATCGATCGGAGTGGAACGGACGCTGGAAAAAATGAAAGCTGCCGGAGTCATTATTTATCTGTTTGACTTAGTGAACGAATCGGTCACGTCCATTAATGAGCAGTTAGCTGAATTACGTACTTCTAATGCTCCACTGGTTGTGGTCGGCAATAAATCCGACGAAGCGAAAGCAGACCTAATGGAGGCGTTGGCGGATGAGCATGCGATATTCTTATCTGCAAAAAACAGAAATAACCTGGAGGAACTTCGTGAGCGCCTCAAGTCTGTCATACAAAAGCCAGACACTCAGTCCAACACGATCGTCACCAACACCCGGCACCTGCAAAGCCTGGAACAAACGGATGAAGCCTTGAACCGGGTCGTAGAAGGAATCAACCTGGGCATATCAAACGATCTGGTCGCTCAAGACATTAGAATGGCACTCTTTCATCTCGGCGAGATCACCGGAGAGGTCACCACGGATGACCTGTTGGAGAACATCTTTAGTAAGTTTTGTATTGGGAAGTAATCTCACAAACAACTCATAAACATCTCTAATCAATCTTTCAACTCTTTCTGAATCACCTGTTTCTTGATGACTTTTCTGTTTTTAATAGAAATACGGCCCCCGGTCAGGTAAATCCTAAGAAACCGCTCTAAAGGGAATATCAATAAAGCGACAAAAGCGTCTATGGCAAAATCCACAATCGGAGAGCTTTTAACGGCAAAAGAGGAACCGATAACGGATTGAAGAAACTCTATGAATAAGACAATCGTCAATACGGTCAACCCTTCACTTAACAACTGATTGGTACGATTGGATTGATTGAGCCGGAATGAAACCACCATTAAGCCTCCAAAAAACAAAAACTGTAACGAGTAAAACCAAGGCTGCTGCCAATACGGAGGGTTAACTTTAAATGAGATCACTTCTTCTTCGTCAAGTCGGCCAAAAGAGTCTCGCGTTCTGACGTGCAACTTATAGCTTCCTGGTGGTAAAAAACTAAAATCAATGACATTGTTAGTACTCCAAGTGGACCATTTTGGCTGGAGGCCTTCCAGCCGGTATTGGTACTCTAAATTTAAAAAACCGGCATACTCCGGTCTGGAAAGCTCAAATGACAAATTGGTTTCATCGTAATCCAGCGTAAAAAGCTCCTTGTGATCTACTGCTCGTGTTTGTGTCGTCACACTTCTGAGAAACATCTCGTATGCTTCGCCTATTTCGGCATCATTATGCACATCGTAATTAAGCAACTCATTGCCTTTGGTAATCAACCAGTAGCGTCCGCTTTGCTCATCAAAAGACACAAACCTTAAGTCTTTGAATAAACTCAGGTAATCATAGGAAGTAATCGCTCCATCCTCTGTAAAGCGATACCATATTTTTCCATTAAAAACCCAAACGTTTCCCTGCTGATCCTGAAAGTGATGTTGTGGAGGCCCCAATTTATTCATCAGCTCCTCATTTTTAATCACCTTTCCTTTTTCTTTATCTAAATAGAAATAACCTTCATAATTGATAAATGTGAGTGTATCCTGCCTTGAAATCACATTCATCACATCAAAAATTTTGTTAGCTACTTCGAAAGCAGCAACCAGTTGGATTCCTTGTCCGGTCAACGAAGCCTGAAATACGGTACTCGTACCTACCAACCACAGCCCTCCATGAGTATCTTCGTATGTATTCAGAATAACATCATCCAGGACCATGGCATCTAGCTCCACCCAGATATGATCTTCTAACGTATAGAGTTTCAGTACCCGGTTGTACGTATTGACAAGCAACTGGTCCGTTTTCTCCAGATACCTGATGGTTCTCACCGGTTCCGGAATGACCAGTTGGGAAGACCCCTTTGCTATTTCGAAAACACCAGAAGTGCTCGCCCCTAACAATTTATCCTGGTATTTCACCAACTCTTTAAACTTTCCCGAGGCATTTTCCACTTTTGTAAATCGATAAGAAATCGCCGTAGGCACCTTACTTGTTTTTCGGATGTATTTAGGTTTGGTCTCGAAGGCCTTTTTAATTTTATCGATTACACCTATATTTTTCTTTTTTTTCTGTGTTTTATCTCTAGGCTTAGCAACAGGTTTTTCCACGCTTAAGTCATTCGTTTGGGCTGTCATTTTAGACGGTGCATCTTGTTCTGACTTATCCTGCAGTGCCTTTTTCTTCTTTTTAAATAAGCTTTTCAAAAACCCTTTTCTTTCCTGAACATCCTCCTCTTTGTTCTTATTCCCATCCCCTTTCACCTTCTGGATTTCTTCTTTCAAAACTTTTATGACGTTAGCGCCCGGTATTTTATTGCCGTTTTTTCTTTGCGTATCGGGTGAGGCATTTTCAGTCACATAATAGACTTTCTCCGTAAAAGTGGTATCACGGTCGAAATAGTAAACGCCTAAACTGGAGCTCACCCAAAGTGTACCGTCCACCCAGGAAGCTGAGAATAAACTTCCTTCCAGCCCCGGGTAGTGGGAATAACTATGTGCGGGAAAGAGCGGGGCAATTCGTGTTAGCCCAAACTCATGTGCCACCCATACCCCGTCTTCATCATCTGCGTGTATGGCAAAAATCTCGTTGTCAGGGAGTCCTGAATGATAGTCGATGGTCTTAAGGTAAGAGGTATCTTTTACATTCAGAAACAGGCACCCACCCGTTAGGGTAGAACAGGCGATCAGCGTATCATTAATGGCCACCGCTCCACTTACGTTTATATCCATCTCTGCGAGCATCGCATTATGAGGAAGTGGTTCCCAACCCTCGTTTTTCTTTTTGTAAAGCAAGCCCTCCAGGTCTGATGAAAAGGTTTCATTTTCTCCCGTGAACGTATAAGCGAAATCAGGTTCATTTCCCTGATGAACCAGGTTTTCACCCTCAAATAGAAAGGTTGTATCTAACCCGTTTACAAAAACATGGTCACCTAGTTTATACAAGTTTACAAAGTCCCCCTTGTAGGTTTTAAGCGATTCGTCTTCCGTATTAAAAACATGAATGTTCTCCCCTCCAAAAAAGTAAACCCTGTTTTGATTATATAGCGTCTGAACAAAAAGTTCTCTTGCGGAATCCACTTCAAATAATTGAACATATCGAAAGGTATTTTCGCTAAAATCCAGCTTCCCAAACTGCCCGACACATCCTACATAAATGGTGTTTTCTTCATCTACAGCCAAAGACAACGAGGCTGATGGTGTCGGAAAAAATTCCCAATAACTCCCATCATACTGAAGGATACCTGATCGATTGGCAATAACGAGTAAGCCATTGTGGTCCGTTAAGATGTCAAAATTTATGTTGTCAAGATCAAGATCTTTAGGAACGTGCTGACTTACATAAAAATCTCCTGATTGAGAAAAACCGGTTAACATCAGAAAGTATAAAACAACTGCTACGAGTCTGCTCCTCCAATTGCTCATTCCTGTTTCGTTTTTTAAAGTAAAGGGGTATGATTTGAACTAAAATGGTAAAAGCTCAAAACTATCTGTTCAATGCAATTAAATAAAGAAATAAGACAACTATTAACACGTTACGGTTTGATATTTTTTTTGAATGTGTTGTCGGCCTGACCGAATCATTCAGGAATTAGTTATTGATCACGAAGTTTCGGAAAAAGCGCTTCGCTTTCCAAAGAGGAGGTTATGGTGAATGCACCATCGTTCTGCCCGATTTCAAGGGATACGTTTTTGATGTCATTTTTTGTTCGATTGATCCAGTTGCAAAAAAGCTGATCCTAAACGAACTATTCAATGGTTACTTCCAGGCCTGAGATACTCATTTGACCTGGTTTTAACCTTAAGATGAACGGAAGGAAAGAATTCCATAAAAAAGGAAATTGAACTTCAGGCGGCATTCATCTGATCATCAGTAATGAACAGGTTTTCCATCAAAAAACCAGATTCCGTGCATCAGCTATTGCACATCGATCAACAGGTTTTAAACCCGGGGATCAATACGTTTCAATTTGGCTATTCACTAAAAAAAGATAGCCTGGAAGCTTGCTATAAAATGTACAGTGCCTTTGCCGAGTACGACCCGAAAAATTCGGGTGTTATCCGTTGAAACTACTATGTACACGCTGAATATCCGTGCAAAAGTACCCGTCTGTATAGCATCTGTAGACCATTTGTAGGAAGCAGAATCTGGCATATAATGCCTAATAGTTATCACTTTACAGTTGATAATTTCAACCAGAAAGAGTTACGATGCAAAAAAAGCTATTGATATTCATATTTTTTAGTTTCCTCACCTGTAGCGCATCTCTTACGTTCGGTTATTTCCTGCCTGCTAACTCCGATAAAACAGGTACGATCTTCCGAGTCGATCATGTCAATGAAAATGAAAGCATTAAAAAAATAAAAAAGCCTGTTTTTAAAGAAACTACAAGTGAAAATACGACGAATGCCTTTGTAGAATGTACAGATAAAACGCTCAACGTTCACCCTACTACTTCTTCAACCAAAGAAGATGTCGCTGTTTTTACTTCCTTAAACCAACTGATCCCCGGCACTCCTGCCGGGGTCCATCAATTTGATATCGGCGGTGAGACCTTTGAAACCAACGTGAACGAAGCCGGGTTTTTCATCACGACCTGGGAAACGACATCTTCCAACGAATCCATCACCATCCCGACAGCAGGAAACGGATACAACTACACCGTCAACTGGGGAGATGGAACAGAAGATAGTAACCAGACAGGTGATGCTTCGCATACCTACGCCTCACCCGGTGTATATACCGTGATGATCTCCGGGGATTTCCCACGGATCTTCTTCAATGCGAATACGACTCTTTTTGGCACTGTTGGTGACGCTGTAAATGCCAAAAAGCTCCTTACCATTGAACAGTGGGGAGGTATTTCATGGAGCAGCATGACGTATGCCTTTGCAGGATGTAGCCGGTTGGATATCCATGCGACGGACGCACCTGACCTGAGCGCAGTCACTAACATGAGCTTCATGTTTGCCGATGCCACTTCCCTCACCTCGCTGGGTAGCGGACCCACATGGGATGTCGGCAATGTGGAGAATATGGTGTCTCTTTTTGAAAAGGCCGCAAACTTCAACCAGAGCCTCAACGATTGGGACATTCACAACGTACTAAACCAGGCTTTTATGTTTTCAAATGCCAGTACCTTTGACCAATACCTGGGTAGTTGGACCCTGAATGCTACTACAGCTATTAGCTATATTTTTTCAGGAAGCAACATGTCTTGTGCCAATACCACCGGAACATTGGTAGGGTGGGAACACAACAACCCAACGGTAAGCAACCTCACATACCTTGATGATGTATCGTACGGTACCAAAGCCGCAGAAGCGGTCACTGCCCTGGAAGCTCGTGGATGGTCCATTTTAATCAGTACTTCTGCCAGTGCATGTGCACTTTTTGAGATCACAAACATTGCCGACGTAGCTGTAGATGAGAACAGTGCATATGACATTACTCCGGTTGTGGCCGGAACATACATCGGAGCACTTCAGTATACACTCTCCGGTGATGATGCCGATGAATTCACGCTTGACCCTGCAACAGGCAGTGTTTCCATGAGTGCAAAAAATTTCGAAGTACCCGAAGATGCTGACGGAGATAATATATACGAAGTGAGCCTGACGGCAACAGATGAAGATAACAATACGACCCTTGTCGATTGGACAGTGACCATACAGGACGTAAGTGAACCTGAGTTTTTCATCACGACCTGGGAAACAACAAGTCCTAATGAATCCATCACCATCCCGACAGCAGGTAGCGGATACAACTACACTATCAGCTGGGGAGACGGAACAGAAGACACGAACCAAACAGGTGATGCCTCGCATACCTACGTTACACCCGGTATATATACCGTGATGATCTCCGGAGATTTCCCACGGATCTTCTTCAATGCCAATGCAATCATTGGTGGTGGCTCCATCGGTGATGGAGTGAACGCCGACAAGCTTTTGACCATTGAACAGTGGGGATACATTTCATGGAGCAGCATGGCTTATGCCTTTGCAGGGTGTAGCCGGTTGGATATCCGTGCTACGGATGCACCTGACCTGAGTATAGTCACTGAAATGAGCTACCTATTTACAGAGGCTATTTCTCTGACTTCGTTGGGTAACGGACCCACATGGGATGTCAGCAATGTGGAGAACATGGGGGCTCTTTTCTCCAATGCGTTGACCTTCGATCACGACCTCAACGAATGGGACGTTCGTAATGTAACTGATATGAGTAGCATGTTTGTAAATGCCGGCGCATTTGATCACTACCTTGGCAGCTGGGTCCTGAATAGCAATGTGGATATGACAGAGATGTTTTTTAGTCCCGTAGCACCACTGTCCTGGTCTTGCGAAAATTTCACCGGAACATTGATTGGGTGGGAACACAACAACCCAACAGTAACCGATGTTGTATTCCATGCAAATGCAACCTACGGGACCCAGGCATCTCATGCGGTCACCGCCTTGCAAGCCCGAGGATGGACAGTAGCTGCACTAACATCCTCCGACGCATGTCCACGCATCGAGATCATGGATATTCCTGACGAAAATGTGAATGAAAACAGTGCGTATAACGTCACTCCGGTGGTAAGCGGCACACTCATTGGAGCACTTACATATACTCTATCCGGAGATGATGCAGATGATTTTACGGTCGATGCAACAACAGGCATCGTATCGATGGATGCTCAAAATCATGAAAATCCATTGGATGCGGACCTGAACAATGCCTATGAAGTAACGCTAAGGGCTACCGATGAAGACGGGAACTACGCTGAGGTAAGCTGGACGGTCGAGGTCACAGATGTAACAGAGACCATTGCGTTCGTTCTGTCCAGCAGTACCGGTGATGAAAATGTAAGTAGTACCGACCTGGAAGTAACCTTAAATTCCCCTATTGCAGGCGATGCATCGGTCGACTACACCGTCACAGGAAGCGCTACAGGAAGCGGAACAGACTACACACTCGCTGACGGAACCTTTACTATTTCTGAAGGGAATACCACCGGAAACATCTCCATCACGTCCATCGTCGACGATGCGTTGGATGAACCGAACGAAACCGTCATCGTCACGCTCTCCTCTCCTGTCAATGCCTCATTGGGTACCAACGACTTACATACCTACACCATCATCGATAATGACGCAACAACCGCTACCATCGCTTTTGATGCGACGACCAGCAATGGAGATGAAAGCGTCCCTACAGCCAACCTTGCTGTGAGTCTGAGTGAAGTCAGTGGAAAGGATGTCTCGGTTGATTATGCCGTCACCGGAACCGCTACAGGGAGCGGAACGGACTATACACTTACTGATGGAACACTCACCATTTCGGCAGGAAATCTCACCGGTAACATCTCTATCGCTTCCATCGTGAACGACCTGTTGGATGAACCAGACGAAACCGTCATCGTCACGCTCTCCTCTCCTGTTAATGCCTCATTGGGTATCCATACTGTACATACCTATACGATCGAAGATGACGACGCGACAACCACAACCATCGCTTTTAATGCGACAGCCAGCAATGGAGATGAAAGCATGTCTGCAGCTACCCTCGCCGTAAGCCTGAGCGAGGCCAGCGGACAGGACGTTTTCGTCAATTACTCCGTCACCGGAACCGCTACAGGAGGTGGTACAGACTACCTGTTGACAAATGGAACACTCACCATTACCCCGGGAAATATTACGAAAAATATCTCCATCACCTCCATCGTTGACGACTTGCTGGATGAACCGGACGAAACCGTCGTCGTTACGCTCTCCTCTCCTGTCAATGCCTCATTGGGTACCAACGACGTACATACCTACACCATCATCGATAATGACGCAACAACCACTACCATCGCTTTTGATGCAACGACCAGTAACGGAGATGAAAGCGTCCCTACAGCCAACCTTGCTGTGAGTCTGAGTGAAGTCAGTGGAAAGGATGTCTCGGTTGATTATGCCGTCACCGGAACCGCTACAGGGAGCGG
>JBCCXH010000133.1:0-11261 GCA_039192005.1 Bacteroidota bacterium
ACTTTTTTTGTGTGGTCTCCTACCGTATCTGTTGACCTCTTAACGGAGGTAGTATACTTATCTACTTCCTTTTGGTTTTCACTGTATACACGTTTTACCGTTTCTCCTACCTTTTGCGCTGACTTTTGTGCAGTCGCATCTGTACCGGTGATTTCAGCTCTGATTTTGGCAGAATCCTTTTGTACCTGATCCTTATTCAGGAGAAAATCGACATGTATCGGATCAAACTCGTCCACTTACTCTCTTTTAGTGTATTTCGCCCGATAGTGGTTGGCCATGTCCCGGCCAGAAACTTTTCGAACATTGGTTGATTTTTTAAAACCGGGTCTATCTGCCATCATCATCATGATATTGAGCCTACTCACTTTCCATAGGACGTAGTGCCAGCTCCAACCCGTCTCTTTTACTATTTGATAGATTGTTCCCCAGGGGCTATGCATGCCCGTTTGAATTAACTCCCCTGATTTGTTTGACCCAGTTTCGGAGAGGTCATCTTCATCATCCTGACCGATCTGGTAATATTCATAAAATCCGATGTACCCCCATAAAGTAGCAGGATGGTCGTAATGCCGAAAAGCTCTTTTGGTGTACAATGCCAACGAATGTACCAGGCTACCGGATTGGTAAAAAGCATCCCTGACCAAAATCCATTCAGCCAGGCACATGCAATGGCTTTTGATATGACTTTCCCATGAATGGTCCAAAGTGATAATGCCTCCTCGTAAGTGATTTCATTGAGTTGATCTTCCTTGATCCCGGTACTTAGGTAGTATTTAGCTACCCGGTGCATGGTTCCTTCAAATGGCGCACGGACGGTCATCGAAAACGCCTTGATCCCTATCCACTTAAGAAAAAAGGGAGCGCGTACTTTCATACGCGTTCCTCTGTGCAACAGGTGATCAGCAACCAACGACTCCTTGTCAATATTTTCTATCATGAAGAGGTATTAGTAACAGCATTATCGGTTATGGTAACAGACGGAAGATCGTTTATAAGTGGGGTTAACACCTTCCCCATGACCTTAACAAGAAAGATCCCTTGTCTGGTAGGCTGTAAATTTCTACTTGCCATTATTTTCACCCGGTTAAAGGTGAAGATTGTGCCGTCATCCGTTGTGATTCGAATCGCCTTTTCAATGTTGGTATGTCCCAACGGCTTACTCCAAATATCCGGCTGATCTACTACGTCGGTTGCAGTGCCTCCTAAGAGGTTAACTAACACATCCGCTCCGGCATCCATTAAATCAAAACGGATGGTTTCAGAGCCGTTTTCGACCACTGAGATAACCGGGTCTCTTTTAAGCTCCGCAAAGTGATCGTTGGAGGTGGGTTCCTCTTCCTCGACAATCGCCGTATCCTTGTATACATCGCCAACGCTGGTGTATGATTCGCCTAAGCCCGTACTTTCATTAATGGTTCCTATTTCAATAGACTGTACTCCAAATGCTTTTTGATTCATGGTATTGATTTTTAAAAGGTTTGAATTTGTTACTAGCAGGACTTTAATCGCTAGTCCTTGTCTGAATCATCCTGCTCACTTTCTCCCGGCTCTAAGTCATCTTCAGTAGCATTGTCTTCAGGTTGTTCAGGCTCAGAAGTTTCCAGGGCATTCAGCTTTTCCTGTATGGTAGTGACATCCCAGGTATGATGTGCAGGTTTTCCTGATTTCTCTTTGTACTCTTTTTTAAGTGACTCCAACACATCTTTATCTAAAGCCTCTATCGCTTCACCGGTTGGCCTTTTATAGCGTTCGATCATTGTATCCGACAAGCTGCCAGCGTTTGATTCTGCTTTGTTTTCATCAAAGAAAGCTTTGTCGTCTGAAGTGACATAGATGAAGCTTACACCGGGATTGAGTGTGAATATCTCCAGGTTCTTCTCTTCGCGTGTTCTTGTGTCCATTTTTGATTTACTTTATTGGTTCGTTTGTTTTGAACTACTTGATTTTCTGGTGAAAAGCTTCTTGAATTGCCTCTGAACCCATTCTGCAAACAGCTTCCCGAAAAAAGCAGCAAAAGCGATTAGAAAGGCTTTAAAAACAGCTTCGAAAATGCCACTTTGATTAACGATGGATAGCCCGTAAACAAAAGCTCCTAATATTCCCCACCAGTTCTTTAATAGGTTCATTAACATGATATTGATTTCTTGTTTGGGTTAAAAATCAAAAAGGAGTTCAGGTCAATCACGAAGGATCTGGTAAATGGATTCGCTGTGTAAGCCGTTCCTCCTTTTTGAGTTTTTTATTTAATTACCAGTTGCAATTGCTGGTTTACCTTGCTTTAATAACGCCACTCCTTTGTAATCTTTCCTGCAAGCTCTACCTCCAGAATAGATCATGAATGAGAAAACATCCCCATAATTACTTGCGTCTCTACCTGTGAAAAATGGCTCGATAGATCCTACACAATGTTCAACGGCCTCCTCATACCAGAATAGTGAAGTAAAATCATCGGAGTTAGCAAGTACTTCCCCTGGAACTTTTAGTTCACCTCCTTCGCTCATATTTACCACCGAACTTCGGGTCATGAAATTCCATCCTTGTGCTTTATACATCACACCTTTCCTTCGTTCTTCTTCGGTAACTGTTTGCATATAGGTTGCCGTGATGACACTATTGGCTGGAAACATTTCCATTTCTTGTTGAGGAGTCAACAAGGCATACATCTTATTCTCAAACCAACGGTCTATTTCCAAAAAGTAAGATCTCATTCTCTGAGCATCATCAATGGTTGTCTTTTTCCTTTTAGATGTCTTGGTTGGATTATTATCTAAGCCCTCTGGAACCTCACCGGAAGAGGAAAGAATGTTAGATGAGGGGATCATTGTCGCCCCATAGGAGCTATAATTATCGGAGCTTAGCCAAGCTAAAATACCATCTTCAGCCGTAGATTGAATCAACTTATCTTTATCTTCTCCAAGAACTGAGTTTCTATACTCTGGACTAAGCTCCTTTTCGTCAGTGAAAGGTATAACAACCGGGTCGGTAGTATAATCATTAAGTAAATAGATCACATCGTTATCCTGGCGTCTCCGGGTTTTTGCCGGTAAATTCCTTCTGTTTTTAACAACGTTACCAGATCCCCCAGACTGTTCGATATGAACAACGCGACCTCCCAAAATGCTTTCAGCACTTACTTTCTTTGAGTGCTTAAGAAATTTGTTGTTTTTAAATATTTCCCCTTGAATATGGTCTTGCCAGATTTCCCTTTGCAAGCCCATAAATGCTAGTCCTCGAAGGCTCTCCCTTCCATGAGGAGTGAAAAGGGAGTAAGCTACTCCCATCAATAAAATGCCAATGGATATATAGTAGGAATCAAGCCCTGCAAATGGAACCAACAGCATGCCAATGAAAAAGGCTATGATGAGGTTGTAAAGTATGTTTGTTATGTTCAAAGTTTTCATTTAAAGTTTCTTTAAAAGGGTTTTAATAGAAATGTCTATCGCTTTTAAATCAGCAGGTCATTTAGGAAGTGCTTACCGTTTTTTGATTACTCGTTAAGCGGAACTCTCCTTTTGGTTTGTTGTACACGAAGGTTAGTGTGTCCTTATCGTTGGCTACTCCAACCAAGTCATCGCTAACCAGGCCGTTACCAAATGCTACATCCCTGGCGGTCGCGTCCTGATCGATGTTGATTATTAAGGTGGCCCCGTCAGGACATTCCCGGTCTATTACAATACTCAGTTCGGTATCTCCTGTTAAGCCGGGCATATCCACGATGGTCAGGGCATTCCATACCAGGAATGAAATAAATTCCCCGAACTCAGGTGTAATTCGGTCGGCCTCACCTTCCGGCCACAGTATTCTTTTTTCGCTTATTAACGTCATGTATTCGATTTGTCGAGATTAAAAAGTTGATTTATCGTTTAGTCCTGATACTCCTTTTTGAAGTAGTCACGGAACTTCTGCTTGAATACGTCTTTGTGGTTGGCTTTTAGCTCAACCAGTAAGCCATCCGCTTCCAGTTCCTTCCATCCCTTGTCTTTCGTGAGTGTGATAAGATCCTTATTAGTAGTTGAATTATTTAATAGAGTTTGCTCTGCCGTAGGGTTTTCAGGAAGCAGTTCGAAAAACGTTTTGGCATTGCTAAGGGTCATTGGTTCAATGCCTTTTTCTTTATTTCCTAATATTTTCTCCCGTGTCTCCTTCAGGATCTTCCCTTTTCCCTCTGCTTCATCCGTAAGGCGTACCAATTCGTCGTGGTCACTTTTGGCTTTGAGTTCGGTCAAGTCCTTTTCCGCTTTCTCTTTGACTTCTTTCAAGTTCTTGATTTCCGCAGCTTGTGTTTCGGTTAGCTTTACTAGCCCTTTTACTCCTTCAAGAAACTGGTCTGCATTCGATCCGGCAGCTAGTTTCAAAAGGGGTAATGCATGTTCCGCATTCAGTTCAATTTTTGGCATATCTGTATTTTTATTTGATTTAGGAATTACATTTTCCAGGAAGCCTTTAGATAGCGTGATCAGATTGCCGCTTTCATTGTACAACTCTACTTTCGGGAGGGAATCGTCATTACTTCCCACATCGCAAAGCGTGATCTCGACCAATCGACTTTTTACCAGCCAGATGTCTGAACCATCCTTATCCCATTTCACAGGCTCCAAACCAGCAGAACATGCCCTTAGTGTGCCATTCTCATACTTGTTGTAGAGCTTTAAAGCAAAATCGTCTGTGTCATCGAAAAGGGGAACGAAAGAAACTTCATCCCCATTGATCTGAATGTCTACTCCATTTCCTATCGGAAGTATTTCATCCTTGGATTTCCCTTCAGGGCGGTAGTGCATCCAAAGTAGAATGGGATTCTTTTCATATTGCCCTAAGTCAATTCCACTCGTTCGGGTACGAAACCCTTGTGAGTTTTTTCGTTCTGTAGAAAGTACAATTCGTTTACTGCTTCGCTTCATCTTGAAATTGTGATTCACTGCAAACTAAAAGTGCTTTAATTCGCTCAAAAAATCCCTTTTATGTATTGGTTGGCGTGTCTGGACAAATTATCCGAGTTACTACACCATTGCACAAATGCAATTTTTCAAGCCATCGGATACACGTGAATTTTGTTCTTATATGGCAAGCAGAAATCAAAAAAGTAAGGCTGAAATAGAGGTTGCAAGGGAGTTTGCAAAGAACTTGTTTGTGCAGCAGGGCATCACCGATCAAAAGGAACTGGCCAAACGAACCAACATCAGTGTAACGTCCATTAACAAATGGATAAACGCGGATGAGGGGCTATGGAAACGCCTACGCGAAAGCTTTCTGATCACCAAAGAAAGTGAACTAAGAAGGCTGTACATGCAGCTTACCGAACTGAACGATCACATCATGGCCCGTGAAAAAGGGAAAAGGTTTGCCAATTCAAAAGAAGGGGATGCTTTAAGTAAGATCACAAAGGCCATCCAGCAATTAGAAACGGATAGCTCTTTATCTGAGACCATGGAGGCCATGAAAAACTTCCTGATCTTCATTCGTCAGATGGACTTAGAATTTGCTAAACGGGTTACTGTATGGGCTGATCAATTCATCAAATCCAAGATCAAATAAATGACCCGGTCGGCTGATTTAAAAAAGGCGCTTGAGTATTGGGATGAGTTCATGGAAAACATGAACCGCTCATCGCCTATTGATTATGAAGAGTCAAAGCAAGAGCAATTAGCCAGGATCAAAGAGTTAGAGGATAATCCTGAAGCATGGTTCAAACACTACTTCGCATCCTACTATACCAGCGAACCAGCCCCCTTTCACAAGGAAGCAACTAAACGGATACTAAGCAATCCTGAATGGTACGAAGTGAGGGCATGGAGCCGGGAGCTATCCAAGTCGGTGCGCACCATGATGGAAGTGCTGTACCTGACCCTGGTAGGACATGAAGAACCTCAACGAGTAAAATCCAAAAGAGGCCGCAAGACCGTCATTGAAGAAAGTGGCAGGAAAGGCAGGACGAAGAAGAAAAATGTCATGTTGGCCTCTTCATCTAAAGACGATGCGACCAGGCTATTGCTTCCTTACAAGGCCCAGTTAGAAAAAAATGAACGGCTCATTCATGATTATGGCATTCAGGAAAAACACGGATCATGGACGGAAAGCGAATTCATTACCCGTAAGGGAGTAGCGTTCAGGGCCATTGGAGCAGGGGGAAACCCAAGAGGCACCAGAAATGAAGCCATTCGACCGGATGTTCTACTCATCGATGATTTTGATACCGATGAAGACTGCCGGAACCCCGAAACCGTGAAGAAAAAATGGGAGTGGCTGGAAAAAGCCTTTTACGCAACCCGATCCATTTCCAATCCCCTACTGGTTATTTTTTGTGGGAACATCATCGCTGAAGATTGCTGCATTAACAAAGCGATTAAAATGGCAGACCATCATGACATTATCAATATCCGAGATAAGAACGGGAAATCTACCTGGGCCCAGAAGAATACGGAAGCAATGATTGATCGAGCGTTAAAACCGATAAGCTACGCCTCACAACAAGGAGAATATTTTAACAATCCGATCACAGAAGGAAAAGTATTTAAGTCCCTTCACTACAAAAAGATGCGTCCGATCAAGGACTATTCATTCCTGGTTGCTTATACAGACCCCAGCTACAAATCTGGCAAGAAGAATGATTATAAGGCTACTGCTTTAATCGGTAAATGGCGTGACGAATACCATGTGATCAAAATGTATTGCGCCCAAACGACCACAGCGGCTATGCTTGATTGGCAATACGAAATCATGAAGAAATACGGGGGGAAAGTTCCTATCTACTTTTTGATTGAATGGCCAAGTATTGATGATACGCTGAAGCAGGAAATAAAAAAAGCGAATACAAGGCATGGAGTCACCTTGCCGTTAAGGGCAGATGAACGGAATAAGGGAGATAAATACCACCGTATTGAATCCTCATTGGAGCCTCTTAACCGAGATGAGCAGTTGTGGTTCAATGAAGAGATGAAGCCCTCCGAGCATATGAAAACGACTGAAGCTCAATTTCTGGCACTTTCTCCCAAAAGCAGGGCGCATGATGATGCACCTGATGCGGTAGAGGGTGGTGTCTTTTTCATAAACAGCCAGACCATATCGGACATGGGGAAAATCGAAGGCCTCATGCACATCAAACACAATCCTAAACGATACTAACCAATGTTTTTACAAGAATCAGATTTTAACAGTCACATCTACGAAGAAGTCCGAAATGCGATTTCAAGAGACTCAGATACATTATGGTTGAAGGCTCAAAAAGCGGCCATTCGTGAGGCGAAAGGTTACTTATCCAAATACAATTTGAACATCCTCTTTGGTGCATCCGATGACGATAGGGATGAAGCTCTTGTCATGCGCACCATGGATCTGGCCTGCTGGCATTTCTTAACGCTTTCCAATTCCGGTACGAGTTTGGAACTATTTAAAACCCGTTACGACGATGCGATAAAAGATTATTTCAAAATGATCCAATGTGGAAGATTAGTCCCTGAAGGATGGCCACCAGCTATCGATAAGCAGGGACAGGAAAAATCATTCTTTACATCCATGTCCTCACACCCAAGACGAAAAAACCACTTTTAATATGGCAAGAAAAGGATCAAGAAGAAAACCGCAAAAGAATCCTGCCGGAGAACCAATCAGTATTGTTAATAACAAAATTGAGATCGTTCCTTTTCAGCGTAAGGATGGCATTGAAATTCCTGACTGGCGATCTGCACATCGAAGTGCAGAGTCCTTAATACCGAACTACTACAAGCTGTATAGCCTTTACTCGGAAATTCTCCTGGATGCTCATGTTACCTCCGTAATCGGTAAGCGGATCGATCCCATTACCAATGCCAACTGGTCATTTGTTGACAAGGAAGGGAAGCCTGTTGATGAAATTCAACAGCTCATTGATACCATTGGCTTTGAAGACCTATTGCAGGGAATTATGATGTCCCGGTTTTGGGGCTATAAGATGATGGAGCCGAAGTTTTGGCAGAACGGGGACGGTGAATGGGAAATGGGGACTTATGAGGTGCCGTACCTGAATATGCGTCCTCACCTGGGCGTGATTGCCTACAATCATACGTCCGATGATGGGATTGATGTCCGTTCGGGCATGTATAAGAAAACGATCATGGAAGTAGGCAAGGCTTCCGATCTCGGAAAGCTACTGGTAGCTGCACCCTATGCCATTTACAAAAGAGGTGGTTTTGGAGATTATTCATTATTCGTCCAGGTATTCGGAATGCCTATTGTTGATGCTCAGTGGGATGGGGTGGATGAAGGGCAAAGGCAAAAGCTTAACCAGGCCATTATTGCCCTGGGAAGTGGTGGAGCTTTGGTAAGACCGAAAGGGACAGACGTTAATTTGTTGCAAAACAAAAGTGCAGCAAATGGCGACCTGCAAGATGGGTTTATTAAAACGCTAAATAAAGAAATTTCGAAAGGCTTACTTGGGTCAACGGAGACAACCGAATCCAGTGATTCATCAGGGTATGCCCAAGGCAAAATACACCAGGAAGAGGACGATGAAAAGAATGAATCCGACCTGAATTTCGTCAGACGGATACTGAACAGTCGGTTTCGTCCCATTCTGAGAGCGCACGGATTTGACACAAAAGGTGGTCGGTTCATTACCGAAGCTCAAAAGCACAAACTCAGTGTGGAAGATGTCGTCAAACTTAAAAGGGATGCGAAACTTCCAGTATCAGATGATTTTCTATACGAGAAATTTGGCATCCCCAAACCTGAAAACTACGAGGAACTAAAGAAGGATCAGGAATCAAAGGTTGCGGTAATGGCCCCTGCAACTCAGACCGCACCTGGTCAGGCAACTCCAAACGATGTTCCTGGTGAAGATGAGCCGGAAGAGAACCAGGCAGAGCAGCTTTCCTTTGTTAAAAAACTGCTTCACCTTTTTTCGTTCGTTCCCCTCAAAAGAGGGGAGTCCAAAGAAATGTTGTGGAACTCACCACACGATCAAATTGAGTGACCGGAAAAACCTTCCGTCTTTTGATTCCATCCAGTTCTTTCGAAGGGTCTGGGAGGCTAAAGGCTTGAATAGGTTTGACCGATCTCTTTATGAATACACGGCCAATGTCTTAGCAAAAGGATTTAAAAGCGGTTGGGATGGCGATCATCGACAGGTCAACTTAGCAGACGGCTTTGAGTACGATACGGATGACCCTGCGCTACTGACAGCGTTTGAACAGAACATCTTTCGATTTTCCGCAGCGAAAACACTCGCCCAGGTTCAGGAGATCAATGCGCTTTTCAGGGCATCCGAAACCTTTGAATCATTCCTGGAATCCGTATCCAAAAAGTTTGATGTT
This sequence comes from Bacteroidota bacterium, assembly GCA_039192005.1. GTDB lineage: Bacteria > Bacteroidota > Bacteroidia > Cytophagales > Cyclobacteriaceae > Ekhidna. The sequence continues at coordinate 9,285 of JBCCXH010000133.1, forward strand.
TTTAACAAGACCTGGTTGGAAACGGAATACAACACGGCCATTTTAACGGGTGAAGCGGCTGCTACCTACCATCGTTTACTGGCAAAATCGGACATATTCCCCTATTGGGAGTACCGTACCGTACAGGATGAACACGTAAGACCGGAACATCAGAAGCTGCACGGGCTGATACTTCCTTTTGATGATCCCCGATGGGATCAACTATTTCCTCCCAATGGATGGAATTGCAGGTGTTTTGTTGTCCCAAGAATGGCCAGTGAGGTCAATGAAAGCAAGATCAGTTCCATGCGTAAGAGAGCGGATCAGTATTTTAAGTCCAAAGAGTTCAAGTCCAACGAGGCACAAGGGTGGGGCGTGAACCGAGGCAAAGTATCGGAAATATTCACGGCCAACCAGCAGTATGTATACAAGCAGCCCGGTAAGTCGGCGAAGCTCCTGAACAGCTTGGCTCCTTCCGATTATGAGCTACCCTCTTACAGTAATGCGAAAAAGGTGGCCACTGAAGCGTTGCCCACTGACGATGTGAATCCGAGTGATTTCTATGATGCCCTGGAGGTCAATGAAGGTAAGTCCGTCCTGAAAGATTACAATGACCGACCGATGGCCTTACCGGCAACTGATTTCGAGTTTCAGACACAATCAACAGAGAAAGCTGCACACCTGGAGGCGATGTCGCAAACGCTTCAAACGCCTGATGAAGTATGGATCAACGGGGATAAGGGCAGCAAGGACATTAACAACTTCATTTACATTAAGTACTATCAGGATCAAACCATGATTGTTGTGGGTGGCATTAATAAAGGTCAGGCAAGCCAGGTCAACACATGGTTTACGCTTACTGAGACTAAAGAAGAAATCGCTAAGTACCGACGGGGAATATTAATCAGGTAATCAAATGGGTTCAAAGAATAAAGCAAAGATCGATTCGTGGTTTAAGGGGTTTGATCTAACCATCAAGGGCATACCAGACATCATTGCGGAGACCGCTACCGAGAGTTTCATTGAAAACTTTCAAAAGGAAAGCTATTTTGACAAACCCTGGAAGCCACTAAGTGAACAGACCGTAAAGAACCAGAAGCGTAGCGAAGGGCGTATTCTTACCCGTACCTCAAAACTACAACGATCCATTAGGCCGACGATAATGGAACCAGGACGGGTAAGGATCGCTGCCGGAAACAGTAAAGTGAAGTATGCAAGGGTACACAATAATGGGTTTTCGGGTGTTCAGACCATTAAGCCTTACACCAATAAAAATTTTATGGGAAGAGGTAAGCCAGTTAAAATCAAGGGTCATAAACGCAAAATGAAGATCCCCAGAAGGCAATACATGGGAAGGCATAGACTACTTAAAAAGGAGATGCGAAAAAGGATTAAAAACTATTTAAAAAAATGATCAAGGAGCTTTTTAAACTCGCCCGGACAAAGCTTGGTGAAGTCACCGAACTGAATTGGGTAGACCTGGACAAACGCCAGATGGAAGACTACGAAATGAGGCCATCCATAGGATTTCCGGCAGCGTTGATTTCCGTCCAGTTTCCAGGCTGTGAAAATGAGGAAGAACTAAAGGGGCTTAAACAAAGGGTGGAAGGGTTACTGACCGTTCGGATCTGTCATGATTTCACAGGCAACACTTCAGGGATCACGAATGAAATGGAGTTAGAGCGGAGTTTACAATTTCTGGATGTGGTACAGTCAGTATACGAAAAACTGCAAGGATTCACAGATGGGAGCTTTAATAAGCTGGAACGTATCTCCCTTCGGGATGAACAAAGAGGCGATAAATACAAAATTGTGAACATGGTATTTAAAACTGCCACCAGGGATCATACTGCCGTTGTGTAAATCATTAATTTAGGGGATAGTTTATTCACTTTTTCATCTTCCCCTCTATGTCACTGAGTAAAGTAAAAGATTATGCCGGAAACATCCTGTACGAACGACTTTCCAGCCCTTTTGCACAGTCCTTTATTGTATCCT
>JBCCXH010000134.1:0-11244 GCA_039192005.1 Bacteroidota bacterium
AACTAATGGCACAAAACAGCGCAATAACACTAAAAGAAGCAGTAAGCGTGGCGAAACGAGAATTTTCGGTTTGGTATGCCTGAGACCTGGCATATTTCTCATCATCGTAAATGCCCCCGAGTTCTTTTGGTATGGGTTGTTTTGCACTTTTTCGGTTGAGAAAACTCAAGGTACGTTCCAGTACAAAATCAAAAGAAATGATAACTAGTAATAAATAAAAAATGGCTTGCTCGGTCATAAAGAGTTTACGCTTTTTTCCGAAAACACCGGCCTTATGGTTACATCCTCACCAGGTTGAAGATACAAGGTATGATGGCAAGATCTTACATTCGTACATTCAGTGGTGTTCCCGAATTTCGCGCAAATGTAAGGTTCAGCAGGTAAAAATCAGAATAAGAAAGGGATGGGACATCGCAATCTTCTGACATCGGCAGGTGGTTTAGAAGGGTCGCCTAATGAAAAACTATATGTAATAGAAATTTCGTGTGCTCCTCCCGTGCCAATACCGAGGTCGGAAATGGTGTAATCAAAACTATATCCGAAAGTAGCTTTCTTACTTTCGATGCCCAACATAAAAATGATGGCATCGCTGTTGGCGATTCCATCCGTTTGCTTAATAGGCAGCCCTCTGTACCAAAGGCCTACAATTAAAGGAGGCAGCGTAAGGTAGGCGCCCAGATCTAACTGATCAAAGTCTCCCTGAAGTCGGTAATTGAAAGTAGGAGTGATGCTGTATCCCTTCCGCGTGCTGGTATTCAACCTTGGGCCAAAAGGGATGCGATATCCCGCATGAAAAGAAACCCGCTTGGGTAAAGGTGCCTGTCCTCCGGTAATGGATTGATTGGGTTCAGTGACGTGATGAACGGCCGCTCCCAACCAGACGCTGCGATTAAACAAAATTCCTCCAAAAGAAAGGTCAAAAAACCGGGCTTGAAGTCCGGTATCAAACACTTCGGCAGTCGTGGGATTGATTTGGCCGGTGTTGTCAAACTGATCCCCAAACGTTAGCCTGCTGAAATCCAGGTCTCTGGAAAAATAAGCCAGTTGTATTCCCGGACGGAAGGTCCAGTTATAATTAAGCTCCAACTGATAGGCATATTGAAGTCCTATCGATGTGGAGGACAACCCGGCAATTCCTTCCCTGTCACGGGTAAAAAGCAGCCCACCACTACTGTAATAATCTTCAAAGTGGTAATCTACATAAGCAGAAAAAGTTTCAAAATTTGCTTCCAGGTTTGGCCATTGGGAACGATAATTGATGCCGAACCTTCCCTGCTGGTTAATGCCTACCAGGCCAGGATTAAGATAAAGAGGTGCAGCATAATATTGAGAGAATTGAGGGTCTTGAGCCATCAAATCGTTCTCATGTATTAATGCACCAAATAAAAATGACAGGATCAGGATCTTCTTTAACATGGAAAAAACTGCATTTTAAAATCGACTAGCAAATTAGATAAATAATACAAAATGAATTTGAATTGTTATAAGTTAGAAGTAATCAAACAAACTTTTTACCGTTCTTATTTAAACGATATTTTTACCAGTATTGTGTATGCTTAAGGATCTCATAATGATATTGAACCCTTATTTAACCCGAATTGGTCGTGTCTGGATGATGACACTGCTGGTTTTTTTTGGCCCCATTGGGTTTGCTCAGGAAATTCTGGATACCCGCTGGTATTTTGGAAATTCCTCAGAAAACCTTGTTTTTGACCTTAATGGGAGGCGTAGCTACCTGGAAAATACCCAGGCAGTACCTTTCGGAAATGCAGGGGCAGTGACGATTACAGATCAGTTTACGGGAAACCTACTCTTTTACAGCGACGGCGTTCAGGTATTTGATGCAACCCATACACAGGTACCCGCTGCGACAGCTTTGGTCGGAGATCCATCCATTAACACACCTGTGGTTACAGCTCCCGTTTCCGGAAATCCCGGGCAATACTATTTATTTGCCAACCCGGGTACTACCGGGCCAAACGAAATTCAATTTTCCATTGTAGATGCAACATTAAATGGCAATGGAACTGCCCAGTTCCCATTAGGCGATCTTACGGCCACGGTAAATACAGCTACAGGCCTGACAGATCCCGCTCAGGCAATGATGGTGATTCCGCTCGGAGATGGAGAAACTTTTTGGCTGTTGTCACAAAACCGAACCACTTTTGAAGTTCGTGTTACAGAATTGAATGGAGGTGGAATCGGTGCGACGAATGACTTTAACTTTACCAATGGCACCACACCAGGCTTTGAGGCAGCACACTTTGCCTTTAATCCAGATTCATCTTTTTTGGCGATGGCTCCACGAACGGCAAATCGTAACGTATGGCTGATGACTTTCGACCCGTCAAACGGCACACTTGGATTTGATCGGCAGTTGACAGGGTCCGGTTTTAATGATGGGGCCGGAGAATCGATCTATGACGTGGAGTGGTCTAATGACGGAAGTAAATTATACCTCTCCCGTTTTGGTGGAGCAGGAGACGTAGCAAATGTCTACCAGATTGATTTGAACGACACCACAGAGTCCGTAAACCCGATTATTCCTACTTCTTTCAACCGTAGTTATGGACTGCAACGTGCACTGGATGGTCGTATTTACCACCTCTATCAAGAGGTTGCTGGCGACCCGTTTTCTTTAGGAAGCATTAACAGACCGGATAGTACGGTGGACTCGGTCAATTATCAACCCATTGTTTTTGATTTGAACTGGAATGCGCAGCAATTTCCATCATTTACAGATGCGTACGATTTCACTTTCGACACACTAAACTTTACCTACATTGATGATTGCTTTGAAAACGTAACGAAGTTTTTCCCCATTATTGAGCCGGTACCTCAGCAGGTAAGGTGGGATTTCGGAGATGGCGGCTCCCAGGCATACGTTCCACTTCATACCTACTCAGCTGAAGGAGGATACATGGTGAGCCTTACCGCAGAAATTGCCGGTATCTCACAAACAGTGACTCGTGCGGTAGAGATATTCGCAAATGACTTGATGGTAGACCTCGGAAACGACACGACCATCTGTGTTGATGAAATTTTGACATTGGATGCAGGGATGGGTACCTCTTTTGTTTGGAATACCGGAGAGCTAACACAAACCATCGATGTGGATACTGCCGGGACCTACTGGGTGGAGGTAACCAACGACACCGGATGTACGGATTTTGATGACATTGAGGTGACGGAATATGGCGTCGCTGATCAGGTAGCCAACCAATGGTACTTTGGTGAGCAGGCAGGAATTGAGTTTACGGGAGGTGCCGCTCCGATTACCGATGGAAACGTCATGTTCTCAGAAGAAGGATGTGCCACCGTATCAGACATCAATGGCGACTTGTTGTTTTACACCAGTGGAGACACCATCTGGAACAGGGAGCACAACGTCATGGTCAATGGAGACCTCATCGGAGGAGACCAGAATGCGGCACAGTCTGCGCTCATTCTTCCTTTCAATGAGGACGAAACCATGTTCTACGTATTTACCACCGAAGACGTATATGGAGACGATGAATACGCCTTGCGTTACAGCATTGTAGACATGAAAGAGGACGAGTCACGAGGCGAAGTCATTGTTAAAAACATTAAGCTTTCGGATAACAGTACCGAACGTGTCACCGCATCAGGGTTTACAGGAGAGGACGCCTTACTGGCCCACGATTTTGGTAACAATAATTTCAAAGTATTCAACACCGGGGCAGAAGGACTTACGGGAGCCATTTTTTCACCTGTTGGAGAAATCCATCAATTTGTTGACGAACTAAGTGCAACGGGATACATGAAGTTTTCACCTAGCCTGGAACAGATAGCGGTGAACATTCCCGGCGTCAACCAATTGGAAATTCTGGATTTTGACATCGCAACGGGAGAAGTTTCCAATCCTCGGCTAATTGATACCGGAGAAACAGGTCTTTATGGGTTAGAGTTTTCCAATACCGGGAATCGGCTCTACCTGACGACAACGGGTGCGAATTCGAAATTGATCCAATATGACCTGGATAGTTTAGATTCAGAAAACCCTGCGACGGATATAGCTGCTACCAAGTTTGACGGGTATCCACAAGGGACAGATTATGGCGCACTTCAGACCGGGCCGGACGGAGTCATTTACATGGCAGTGGACAATTCCACCGTTATTGGTACCATCAGCGGAGGTGACGGCGATGACGCAGCGGCCGGGTTCAATCCTACGGGATTTGATCTTGCCGGACGGACCAGTAGGCTGGGACTTCCCAATTTCGCTCAAAATCAAAGCCCACCACAGCAAACTCCTAGTATTTCTGTCACGGGAACGTGCTTTGGACAGCCCACCAACTTTTCTGCAACAGGAAGGGATGACTCCATTGAAGAATACGGCTGGATTTTTGGGGACGGAACGGCTACAGATACCTTAACAACAAATGCAGACACCACGCATACGTATTCTGCTCCTGGGATCTACAACGTTCAGGTGGTTCTTAGAAACCGATGTGACGTAGATACAGTGCTCTCAACTACCATCGAAATATTTGCTATTCCACAGGCTCCGACCGTCCCGACAGATACGGTTTTATGCGGGGCGCCCATTGTGCTGGAAGCCTGGCCGGTAGACGATCCTAACCTGGGGTACTTCTGGTCTACGGGAGACTCTACACGTCAGATTACTGTCTCACAAGCTACCTTTGTTGACGTCGCGATCATTGACCTGACCACGGGATGTACCTCGGATACCGCAGTGGTTTTTGTAGCCGATGCCGGTCCACCCATTGACCTGGGGCCGGACTTAACACTTTGTCAAAACGACCCGACGGTACGCCTGGATTCCGGCATACCCCGGGCGACGTATTCCTGGTCGATAGACGGAACAGTCTCAGGTGCCAACCGAACCTTCGACGTAACCACGACTACACCCGGGACCTTTGAATACACGGTAGAAGTGACCAATACGTTTGGGTGTATTGGAGGGGATACGGTATTGGTGACAGTCCTGGAAGAGCCCGTTGCAACGTTCACGGAAAATGATCCAACAGGTCCTTGTGGGAGTGCTACCGGGAGTATTGATATTAACTTTAATTCAATAGGCAGTTTCTCTTATCAAGTTGTCGGGCCTGTAGCCTCCGGTCCAATTGTGGTTGATGTGACCAGTATTCCAACTACCGAACCCATTCCTAATCTTTCAGCCGGTAACTACACGATTACCATTACCAATATCGTAACAGGGTGTTCATTGGTAGACGTTGCTCAGCTTTCGGATAATGCTTTTACTTTCGCTGCAACACCTACTGGCAATTGTGAGGGTGCGGTAGATATCGCTTTATCTACTTTTTCGATGGCGCCACCACTTAACTATGATTATTCAATTTTGGACGAATCAGGCGTAGAAGTTGCTTCCGCTACTGGTCAGACAACAGATCCAAATACCAGTATAACAGGGTTAGATCCCGGGACATTTTTTATTCAGGTAACGGATAATGCCGTCTCACCCCCTTGTATTCAAACTCAGGAAATAACCGTTGCCCCCGGGCCGGATCCCAATTTCACTTTTGATGCTATACAAGAAATATGTGGTAGCCAGGGAGACGTTCTGGTCACAGATGGAACCGGAGGGGTTGCAACATACACATGGACTCCTACCTCCGGAATTGTAGGTAGCAATACAGGTACGTCTATCGTTGTGAACCAACCTGGAACCTATACAGTCACCACCGATGATGGAGGTGGAGCCTTCTGTCCAAGGTCAGAAGAAATAGAAGTGATTTTCAACAGCGATCCGATTGTAGATATTGTGATAAATGGAGATGCATGCGAAGGTCAGGTCACACTGGTCGCGAATGTGACGAATGGAAGCGGGGCATATGTCTTTCAGTGGACGGATGGCTCACAGGCACAGCAAAATACGGTGACGGTTTCTGGTAGTTACTCCGTAACGGTGGTCGATCAGCTCACCGGTTGTACGGCAACCTTTGGGCCGGTGGATGTCACAGTCGAACAGGACTTTAGCGTCGTGTTGAGCCTGGAACCCAACTGTGAAAACAGTGAAGAAGTGTTTTTAATTGCCACGACAAACTTCTTCGATCCATCCATCTCCTACCAGTGGCGAAATGGTTCCGGTGAGTTGCTTGAAGATACAGACTCTATTTTGACCGTGACCGTTTCAGATACCTATTCTGTTACTGCCATTAACCCTTCCGGTGCATGTTTGGAGACGGAGCAATTCAATGTCAACGTGGTTCCCATTAACCCGGATGACCTCATCTTGCGTGATCGCGCTACTTTTTGTCTGGCAGACCCGATCGATCCTACTGTGACATTGGACCCTGGGATTTGGAACACGTACGAATGGCGTCTGCTTCCCGATCAAACGATCATCTCCACTGATCCCATGCTGACGGTCTCTGTTGAAGGAACGTATGAGGTGACTCTTTTTAATGGATTTACCTGTACAACAGATCAGGTCGTAGTGGTAGAAGACTGTAGTCCTGTTATCTTTGCACCTAATGCGTTTTCTCCAAATGGAAATGGACAGAATGAAGAGTTTTTCGTGTTCCCTAATGATTACGTAGATGATTTTGAGATATTTATCTATTCCCGGTGGGGTGAACTTGTATTTTTCTCAAATACACAAGACTTTAGATGGGACGGAACGTTTAATGGGGGACTGCTTCCGATAGGAACTTATGCTTACATTTTGAAGTTTTCAAGTTCACTGGAACCTGAATTGGGAACTATTGAACAATATGGATCTGTTACACTTATAAGATAATGAGCTATTTTGATGACGTATACAAGCGCTTATTTGGATCAAGAGGGAAAAGTACATCTATTTTGGTCCAGGAAGTCATCAAAAGAAGTGCTTCTTTTTTAGCCAATTTCAATGCCTGGAAGGCCTCGGAAGTATGTGAAGAAGATCTGAATGAAATTTGGCAGTCCTATTTTTGGAGAAAAAAAGGAGTAGATAAAGATCCTCAGGTTTTTATACTGGAGTCATCGAGAAGTAATGGATTCGCCATTAATTACCCTCCTCATTTTAATAAGTACCACTTTCACTACTTATTTGATTACCTCGCAGATCGCGTAAAAAAACTAGACTATCGTTTGGTCATAAGCAAGCTAACGATGGAGGAGCGAGGGGACCACGTGGAGACACGTGAGATGCATTACCTGAAGCCGAAAAACGATTTTTCTGTACCGAAAGACCAAAAATTCGGAAATGTTCAAATTGAGTACGTGATGGTAAACGATCACCCATCCAGAATCAAACTGGTAGCCAATACTTATGATGACCGGGCATACAAAGAGGCCGGAAAGTTCGACGACCTCGCCGAGCACATTTTCTTAACTAGCAATAAATAACTACACATTAATTTCATGAAATCTCTTACTCTATTAGCGTTATTACTATTTCAGCCACCGGCTCCATCTTCCGCTGAACAACTATTGCCGACTAAGTTGCGCATTACCGTTATCGATGGGTTGGGAAATTTTGTGGAAGATGCCTCTGTAAGTATTTACGAAACCGAAGAAGACTACAAGGCGAGTGAAAATGCCGTGGCCCTGTTACGAACAGATGCAAAAGGTAGGGTTACGTTCAAAAACCTAAAGACCATTTCCTATTACATTGAAGCGAAGTTGGACGATAAAAACAACAACGGAGAAGGCGTTCTGACAGGAGAGCTTCTGGAGGGTAGAATTAATAAGGTCAATACAGTTATCGAGTAGTGCGGAGAATTGTATTCTTTTTATTTCTGATTGCGCTCCTCTTCGGAGAGTCAACGAGTGATTATTTATATCAGATTTTCACCCCTTCGGCACCGTCATCCATCATGGGGTTGGAAGATCTCAACGGAAGGCTGGCTTATGAACAAATGCTGACCGCAAATCCCGAAACCGGTCAGGTTCCTGATAACATTCGATTAAAAGAATTAAGCTTTTCAAATGCTTTAGCAAATGCAACAAAAGGCCTAAGAAAACAAGACCTGGACATTCAGTCAATCGGGCCATCCAATGTGGGTGGGCGTACCCGTGCCATAGCGCTGGATGTTAGAAACGAAAACGTGATTTTGGCAGGAGGAGTTTCCGGTGGGATATGGAAAAGCATTGATGGAGGCGTTACCTGGATACGAAAATCTGATCCTGAGAACAGAAACAGTGTCACCTGTATCGTTCAGGATACAAGAGAAGGAAGGGAAGATACATGGTATCATGGAACGGGAGAGTTAGTCGGAAACTCCGCCAGAGGTGGAGGTGGAGGCTCACCCTTTCGAGGCGATGGGATCTATAAGTCTGTAGATAATGGAGAAACCTGGGAAGTGTTGTCGTCTACATCAAACGCCACTCCATCGGTCTTCAACAACCAGTTTCAATACATATGGGACATGGAGGTCAATGATCGTAACCTGATACAGGATGAACTGATCGTGGCGGCATTTGGAGGGATTCTCAAGTCGGTAGATGGAGGTGATTCCTGGAGTGTGGCACTGGGTCAGGAGCTTTTTAATCTTCCTTTGGATACGAATTTGAATGGGATCAATGCCTCTTTTTTTTCGAGCCTGGAAAAAACAGTCGACGGTACCTTTTACGCCTCATTGTCTACTTTTACTGCATCCGACGGCACCTCTCCAGAAGGAGGTATATACGTATCTCAAAATACGGAAGATTGGTTTAATATCGATCCATTCTCCAGAGGGTCTGTTTATCAAAGAGTGGTCATGGGACATGCTCCATCTGACCCAAGGCAGTGTTATTTTTTAGTTGATTCTAATCCTACTTTTCTCTTACGATATACGCTTACCGGTTTTGGTGCAAGTGGTCCGATAGGTAATTGGAGCGAGGCGTTGGAGATACCTGCCTTTGGAGGCCAGCTTGGTGACTTTGACAGCCAGGGCTCTTACAACATGTTGGTGAAAGTAGACCCATCTAACGCGAATACGGTATTTGTTGGAGGAACCAATCTATACCGATCCACTGACGGTTTTCAAACAGCAGAAAACATAGATTGGATCGGTGGATACGACCCTGAGGGAGGGACCGGCGTTTACCTTAACCATCATCCGGATCAGCACAACCTGATCTTTTTCCCTTCGGATCCAAATAAGCTTCTTTCTACCAATGACGGAGGGGTTCGACTGACGAATGATTTCAATGCGGATAGTGTGTTTTGGGAACCCAGAAACGAAGGGTACCTGACTTCACAGTTTTTTACCGTTGCGTTGTCCCAGGAATCTGATGGGGTAATATTGGGTGGCATGCAAGACAATGGAACCGACTTTTCTTTTGGAGAAAAAAGTTGGGACGCACTGATAGGTGGTGACGGTGGATATGCAGAGACCACCAGAAACAAAACATTCTGGTATACCTCTTTTCAAAATGGACAAACTCTTATCCTGACATTAAACGAAGCTTCCGACATCACGTCTTTTGCTCGTGTAGATCCTGCAGGTTTGGTGATTAACGCAGGAGGAGTCTACCTCTTTGTCAATCCATTTGTTGTTGATCCTACTTTACCCACCCGAATGTTCATAGCCGGAGGAAATTTCTTGTACGTAAACGATAACGTAACACAGATTCCCGCGGGTACTCAGGATGCTTCTAGTCTTGGTTGGAATCGACTAGACAGTACAAGCATATCCGATGCCTCTATTTCTTCGGTAGAGATCTCCACTGATGGTACAGTACTTTATTTTGGCGCTTCTAACGGGCAGGTTTTTAAACTGGTCAATGCGGATCGGACACTTGATATTGAGGTAACAGAAATTACGTCCAGTCTTTTTTCTGAAGGATTTGTTTCGAGCATTGCTATTGATCCTGAAAATGCAGATCACCTGATGGTTGTTTTCTCTAATTACGAAGTTCCTTCTATTTTCGAAAGTAACGATGGGGGCGTAACGTTTCAAAACATCAGTGGGAACCTTGAAGAGTTTGAAGACGGAAGTGGTAACGGTCCAAGCGTACGTTGGGGTGAAATCATTCCTACCAATGGCGGACATCTTTTTTTGGTTGGGACATCTGTAGGACTTTACAGCACAGAAACGACGAGCACCAATACCGTATGGTTAAAAGAATCAGTCGATTTAATCGGGAGCTCGGTGATTCCGATGATCGACTACCGGCCACTAGACGGGAAACTGGCGATTGCAACCCATGGAAACGGGGTGTTTTCCGCTACCGTTAGCGATTTCAAGCCATTAACGATTTCTTCGGATGAGGACGATTTCCAAGTGGTTGCTACCTACCCTAATCCCTTTGCAGATGCAACGACGATTCAGTTCGGGATACCGGAAGATGGTATCGTGAAAGTGGACCTGTTCTCTGCAAAAGGAGACCTGGTAAAAAACTTATTGTGGGCACCCCAATTTTCCGGCACAAGTTCCGTGACCTGGGATGGTACGAATGCGGTCGGAACACCTGTAGAAAATGGCATTTACTTCTATCGGATAACCTATAATGGAAAAATAAGATCAGGAAGATTATCTCTCAGGAGGTAATCACCTGAGTGTAAAGACCAACATCGCATAAGCGATAATAAGTACCCAAAAATGATGGATAATCATATTAGGAATGATGTTAATTTCCATTAAAACAAGTGATAAAGCAAGAAGGATAGAAATGATCCGGATGGTATTCTTAGTACTCTTATTCATTTTTGAAGGTTTCTTGCGAAAGTATGGAATCTTTGGACTTTTCTCAATCTAATGATGACATTTGCACACCTTACAACCATGGTGGATATAGGAACAGATATAAAAATGGCCGTATCGTTATTGAACGATAATGAGCTGGTGGGTATCCCTACGGAAACGGTTTACGGTTTAGCTGGGAACGCGTTAAATGAAGAGGCGATTCTGAAAATATACGAGACAAAAAAACGTCCTCGATTCGATCCACTCATCGCACACATAGATGGGCTGGATAAATTGAAGGGGCTGGTCAAGGAAGTCCCGGAAAAGGCCAATCAATTGATTGAGAAGTTTTGGCCGGGACCGTTGACATTGTTACTTAAAAAAACAGACCTCGTACCGGACCTGCTCACCTCTGGCCTGGATCGTGTTGCCATACGTGTACCCAATCATCCGTTTGCACTTAGTTTGCTTCGCGAACTCAGCTTTCCACTTGCTGCTCCAAGTGCTAACCCTTTTGGGTATGTCTCCCCTACTACTGCCCTTCATGTAAGCGATCAGTTAGGGGTGGAGATACCCTATATCCTCAACTTTCGTACCCCCCAGCCTGTATACAATGGGATTGCCTTCTTCTGAAAACCCAATA
>JBCCXH010000135.1:0-11238 GCA_039192005.1 Bacteroidota bacterium
AAAATAATTTTGAAGATGATGTTTTTTATTCAAGTCAATATTTTTCGGATGTTGCATTTGATGCTAAGGTAAATTTTGAAAAAGTTCAATTTTGTTCATGGGCAGATTTCACTCAAACTCAATTTCTTGCATTTGCCAATCTGAGTAGAATTCAGTTTTACTCAACCGCTCGTTTCCTGGGTGCCCAATTTGATTCATTGGCCTATTTCTACAAAACAAGGTTTCATTCGTTAGCCAATTTTAAGATGGCTCAATTCCATAAATTGGCCTACTTTAAAAATGCTCAATTCGATTCGCTGGCAGATTTTTCGCATGCTCATTTTAAATCATCTTCAAATTTTCTAAACGTACAACTACCAAAAGTTTTAAAATTTGATGGTACAATGATCAATAAACCCATTGATCTCACCCGATGTCAGTTAAAGCCGGGACAAGATTTCTGCTATATCAGCCTAATTGATGCACCTATTGAAAAACTACATTTGACGTATGATAACTTCAGGATACTTAAACCTGATGGTATTCTTACCAGGACCCATTATCAGAGGTTAAATTCAGTTTATGAAAAGCTTCTCAAAAACTTTAAGGACCAAGGTTACCTCTCCAGCTATGAGATGCTTGATATCGAATACCAAGCGTTTAAATACTTACAAAATCCCGATTATGTCAACTATCGTTGGTTTTACATCATATGGAATGAGCTGAGAAAGAACTGGACCAACTACGGATACAATAAAGAATGGATCCTCCTGTACGTCTTATTTTTTCTGCTGGTTTTCACGATTATAAACTGGCTCATGTTTCCGTACCTTTCGCAAAAGGTGTATCCCGTTCCTTCCATTAACCGAGCCCTGTTTGGAAACATCACGTTCCGTCAACAGAGGTATATGAATAGAACGGGATTAAACTTTTCTCGGTTGGACCTGGCTTTTTATTATACGACGATCATTTTTTTTGGTCTTAAAATGTCTACCGAGGCGATCAATTATAGAAGATCAGGAGTGATCTTAATTTATGTGGAGTACATCGTCGGGCTAATTTGTCTTGGATATTTAGCCAATTTCATCGTATCATCTCAATTGATCGCCTGAATTCAAGAACTATCTAATGACCCAGAAATTTCTGGTGATCAAATTGAAAAGGAAATGCATGATGGAACGGGATAAGAATCCAATCATTTACATCCGTATTTTCTTCGATCAGGAGGTATCAGACCTTTCTGGTACCAAATAGATTTAAACTTTCACATCAAAGTAGCAGGTCGAAATCATGCACCATTCGGCCTTAAAACGCTGTATCATCAGGCGAATGTTTTGATCATAATTCAAGCAAAACAGCAGCTCACATCCAATAATTGCTATCCATTGTGAATACTCTCCAAACTAAGCCAGTCCATTTTCGCACGCATACTTCACCAGTGATGCGGTGTTTTTCACTCTCGTTTTTGTGATATTAAAAAAAAGTGAAATAATATCCCATGGTTTAGTCATTTGATAGAGGTGTTGAAAAATTACAGTAGAAGATAAAATGAGAGATATGCTCATAGAAATCTCTGAAAAAAAAACAGATCGAGTCCAATGGATCCCGATCTGATATCGCTTCTATTCTTATTATTTTGAGTCCTCAGTTTTTTCTGTGTCTGTGTCTATCGTTTCCTTTTCAATGACACCTTCATCTTTCTCTTTAGTCGGTTCATCTCTATCGTTATTTCCCATTTATCTAAATTTTAAGTTTAACATGTTTTTAAATTTACTGTACTTAGCTTTTTCCACTATAACTAACTCATAGCTCCGTAAGCTTTTGAATGTGATACGTAGAGAAATAAAATATGTGGCGATTTCTTCATGAGAAGTTTAATAATTGGTCTGAAAACCATTACCCTCTTGGTTCAACATCTGGCTAAGTAAGGATATGATGATGGTATTCGTTTGATGAAGGAAAATAACTTGTTATCATTGTTATAGCTTACACATTGACTTTGTGAACTAAAGAAATACCAGGTTCAGGATGTGAAATTTGATCTGTTCAAACTTCCTTCCCCGGAACCCAGCTTGTCACATTTTGAAATTGACAACGTGTGGGGGGTGATCTTTCAAAATCTTGGCTATGACTACCAGGAAGATGTCAGGTTCGCTTACAGTGTCCATGATTTGTTTTGACATAATTCAAGTAAAACCGCAGCTCACATCCAATAATTGCTATCCATCACTACTGCGTTGGTTTCTTTTTATAGATCCGCTACATTCCACGTGAAAACCAAAATGGATTATGAAGAGAGTATTTTTTTATGTGGTGCTGCTTTTGATGATGGCTGCATCCTATGCACAGGAGTTTGACGAAAAACTATTCGGCGGACTGGAGTTTAGAAGTGTGGGTCCTGCCTTTACCTCAGGAAGGATCTCTGATATTGCCGTTCACCCGACCAATGAAAGTACGTGGTACGTGGCTGTGGGATCGGGAGGGGTATGGAAGACTGAAAACAGAGGAGTGACCTGGACACCGATTTTTGATGATCAGTCGGTCTACAGCATCGGGTGCATCACGATTGACCCCAACAACCCACATACCGTTTGGGTAGGGACTGGTGAAAACGTCGGTGGAAGGCACGTCGGGTTTGGCGACGGCATCTACAAAAGTGAAGACGATGGAAAGACCTGGAAAAACATGGGGCTGTCCAGCTCCAATCACATCTCAAAGATCATTGTCCATCCTGAAAACCCGGACGTAGTATGGGTAGCTGCACAAGGCCCCCTTTGGACGAGTGGTGGAGAGCGTGGACTGTATAAAAGTACAGATGGCGGAACCAACTGGAAGAAAGTGCTGGGAGACGATGAGTGGACAGGAGTAACGGACATCGTGGTGGACCCGACCAATCCCGATTGGATGTATGCTGCCACCTGGGATCGTCATCGGACAGTAGCTGCATATATGGGTGGTGGCCCAGGATCAGGCATTCATCGAAGTACGGACGGAGGCGAAACGTGGGAGAAACTAACGTCGGGTATCCCTACATCCAATTTGGGTAAAATAGGCCTGGCCATCTCACCATTCAATTCCGATGTGATCTATGCCGCGATAGAAGAAGACTTAAGAGAAGGAGGCATTTATTTATCTGCTAACAAAGGCAAAACCTGGAAAAAGCAATCGGACGCGGTGTCAGGTGGTACAGGGCCTCATTATTACCAGGAACTTTATGCCTCTCCTCACCAGGAAGGCCGGTTGTACCTCGCCAACAACAGCATGCTTGTTTCTGACGATCACGGGAAAACGTATCGAAGACTAAAAAGGGAAGGCGTTCACTCCGATAGTCATGCCATCGCGTTTACAGACGATCCGAATTACATTTTATTGGGTACTGATGGAGGGTTATACCAGAGTTACGACCTGGCCGAAAACTGGAACTTTATCAACAACATGCCCATTACGCAATACTATAAATTGGCAGTCGACGATTCGGAGCCCTTCTACTACATCTATGGAGGCACACAAGACAATGGCTCTCATGGCGGGCCTTCCAGAACACCCAATTCTACGGGCATCCGAAACAGCGATTGGTGGAAAACGTTGGGAGGCGACGGTCACCAGTCCGCCATCGAGCCGGGCAATCCCGACATCACCTATGCTCAAAGTCAGCACGGCGTGCTGCACCGCATAGACCAGATCACAAAGGAGCAGGTATACATCGCACCACAACCGGGTGAAGGCGAGTCGGAAGAACGCTACAATTGGGATGCACCCATTCTGGTCAGTCCTCATGACCCGGCCACTATTTTCTATGCCTCATCCAGGGTGTGGATGTCAGAAAACAGAGGAGATAAATGGACCGCTATTTCGGGTGATCTGACTCGTCAGGAGGAGCGGATCTCGCTTCCAATCATGGGCAGACTTCAGAGCTATGAAAACCCCTGGGACTTGTATGCCATGTCTTTTTACAGCACCATTACGTCGCTGGCCGAATCGCCGAAGCAAAAAGGGTTGATTTATGCGGGTACGGATGACGGGATCATTCAGGTGACGGAAGACGGAGGTCAAAACTGGGCCAAGGTGGAATTAAGTACCATCAAAGGCTTGCCGTCCCGGCCGTTTGTCAACGATGTAAGGGCAGACCTTTTCGATGCAAATGTGGTCTATGCTGCGTTGGACAACCACAAGTATGGAGACTACAAACCTTACCTGATCAAAAGTATGGACAAAGGAAAAACCTGGAGTCTGATGAGTGGAAACCTTCCGGACAAACACCTGACCTGGAGGCTGGTACAAGATCACATCGATCAAAACCTGCTATTTGTCGCGACCGAATTTGGGATCTTCTTTACGAAAGACGGAGGTACGAAATGGATCCAGCTGAAAGGTGGCGTGCCTACCATTTCTTTTAGGGACCTCACCATTCAACGAAGGGAAAACGACCTGGTGGGTGCCTCGTTTGGCAGAAGTTTTTATGTGTTGGACGACCTCTCGCCCATTCGGGAGATGGGTGCCTCAGATGTGGATGCTGAAGCCAAATTATTTACCGTAAGGGACACCTATTGGTACAAACAATATTCGGCAGTGGGTTCACAGGGTTCGATCTACACAGCAGAGAATCCGCCCTTTGGTGCAACCTTTACCTATTACCTGAAAGAAGAGATCAAAACACAAAGCAAACTGCGGGCGGAAAAAGAAAAGGAACTGAATAAAGAGCAAAACAGTGTGCCCTTTCCTGGATGGGAAACCCTGGAGCAGGAGCGCTGGCAGGAAGCACCGAAAATTGTATTGGTAGTAAAAGACAGCAATGGAAAAGTGGTGAACAGGGTGGCAGGAAAGAACAAGCCCGGAATCACCAGAGTGAGCTGGGACTTGAGTGTATCGGCAAAAAGTGTGGTAGAGTTGGAGGGGAAAAATGAAAACTGGAGCTTTCCATCCATTCCCGGAACCTATTCGGTGACCTTAAACAAAGTCGTGGATGGGGTGATGACCGAACTCTCCACCCCACAGTCATTCGAGGTCAAACCACTTTGGAAAGAAACGGCCCTTCCACCTGCCAGTCATCAGGAGATTGCCGTCTTTGTGTCTTCCCTGGAAGACTATCGCTTGACGATGAGCCAGGTGAGTTTAGACATCGAAAATGCACTGAAAAAAGCCAAAGCCATGAAGACCGCTTTGTCCCGGGCAGAAAAGTCAGTGCCTGACCTGTTCAAACAATTGCATGATGCGAAAATGAGGTTACTCAAACTGAACGCTCAATTGAAGGGGAATGAAGCCCAGAGTGCCATTGGAGCCGAGGAAACCTCTATTCCTACGCCAAGAAGCAGGTTCTTCTATGCGGCAAGAGGTGCGAGAAACACACACGGCCCGACCGACATGCAGCTATCCAGCCTGAAAATTGGAAGGAAACAACTCGCTTCGATCGGAACGGAGTTGGACGAGATCATCAATAACGTGATGCCTCAATTGGACGAATCCATGCAACAGGCCGGTGCGCCTCCGATTGAGACGTATTAACCTGAGGTTAGATTTTAAATCAAGTTCAGGTTATTAGACTTATTGAGTAAACTTGCTTTCAAAATGCCGTTCGGCTTTCGTTCCATAAGAGAGCTGAACGGCATTAACCTTTGAATCAAACTTTTTCATGAGATCACTGTTTTCTTTCCTGTTTGCATTACTCATCCTTTCAGCAAACGCACAACTTACCACCCGATACGAACAGTCCGGCTTTACCGAAACGGCTACTTATGAAGAGGCCATGGCCTTTTACCGTGCGCTGGATAAAAAACATGAGGAACTATCCATCCTGGAACATGGGCTAACAGACATTGGCGTCCCAATACACGTGGTGTTGATCCACGCAGGAGATGAAAAAACGCCTGAAGCACTGCAACAATCCGGAAAGGCCGTTTGGTTGATCAACAATGCCATTCATCCCGGCGAACCAGACGGCATCAGTGCCAGCCAGCTATTTGCGAGAAATCTGATGGATAATAAGAAAAAATACCGCAAGGTGCTGGACAAAGTAGCGATTGCGATCATTCCTTTTTACAACATCGGAGGGGTACTGAACAGGAACGCAACCACACGCGTCAATCAAAACGGTCCTGTGGAGTATGGATTCAGAGGAAATGCCAGACACTACGACCTCAACCGTGACTTTATCAAATCAGATACCCGCAATGCGCGTTCGTTTCAGGAGATCTTCCAGCGCTATGACCCGGATCTGATCCTGGACACCCACGTAAGCAACGGCTCTGACTATCAGCACGTCATGACGCTAGTAAGTTCCCAGAAAGATAAGCTGGGAGGGAAGCTGGGTACGTACATCGATGAGACCCTGCTGCCCCATTCCTTTTCAGGGATGAAGGAAAGAGGATTTGATGCTATCCCGTATGTCAATGCCTGGGGACGTACGCCAGATAAGGGGTGGCCGCAGTTTATGGATCTGCCGAGGTACTCTACGGGGTATGCGGCGTTGTTCCATACCATGGGGTACATGAGTGAGACCCACATGCTCAAGACGTACCAGCGACGTGTGGAATCCACTTATGCCTTGATGGAGACGATGCTCGATTTTCTGGATGAAAAAGGAGAGGAGCTGGTCACGTTGAGAGAGGCAACAAAGCGTACCGTCGCCAATCAAAAAGAATTCGAGATCTCCTGGGCCCTTGATACCAGCAGCTACTCGCCACTCGTATTCAGCGGGTACGAACCCACCTATGTAGAAAGTGAAATATCAGGGCTTAGCCGGTTGAAATACGACCGGGACCAACCCTTTACCAGAGAAGTGAACTACCAGAAAGACTACGTAGCGGATAAAGTCATTAAAGCACCAGCCTACTACCTCATCCCTCAGCAATGGAGACGTGTCATTGAACTTTTGGAAGTCAATCGGGTAGTGTTGTCCCAACTGGAAGCTGACACGACCATCCGTGTAGAGGCATACCAAATCGTTGACTATCAGACCGTCAGCAGTGCCTATGAAGGTCACTACCGGCATTATGGCGTCAAGGTGTCTTCAGCTCAGGCCGAAATAGGATTTCGAAAAGGAGACTACCTGGTTCCTGTGAATCAGTGGCGCAACCGATACATTGTGGAAACACTGGAGCCGGAAGCACCGGATTCGTTTTTCGCCTGGAACTTCTTCGACGCGATCCTTCAGCAAAAGGAACATTTTTCATCGTATGTGTTTGAAGATCATGCAGTGAAAATTCTGGAAGAAAACCCGGAGATCAAACGTGCATTGGAAGCTGCAAAAGCGGAAGACCCAAAACTTGCTGAAAGTGCTGATCGTCAACTGGATTTCATCTACCAACGGTCTGCACATCGTGAACCGGAATACATGCGCTACCCGATTTTCAGGGTGATGGAGTAAACGTTTTAAGCGGACCAATATAGGATTAGCTAACTAATTGTTTTAGTTAGCTGTTGTCTTTTAGTATTTGCTCAACCTTTTCAACGGATAGCCCTATTAAGTCGGCAATTTCCTCTACAGATTTTCCTTTCTCGTAAAGGCGTAAAACGAAGGAGATCTCTTTTTGATTTCCTCCCTTTTCAACTCCCTTCGAATAGGAGTGATTCAGGACATTGTTCAGGTCTCGATACACTTTTACACTTTTTTGGTATTCGTTGAACTGTTCTCTTGTCAGGTTGGCTACCATGGCTACCTCCGCTACTTTTTCGAATACGTCCTCTTTTAGCTCGTCGGGTAGCCTTTCAAGTTTGTGCAGGTTTTTTAGAAGATACAGCCACTTTTCAAATCTGGTTTCAAGTTCATGTGCTTTCTTATTGAACTTGTCCATCGTTAGGTAAATGAACGTGAACTTGTCGTGGAATACTTCTTTGGTGTCTATGTCCGTCAGCTTTACCTCATGCCTTATTTTATCATCATCTTCGTCCTCGTTAAATGAAAAATTGAGAATACCGATGGTATAAACCGCTTTAAGCTCAAAGTTCCACTCTCCTTTCTGGGCTTGTTCTTGTATGGGAAAAGTGGAATAGTATAAGGCTCGCTCTTTAAAGAAAGCCTGTTCGGTCTTTTGCATTTCCACGATGAACCGCTCGCCATCCTGATTTATGCAATACAGGTCGAAGATGGCGGACCTGTCTGAAGCCAAAGAACCTGTCTTATCATTTTTCGAATAGGTCAGTTCGGTGATCTCACCTTCATTTTGCCGAAGCAGTTCATTTAAAAAGTCAATCAGCAAGTCCTTATTAGGCTCTTCTCCGAAGATTTTTTTAAATCCGAAATCGGTAAACGGATTGATGTATTTTTCCTTCAGCTCTGACACCTTTTTTTATCCAAAGTTACGCATATCCATTGTAAGCAGTCCATTTCTGCGATTTAGGGCTCGCGAAGTAGCTTCAGTTCAAAGTAGCGATTCACTCACGATAGTTGCGTTTTTAGTAGGAGAGAAGGTTATTCATTTCGCGACGACTCTACCGACCATTGCTGCTTTTAACGACAGGCCTCCAATCAGTACACTGAATGAAACGGAGTTAATAAATACTTAATATTCACAAGCCAAAACTCCTGTTCAATACGAGTGATTTCTCTACTGACCGGGCTAATTTTGCCTTTGCTATTAAGTCAACTGGAAGCCCTTAATTTCTTTCAGTATTAAAGAAAGTGGACAAATAGTATTTTACTATGAAAAATGTAATTGCATTTATACTGGTAATGAACCTCTCCGTTTCGGTGTATGCACAAAACATCAGTGGAGTAGTCAAAGATCGGAATTTAAAGGCTCCTATCGCATCAGTGACCATCTACAACTATTCCAAAAACAATCATGTCCACACTGACGTAAATGGAAAGTTTACCTTAGGAGAGATTGACGCCGGAGACTCCATTGTGGTGTCTATGATCGGATATGAACGTCTTTCATTGATCTATACTTCTGAATCTGACCTTGATATCTTCCTGAAGGAAGTACCCGTTCAACTGGATCAGATTGTCATCACACCTGATCTGAGTACGTTAAACCAGATCAGGGACGTGGACCTTCAGATCAATCCGGTGAACTCTTCTCAGGAGATGCTGATAAAAGTGCCGGGGTTATTTATTGCGCAACATGCCGGCGGTGGAAAAGCAGAACAGATCTTCTTACGTGGGTTTGATATCGATCATGGCACGGACGTTCAAATTACGACAGATGGCATGCCGGTCAATATGGTGTCTCATGCCCATGGTCAGGGATACGCAGACCTTCATTACCTGATCCCTGAAACGGTCGAAGCCATTGACTTTGGAAAAGGACCCTATTACACCCAAAAGGGCAATTTTGCTACCGCAGGATATGTGGATTTTAACACCAAAGAAAAAGTAGATGGCAGTAGCGTAAAGCTGGAAGTGGGGGATTTCAGTACATTGAGAATGGTCAGTATTTTGGACCTTTTGGAGGGTAATGACCATTCAAATGCTTACGTGGCGACAGAATACTTGATAACTGATGGTCCTTTTGATGCTTCTCAGAACTTTAACCGCCTGAACCTGTTTGGGAAATTCAATACCCGGATCAACAATGATCGATTAGGCGTTCAACTGTCTACGTTTAACAGTAAGTGGGATGCTTCCGGTCAGATACCCCTCAGAGCTATTGAGTCCGGAATCATTGGTCGTTTCGGAGCCATTGATGATACGGAGGGTGGGGAAACATCGCGATCCAATTTTCTTGTGGATTTTACGAAAACCATTTCTGAGAAAGAATTTATTGAGACCAAAGCCTTTGTGTCGAGGTATGATTTTGAGCTGTACTCCAACTTTACCTTTTTCCTGGAAGATCCTGTGAACGGAGACCAGATAAGACAAAAGGAAAAAAGGACGATCTATGGGATACAGGCAGACCATCACTACGTGACACGTATTGGTTCAGGTGATCTGACTCTGACAAATGGAGTGGGTTTCAGGTATGACGACATCAATGGAAACGAACTTTCACACACTCGCAATAGAAGGGAGACGCTCGATACCTTATCACTATCCGACACCGATGAAACCAATGGGTTCCTGTTTTCCAGCGCTGAGTGGGAGATTGGCGACTGGTTGATCAATGCGGGACTAAGGTTGGATCATTTCCGGTTTGAGTCCATAGACTTTCTTCGAGCGGATTATGAACGAAGTTCGGCAACCCAGTCGATGTTCTCACCAAAGCTCAATGTGGTTTACAAAGCATCTCAAGGGCTGCAATTCTATGCAAAATCCGGACAAGGATTTCATAGCAACGATGCTCGCGTCGTCCTTTCGTCTACAAACGGAAATACGCTACCGGCTGCAGTAGGCTTTGATCTGGGAACCATTTATCGCCCGTTTGACCGACTCATCATAGATGTGGCGTACTGGCAGCTTTACTTGCAGCAGGAATTCGTCTACGTCGGTGATGCAGGTATTGTGGAACCGAGTGGAAGGACGCAGCGTACCGGTGTTGACGTAGGGGTCAATTACCAACTGACCGAACGGCTGTTTGCCTTTGTCAACGTAAATTACGCGGATCCTGAGGCTATGGATGAGCCGGAGGGGGCAGACTACATCCCATTGGCACCGACGCTCACCAGTCTTGGAGGTCTGACGTATCGATCGCATCGATTCAACGCCAGCATTAACTACAGATACATAGGTGATCGAGCGGCCAATGAAGACAACTCCGTGATCGCAGAAGGGTATTTCGTCACGAATGCATCGGTAAACTACAACAGCGAACGCTGGACGTTCGGGGTATCGGTAGAAAACCTGTTTGACGTGGACTGGAGAGAGGCCCAGTTCGATACCGAATCACAACTTCAGGGCGAAGCAGCGCCCGTTTTTGAAATCCACTTCACCCCTGGTGTTCCACTTTTTGTCAAGGCAGGAATGTCTTTCAGGTTTTAACTTCAAAGGTTTTTCAAGTTGAAAGTGGGTTAGGGTTAGGGAATGCTCTTAAGAACACGCATCGCTTGAACAATGTCCGAATTTTTCAGGCTAATCAACTCTGTATTTTGCCAACCCCAGATCGAACCAATTTTTTCTGACTATTTCTGATTTTTCATTTAAATCAATTGATAGCAAGAGCTTGCCTTCTCTATGGAATTCTGCTATTTCATATGGCTGCCCATAGGTTGTTAATGAGAGTTGAAGCATAAATAGCAATAACAACAATGGGTAGTTATTTTTCATACTAATCCTACTTTGTCAAGTTAGAAAAAAGGCAAAGAATAAGTTGAGGACGGCAGTCCCATACTTATCTTTGCCTTACATAAAAAATATCACAAACTTATTTAAAAGGCCGTTATTGA
>JBCCXH010000136.1:0-11216 GCA_039192005.1 Bacteroidota bacterium
CAAGTAAGCAATATTAACCCTAGAGCATATGAGAAAGTATAATGTACCGTCAACAAAATTTACAAAGACCAATAATAAGGTCGAAATCCTAAAGTCTTTGTCAGAAAATTTCGGCTCTAAATATGGAGTGCCTGAAAACAGATCAAGCGAACATCATAAGATGAATTTTCAGCTCGATCGTTTATTTACGGTTGTTCACGATAACTAAGTTTTAGAATTAGGAGATCCGCTGATAAAAAAAAGCCGAAGAAAACCTCGGCTTCTTTATCCTTTAGTGGCCTTATCAAGGGACTCTTTCCCATTGTACCACAAACATCGTTTTCTCCCCACCAGGCAATACGCCTGGTGCAGTAAGTGTTAATGCATCTTTTCTAATCTCAGCTCCTCTCTCCTCTGTTTTACCAACCCAATTGGGAAAATTACTGCCATGTATATGATGAGCCAAAACACCTGGTTCTTTCTCTTCATAGGTACCGAAATAGGCAAAAAAAGTTTTGAATGCTTCATCTATCTCTTCCGTTGTACCATCCATTAACTCTCCGCTGGCAAACTGTTTCCTATCTCCCTTCATGATTTGTACGCTCATCGTACCACCAGAAGTATAGGTTAACGTCCCAACGGAGTTTTCGCCAAGGTAGTCATGCAACTGCCCATCGTCCTCTCTGTAAGACCATGAAATAAATGACCACGTACCGATGATTTCACTTAATAAATTACTCATAAGCAGTCAATCATACATTTGGAACGGCAAGATTTGATGTAAGGCCATCCAATATCAAACTTGTCAAAAATTCACGATCTTGTTTGATGTAATGATGGTCTCCTGGACGCTCAATGATGGTCAGTGTACCCGTAATCTCCTCGTCCCATTTCAGCATCTGCTCTTTTGTCACACTGAGGTCTTCAATCCCTCTGATACAAACCATATCCAGATCCAGGTTCGCTTTCTTTTCATAGTTATATGTGTCAAGAAGCTTAAGGTCTGTTCTGAGAATGGATCGTAAGAAACCTCTCAATTCTGCATCCGGAGTACTTTCCTCGCTTAGATAAGGGAATCGCATCACGAGATCATTATCACTCATATTAGGATCAAATCCTGCCTTATTGTAGGAGTTGAGTTGCGGTGTGGAAGATACATATAGCCGCTTTGGAAGATCAAATTTCCTTCTCTTTAGTTCATGTATCACTTCAAACGCAAAAAGTCCACCCATACTATGTCCGATAAATAGGTATGGCTTATTAATGATTTTAGCTAAATCGTCTGCAAGGATGTTGACCACACTCGAAACATTAGGGATGAGGTTAGCATTAAAAGCTCCGCCCTTTCGTCCAGGTAGTTCTACACGTACCAACTCAATTGTATCACCAAGTATCTCTGTCCAGTCTTTGTACAACGACGCACTTCCTCCTGCATCATGAAAACAAATCAGTTGCGCCACGGTATTCTGGGATGATTTGTCGATAAAAATCTCAGGTTTTACTTTCACTTCTTGGTCTACAATCTCGTTTTCATGATTCGCTTTCGCTATAAGCGAGTGCAAAAATTCCGCAAGTTTTTCCGTGTTTGGATGCGACCAGATATTACCAATGGATAACTTGATTTTCAAGCCACTTTCAATTTTATTTCTGAATTGAACCGCCATTAACGAGTCTACTCCCAAATTTTTGAATTTCATTTTAGGAGATATGGAATCAACGGAAGACTTAATGATTTTAGCAACCGTAGTTAACAGAAACGACACAATGATCTCCACTTTTTCCTCATCTGAAGCTGCATGGTGGTACTGATCAATGGAGCTACCATACGACTCATTTACGTCTGTCGAAATAACACCGTCTGAAATAAAATTGCTTTTACTCAGAGCAGGTGCACAGTTTTTAATCTGTTTTGCATCCATTTTCATGATACCTACTCCATTTAAAGGCTGAGAGAAAGCCATGGAAAGTGCGTCTTTCTTCATCGAATCGTTTATCACACTTGTGCAACAGGAAGGCTTTCCTTCTTTACCTTGGTTTGATGCCATATAAAGTAATGAGGAAGGTAGTCCAAGTCTCAATCGGAAAGAAGAGAGTGCATTGAGAAAAGCTCCCGTAGAGGCTGTTAAAGAGGTATTTTTCTCACCCATCAACGTTCCTTCTGAAGCGACGAGCGTAAAATACTTGACGCTTACTTTCTGTGCAATTTCGTGGAGCAACCATGCTTCATTTGCACGTGTTTTGATGCGTCTTACAAAACTGGCAGATGGGTGATCTTTGAACGGGGCAACCTCTTCTGTTTTATCAAAATAGAAAATGCTTTCCACCTTTGTCACCCCGTCTAAGCTTTCGAAAACTTTATAAATAGATGATCGTTCCTTCCTATTGTATGGGTGTAACTGTATCACTGCACCCTTTTCGATCAGTTTGGAAGCGTTTTGCTCAATGTAGGGCAACATACTGTCTTCGCAAAGAAGGCTGAAGTTCGTTGCACCTCTATCCAACATCCAATCTACTACTAACAGAGACTGCTCATTGGCCCCAACGAGCACCTGACATTTTTCATTTGAAAAAGACGTATTGTTGGAATAAATAACGTCTGCTTTGCTAAACTTAGCCGCATACAGGTTATTCCCTCGTATGGTCATCTGTGGCTCGTAATCTGAAACTTGCGTAAGTAACTTGACCAACGTTGCTACTTCCTGATGTGAGGGAAGGTTAGAAGTATCTATCATCGAGACCGCATGTTGTTCGTATTCATTGGCGAGTACTCTTGTCAATCCTGTAAAAGAAGCATGATTAAGGTTTATGTGACGGTTTTCAAAAGGCACCGCAGCACGCGTCAGAATTGTGATCTTCGGCCCTTCATCCGAACTCACAGACTCCAGCGCTTTGAAAAGCTTTGAAATCTGATTAGACGAGTCGAGGTTTAAGTGATCCCCTACCTTGTCAAAGGTAGAGTTTGCGAAATAAACCAAATGACCGATCTGACTCCAATCAGCCAAATCTGACCAACTCACTTCGTTCTTTGTTTGAATGACGTTGATCTCTGCCCCTTTTCTTTTAAACTCATCTACCAAGGCCGTCGACTGACGATTCTCTTCCTCAATCAGGATGGTAATGTTTGAGAATTTATCACTCGTTTCTTTTACTTCCTTTGGAGTCCACTTAACTCTGTAGAAATGATCAAAAGAACTTGGAGCCATTTTTAAAGCGATCTTAATTCCGATCAGCTCCATGCAAACTTCTCCAAGGTGATCCAGTACCATTACATCCAGTTCAATGGCTTTTTCTCTTCCAAGAAGCCCATCAACTCTGTTTTTTAGTCTGGTCTGAACCGAAAACCTTTTATCTACCAAGTGCTGCTTTACATATTTGATCTCTCCTATTTCCACTAGGTTCGGGGACAATTGAACTCCCTCTGAATCTCCATAAAGAAACGTATACGTGGTTTGCAAGCATGCTTCAAGGAGCGCAGGATGTATGAAATGATCTCTCAGTTTAGACTGGATCTTCTGGGGTACCCGTATTTCTGCAGCTGCCTCATTGTCGCCTGCATCGATTTCTTCGATGCACACAAACATGCTCTCGTACTCAAAACCTGCCTTTTGGAGAACGTTGTATAATCCTTCCACATTGACTCTCTCCATCTTACGTTGAGTGGAACCGGGCCTAAGGACAGCATCTACCAACCGGTCGTAGCTCCCAGATGCGCATTTCATCCATTTCTCATCTGATAAAGAAAACAGTTCAAAGCGATCTTCCCTTTCAAAGACTTTAATTTGAATCTCCGTTCTGGCGTCCGGTAACAAGACCGTCGCTTCGTTGAACTTGATGTTTTTTAACAAGATTTCCTCATTGCCCATTACATCTGCAACTGCGGCATGGGCCATTTCAAGGTAGAAAGACTCAGGTACAAGTATCTTTCCGAATACTTTACGATCAGATAGGTACTCAAAGTCTTCGAGGGCGATATTCGTTCGCCATACCTGGATTCCATCGTTACTCGCAAGTTTTAGCTCTTCTCCAATAAGCATGTGACCTTTCTTGCTTGTTGGTTGTTGAAGTTTGTTTTCGGTGACTTCGTAAGTTGCCCTTTGAAAAGGATATCCGGGCAACTGAACATACGGTAGTTTGGCGTCATTATAAAATGCATTCCAATCTACAGGAAGTCCTTTGCTATAGAGGTCACCCAGATGATTATAAAGTACTTCTACCTCCGGTTTGTTTCGCAGCAATGTAGGGGAAGCGATTCCTTTTTTATCAAATGCTTCAAAGCATTCCTGAATGGCTGTCACTAACACAGGATGCGGACTTACCTCAATAAAGATGTTGTGGTTTTCTTTTAAAAGCCGCTCTGTTGTTGAAGCAAACTTTACTGATTGTCGCAAATTATCTACCCAATATTCAGGATTAAGTGCTTTTCCTTCAATTTGCATATCCCTTACGGTAGAAAACAGGTCAATTGAATTATCCTGAGGGGTAATCGTTTCTATCGCTGCCCTCAACTCATCTTTCAATGGATCCATTTGTTTACTGTGAGAAGCAACGTCAACTTTCACTTGTTTACAAAACAGTCCTTTTGCTTCAAGTGTATCCAAAAGCTGGGTAATCTCTTGCTGATCCCCTGCTATTACCGTTGATTTTGGACTGTTGTTAACAGCTATTGATAATCCTTTGTACTGCTTTATATGGTCTTCCGCTTGTGCTACAGTTAACTCTGTAACTGCCATGGCACCGCCTTGGCCACTGACTGTTTGCATGAGTCTGCTTCTTGTGCAAATGATGTTTGCCGCATCTGTTAAGTTTAGGGCTCCAGAGATGTATGCTGCAGCTACCTCTCCCATACTATGTCCGACTACTGAATCTGGTTTTACGCCGAAGCTCATCCATAATTTAGCCAATGAGACCTGCATGGCAAAAAGGGCCGGCTGGATAACGCTGATCTCTTTCTTCAACCGAGAATGTTCCTCGTCTTCATGAATTTGTTCTGTCAACGACCAATCTACAAATGGACGGAATGCCTCTTCACAATCGTCAATTGCCTGCTTAAAAACCGGCTCTTTTCTGTAAAGTTCTTTTCCCATCCCTGCCCATTGGGAGCCTTGTCCCGGAAAAACAAAAACAACTTTTGAAGTATCCATTTCTACACTTTCAACTTCATCGGTTTTAGAAAATTCTTTCAAAGCAGTTAGCACATCCTCTTTGTCCTTACCCCAAAAAAGCTTGCCGTGACTAAGTTTTGGTTTTCGTATTGCGGTAGAGACTAAGGAGTTTGCAAACGCCTGATCATCACTTAAATGTTCAAAATGAGAACTGAATTGCTCGACGTATTCTTTAAGGGCAGATTCTGATTTAGCCGAGAGAGGTAAAACCAACTGATCGTGCGTCAGGTTGGCTTCCTTGTTCTTTTCTTCTCCACTTGATTTATATTCTTCGATGAGTGTGTGCGCGTTGGTACCTCCCCAACCGAATGAGTTGATACCTGCTTTCAAGGTTTCTTCTCCACTGGTGGGCCATTCCGCATTTTCTTTTTGAACTTTTAGTTGCAGGCCTTCAAAATCTATTTCAGGATTCGGTGTCTTAAAGTTCAGGTTTTTAGGTAATAACCGATGGTTCATGGCCAGGACGGTTTTGATCAACCCTGCCATACCTGCGGCCCCTTCTGTATGACCTAAATTGGTTTTTACTGACCCAATTGCTAACGGCTGGGTACGGTTTTGACCGAAGAAATGGCCAATCGCATTACATTCTGTTGGGTCACCCAGCTTTGTCCCTGTACCGTGAGTTTCTACATAATGGACATCTTTCGGGTCTATTCCTGTATTTGCATAGGCTTCTGCTAGTACATCAAGCTGTCCTTTTGTACTGGTAGCTGGCAAGTTGATGTTAAATCCGTTATTATTCATCGCCGTCCCTCGGATCACCGCATAAATGTGATCGCCGTCACGCTCGGCGTCGGACAATCTTTTAAGGAGAAGTAGCCCTGCGCCTTCACCTCTTACAAAACCATCGACGTTGGCGTCGAATGTGCTGCATGTTCCTTTAGCTGAGAGCCCTCCGAACTTTGATAGCAGTAAGTTTTGATCAGGATCCAGGATATGATTAATTCCTCCTGCCAACGCAAACTTTATATTCCCTTCCCAAAGGCCCTGGCATGCCAAATGCAAGGCGACCAGGGAAGTGGAACATCCTGTGTCAACGATAAGGCTGGGACCGGTTAGTCCCAGAAAATATGAAACCCGATTTGCAATGACATTGGACGATTGCCCTACGGAGGAGTGCAAGGTGATTTCCGCGTTCTTGTGTTTTCTTAAATGCTCGAAGTCACTCCAGATGTTACCTATGTATACTCCTGCCTTCTGCCCCATAACTTTATCTACGGGAATGCTACTGTTTTCAATTGCCTCCCAGGCCAGCTCCAACAATAATTTCTGGGAAGGTGTCATTTCCGCAGCTTCGGCTGGTGAGATGTTAAAGAAAAAAGGATCGAAATCATCAAGGTTATCAAATAATGAACTGTGACGTTGATGCGTTTTGTTTTTCGCAGTTTTATCAGAATCAAAATACTCATCGATGTTCCATCTTTTTATTTCATCGATAGTATCTTCTCCTCTAACCAGCAATTCCCAGAATTGGTCCAGGTTAGAGACTTTGGGAAAGCGACAGGATATGCCTGTTATGGCAATCGGTTCTTTAGATAAGTGTGTAGTTCGCAATTGAGAATTCATTGTGGTTCTTTTTTTGTTAAAAACGGTTCATTTCATATCATTGTTACCGCATTACATTTTTTTCAATATTTTAAGTTACTTTGAAAAAAGCAATTTTGTTTAACGTTTTGAGAAAAATATTACACAGCACACTTTCGGTAAAAATGTGTCTAACACACACAAACGGGTTTTTTCACCTTATTTAAAAATTGCAACATTCTACGTAATAGAACATGCAACACACTGGGTTACAACGGGGCTGAACATCGAAAATAAGTACTTAAACAGACCATAAAGGTTATAAACGTCTAAGTCCCTAGTTTCATTGAGAAAATGTGGAATTAGGATTAGTGTAAGAACACACTAAAGATAATGGGGCTGAAAAATCCATCATTATTTGCAATGATGGATCTGATTCTTATTGATTTGATAATATTGAGGAAAAGGAAAATTAGTCTTATACGGGTGTCTTTTCAGCCATTAATGCCTCTGCGTCTTGTAGCGTTTGTACCTCATATAAGTTGATTGCTCCTGTAGCTCCTTGCCAACTTTTGTTTGTCAAACGAGTAAGTGCATTACCTCCTTTTACGGTGATTATGCTTTTCAAGCCTGCGTTATCCAATCTTGGAACGTGCTCATTTGACCACCAATCGATGCACTCCTGAAAAAGAACACTTTGGGCATTGGAAGTTTCTGCAACCAATGTTTTGATGTTGTGTGTTTTTACCATGTCAAGTGCTTTCATATGTAACTCTTTCAGGTCTGCGAGTGGAATTGCCATGTTTATCCAGCTGAATAGGCAATAATTCTTCGCCTCATTGTATGTAACAGTTACATGTTTTGAGTTTTTGTAAATTTCCATAGGATTAATTCTTTGATTTTGTTGATTAGTTCCTTTCTTCTAATAACAAAGCTATTGATAAACCTTGCATTTTTCGAAATTAGTTGTCTTAGGTTTGAGACAGTCCATCGAAGATAGCAGTAATTTTGTAGAAACAGGTTTTGAGAAAGTAAAAACAAACAAGCATTTCAGGAAAAATCGCCTCAAAAACATCAAAATCGTTATTTCAAGCGCCTTCTATTCTTCTTTCATGTTATTCCATTGCGATGAACGCGTGAAACCTACTCATTAGTGGGAAAGACAAATTAAACCACAAATAACTGTTTTGTGAGTTGGCCAAAGATCATTTTTAGTGGTTTCATTTTTAGCTGGTAACCACTATTTCCAGTTATCCCTTAGTGTAATGGTCCGGTTGAATACCAGGTGTTCTGGGGAAGAGTCTTCATCAAGTCGGAAGTATCCTACGCGCTCAAACTGAAACTGCGCTCCTATGGCTGCATCTTTTAGAGACGCTTCGATCATTACCTTTTTGTTTACTTCTAGTGAATCAGGATTTAAATGGTTCTTAAAATCATCTGCTACCTCATTCATGTTTTCTGTCAGGAATAATCGATCGTACAACCGTACTTCAGCATTTATACCATGCTTTGCCGAAACCCAACCTAGGGTTCCTTTTACCTTTTTACCGCTGGTGTCTTGTCCACTTTTAGTGTCAGGGTCGTATTCCGCATACAACACCTCTATTTTTCCGTTCTCATTTTTTTCATACCCTGTACACTTAATGATGTAAGCATATTTTAGCCTGACTTCGCGATCTGGCCCTAACCTAAACCACTTTCTTGGGCTTGGCGGGTCTTCCATAAAATCGCCACGATCTATGTAAATCTCCTTTCCAAACTTGATGGATCTTGTGCCAGCTCGTTCATCTTCCGGGTTATTAACCGCCTCCAAAACCTCTTCTTTCTCTTCCGGCCAGTTGGTAATGACCACCTTTAACGGATCAAGTATCCCAAAAACCCGGTTTGTTTTTTTGTTTAAATCCTCCCGGATCGCATACTCAAGTAGCGCCACATCATTAAGGCCATCTCGTTTAGCCACACCCGTTTTTTGGACAAATGATTTAATGGATTCTGGTGTAAAACCTCTTCTCTTTATCCCGGAAAGGGTTGGCATTCTGGGATCGTCCCATCCATTTACATGGCCTCCTTCCACCAATTCTCTAAGCTTTCGCTTACTGACGACTGTATAACTGAGGTTCAATCGTGCAAACTCTGTTTGTTCGGATGGGTAGATTTCCAGTTCTTTAATGAGCCAGTTGTAGAGTGGTCGGTGAACTTCAAATTCTAACGTACAAAGTGAGTGTGTGATGTTCTCGATGCTGTCCGACTGACCATGGGCAAAATCATAGGTAGGATAAATACACCAAGCTGTACCCGTGCGATGATGTGCCATGTGTTTGATTCTGTAGAGAATAGGATCTCGCATGTGCATATTGGGAGATGAGAGATCTATCTTAGCTCGGAGTACGCGCTCCCCTTCTTTAAATTCTCCGGCCTTCATTTGTTCAAATAGTTGGAGGCTTTCCTCTTTGTCCCGGTTTCTGTAAGGGCTCGGCTTCCCTGGCTCTGTAGGGGTTCCTTTCAGCTTATTAAATTCATCGGCTGGGAGGTCGTCTACGTATGCTGCACCTTTACTGATCAGTTGGACGGCCATCTCATAAAGCTGGTCGAAATAGTCCGATGCATAGTATTCTCTGTCTTCCCAGTCAAAACCTAACCACTTAATGTTTTCTTTAATGGAGTCTACGTATTCGGTATCCTCCTTCTCAGGGTTGGTATCATCGAAACGCAGGTTGCATTTTCCGTTGTACTTTTTGGCCAACCCGAAATTCAAAACGATCGACTTAGCGTGACCGATATGAAGGTACCCGTTTGGTTCGGGTGGAAAGCGTGTGTGGATGGCATGATGCTTCCCTGCTTCGAGATCCTTCTCGATCATTTGTTCAATAAAATTCAAAGATTCTTTCTTTGTTTCCTCCATGATATGAATTTGAGCGGCAAAAGTAGCAATTGGTTGTGAAGTACTTCATAAAATAAGCTGCCAATAACCGACATCTATCCATCGGTCGAATTTATACCCTACTTCTTTGAACGCACCGATCTTTTCAAATCCAAGTTTTTCATGGAGTGCAATGCTTGGCTCATTGGGCAGAGAGATGCCTCCTATGATGGCATGCATCTTCAAGGCAGTCAATTCTTCAATCAACGACTGGTAGAGTTTCTTTCCAATCCCTTTTCCGTGGTGTGTGTTGTCCAGGTATATGCTCGTTTCTACTGTCTTATCGTAGGCTGCGCGCATTTTCCATCTGGTAGCATAAGCGTAGCCTAGTACCTCGGAATCCTCTTCATATACCAGCCACTTGTAATCGGCTGTTGATATTTTAGCTGTAAAGTCCTTCAATGTCGGGACTACCAACTCAAAAGTCGCATGTGAATTTTTGACATAGTAAGAATAAATGGTCAGTATCTTTTCTATATCATGGACGTTGACTGGACGAACCATAGCGCACTGGATTTTTTTACACAAAGTAGACAAAACTTCCTTGGGGTTTCATAGTTTCCAAACTAATGAAGTTAAAAATTCAAACAAAAGTAGGGGCAAGTTTATCTGAGGTGGAATCAGGATTTACTCAAGAGTTATTCTTACGCCTCAACCCTCCGTTTCCTACCGTTTCTCTAGATAAGTTCGACGGGTGTAAAAAAGGCGATAAAGTTGCTCTTATACTCAACTTCATTTTTTTTAAACAGTACTGGGAGAGTGATATCATTGAAGATGCAAAAGATGATGTAACCTGGTATTTTATCGATAGAGGTGTGAGGCTTCCCTTTTTCTTAAAATCATGGACACATAAACATGAGATTACCCAACTCAAAAATGGATCGCTTATCTCTGATGATATCACGTATTCTACAGGTACGATCGTTACTGACTTTTTAATGTTTCCTCTCTTATATGCTCAGTTTCTCTATAGAAAACCCATTTATAAAAAAATCTTTAAGGCTAAAGTGTAGCCTTACTTACATTTAGTTATTCCAGATCCTTTCTTTCTCTGATTTGTTTTTATTTAGCTAAAAAACTCTTTGATTTTTAAGTATGAAATACTTCCCGATTATACTCTTCTTCTTTTTATTGGCATGTCAACCAGCGCAACAATCGACGGAAAAAAGCACGCCCGTAGCATCAACTGACTTTGATGATCATCATATTCCATCCATCACCAAAGTATTTGATGCACATGGTGGGTATGATGCATGGCGCAAGATGAAAATGCTGTCTTACAACAAAGGAGAAGAAAAAACGCTTACTGATCTGGAAAACCGAAAAATCCAGTTAACGAACCCTACCCAAACCATTGGTTTTGACGGGACAGATGTATGGGTCACGCCTGATAGTGTGGACGCAAGCCGTGCCCGATTTTATCACAACTTGTTTTTCTATTTCTACGCGATGCCATTCGTGTTAGGTGACCCTGGAATTTTTTATGAAGATTTAGCACCGAAAGAATTGCTTGGAAAGGAATATAAGGGAATTAAAATCGCGTATGGCGACGGAATAGGGGATTCTCCGAAGGACAACTACATCATTTGGTATGATCCGGATACCTACCGTATGGAGTGGCTGATGTATAC
>JBCCXH010000137.1:0-11197 GCA_039192005.1 Bacteroidota bacterium
GGTTATTTTTTTGATTAATGAACATACGGGAAAACATTCGCGAAGGGATCAAGTCGATTCAATCCAACAAACTACGAACGCTCTTAACGGCTGCCATTATTGCCATAGGCATTATGTCATTGGTGGGTATTTTAACGGCTATCGACGGGATACAGGCTTCTATAGACAATAGTTTTTCCAACCTGGGGGCGAATACGTTTGATATTGAAAGTAAGCGGCCAAACCAAGGTTCTAGTAACGGAAAAAAAGAGAAGACTTTTCCTCCGGTTAAATACGAACAGCTTGCTCAATTTAAAGACGAATACAATGGGCCAGGGGTTGTGAGTGTAAACACCGTTGTGTCATGGAGTACGGAGGTAAAATACCGCTCCAAAGTGACAAACCCCAATATTATGATAAGAGGTGGAGATGAGAACTTTCTGATAGTGGATGGATATAATATTGAGAAAGGCCGCAGTTTTTCTATGACTGAGATAAAAAACGGGGCTTATGTATGCGTTATTGGAAGACAGGTAGCTAAAGCTCTTTTCGAAAAAAATGAAAACCCTGTCGGGAAAAAGATTTCCGTTTTGGGTGCTAAATTCAAAGTGCTGGGTACGTTGGAGGAACAGGGTGGGGTCAATGGAGACTCAGGGGCAGACCGTCGGGTAGTTATCCCGTTGAAAACCTCCAGAATACTTGGTGCAGACACTTGGTTTGGCTATGAAGCGACGGTGTCGGTTGCAGATACCCGTCAAATGTCGGAGGCTACAGGTGTTGCGACCGGCCTGATGCGGTCCATACGTCGTGACCCGATCAAGCAGGAGAATTCCTTTGAAGTCAGAGTTAGCCAATCACTGGCGGAGCAGATCGGCGAGATTACCGGTTACCTTCAAATTGGCGGCTTTACCATTGGGTTTGTTACGCTGCTTGGAGCATCTATTGGGCTAATGAATATTATGCTGGTTTCTGTAACTGAACGCACACGTGAAATTGGACTACGCAAGGCGCTTGGTGCTACGCCGCTTAAAATAAGACAGCAGTTT
The DNA here is from genome assembly GCA_039192005.1 of Bacteroidota bacterium. GTDB lineage: Bacteria > Bacteroidota > Bacteroidia > Cytophagales > Cyclobacteriaceae > Ekhidna. The sequence goes on from JBCCXH010000137.1 coordinate 1,026, forward strand.
CTAATCGAGTCCATTGTTATCTGTCAGATGGGTGGGATCGGAGGAATTGTGTTTGGAATACTGATTGGAAACCTCACGTCTATTTTTATTGGATCTACAGGTTTTATTGTACCCTGGCTATGGATACTTTTTGGTGTTGGAATTGGGATGGTCGTTGGGTTGGTTTCTGGTGTTTTGCCGGCATATAGAGCTTCTAAATTGGATCCTATAGAATCGCTGAGGTTTGAGTGATTTTGTAGTGTATGATGATTTTTGTAAATTTGTCGTATAAACAATACGATAATGAAAGTAACGGCGATCGTACCTGATGAGTTGATGAACGATGTTCAAAAGATTTCTGGTGGGAAAAATACCACTGAGAGTTTGATTATTGCCCTCCAGCACTATGTCAGTACCAAAAGGATGTATGATGTTATTGAAGAAATAGAGAAAGAGCCTTTTACCTTTAGGGAAGATTTCATCGCATATGGCATCAGAAAAAACAACCGTAACCGATGATCCTGGTCGATACCTCTGTTTGGATTTCTTTTCTGAGAAAAGACGATGAAGATCTGGTATACATTCTAAAGCGTTATTTGAAGAAAAACGACGTGTATACGGTTTCGGCAGTATTTGGTGAATTGTTTCAGGGTGTAAAAAATAATCGCGAAAAGAGCATGCTGGAGGTCATTTGGAAAAGCCTGCCCAAGCCGGAAGAAAAAGACTTGTTTGTTCAGGCGGGTAGATTATCCAATGAGCACAAGCTTTATGCAAAAGGAGTGGGCTTGATTGACTGTTACCTAATGGCCGCATGCTTTGCTAATGACCTGTCTCTTTGGACACTGGATAAGAAACTGCAGGATGCGTTTGAGCTACTAAATGAATAAAGCCTGGCAAAATTTTACCTCTGCCAGGCTTTCTATTCGATGTAATTTTACTTGCTACTTAATCTCTTCGTAATCTTTGAAAGGAGAGAGGTCCAGCTCCTCTAATGTCGCTTTTACTTTTGGCCATTCGTTTTTGTAGTAGTTGTTCACTACACCCAAGGCTTTATTCAGTTCGTCTTCAAACTTTTCAATCAGTTCTTTTTCTGTTTGACCAGGAGCGTGAAGCGCATTGGATACATACCTGCTGGCCGTACCGTAATGGGTTGCCACACTTGACAAGTTTCTTCTTGTAATGCCCTGGCGCTCGTCTTTCTTGCCGAGAAAGAGGTCCAGCATGCTGTTTAATTTGTCAATGGTCGCTTTTGATTGCTTCATTTGGTCTTTAAACTGCTCTTTGTCTTTACTCTTCATCATCGCCTGACGTTCTGTGACCACTTTGATGCTTTCTTTTAACCTTTTAACTGCCTGATACCCTAGCTCAGCTTTTGCTTCCAGGTCCTTTTCTGTCTGGTACCTCGCCTGAACTTCGCTATCCGATAGGGACAGTCGTGGGTCGTATTTTACTTCCAGGTCCGTTGAGTCTTTTTGATCTCCAAATGTCAACCTTACTTTATACGTGCCAGGAAGGACTTTCACCCCGGAAGGCTCTGCATTGCCCTTTCTTTTTTCCCGGCTCATTGGTTTTATCCCCTTTTCGTTCATCTTCCAGCCGTATCGATGCATCCCGTTCTTTTCCGGTGTTTTCCACTTGATGGTCCGAATGAGTTCAGAACCCTTAAAAACTTCAAAAGTGATGGAGTCGTACTTGATCTTATCTTCTTTGGGTTCATCTTCCGAAGACTTACCTTCCTCTTCTTTCTTCTCTTCAGGTTCCTCCGGTTTGTTGATCGCGTAAGTAATCATGGCTCCATTCATCCGATTTTCACCATTAAACAGGGCATCTGCTCCAAATCGTGATCCTTTGGGCTGTTGGGAGGCAGTGACGTAACCTACCGGTGGGGTAAAGACTTTTAACTGCTGTTTTAGCGGAGCTACTCCTTTCCTTGCCAACTCCCTTAGTGGACGTATGTCATCCAGTACCCAAAGGGCGCGCCCAAATGTGCCAATGACCAGGTCATGTTCTCTTGGGTGAATCACCAGGTCGTACGCGTTGGTTGTTGGGAAGCTTTCGCCCCATTTCGTCCAGTTAGTCCCTGCGTCGATGCTTACGTAGAGTCCGTCATCTGTACCTAAAAATAGCAGCCTTGATTCCTCCGGGTCTTCTACGATAGCCAGTGCGTAGCTGATGACGTCGTTTTGGTCTACGATGCGTTCCCATTTTTTTCCGTAATCTCTGGTGCGAAAGACGTAAGGGGTGTAATTAAACCTGCGGTAGTCATTTACTACTAATAAAGCTTCACCCTTATTTTTGTTTGACGCTTTGATCTGGGCCACCCATGCTCCTTTTGGCAAACCGGAAATAGTGGAAGATACGTTGGACCAGTTTTGACCTCCATCTCTGGAGACGTGTACGTTTCCGTCGTCGGTGCCTACCCAAAGCAGGTCTTTATCCAGGGTAGAAGGCTCAATGACTAAAATGGTATTGTAATTTTCAGCTCCGGTCGCATCCATGGTCAGCCCGCCACTTTCTCCCTGCTTTTGTTGCTCCGGGTTGTTATTTGTCAAATCCGGGGAGATGATCGTCCAGTTTTGACCTCCGTCTGTGCTCTTGTGTACAAACTGGCTCCCAAAGTAGATGGTGTTGCTATTGAACGGGTCCCGTGCCATCCCTACGTTCCAGTTGAATCGCAGCTCAACATCTTTTTTAGGTGCCGTCGGTCGGATCATTTCAAAATATCCTGTCTCTCTGTCGTATATCCCTGCGTACCCTTGTTGGGCGGTAGAGATACCAAACCTGGAGTCTTTAGGGTCTGGTATGACATCAAACCCATCTCCAAAAGAAATTTCCTGCCAGTAGTGGTTTCGTATGCCTTGTGCTTTCCATATGTATGCAGGACCAGCCCAGGAGCCATTATCCTGCATGCCGCCGTAAACGTTGTACGGCTGCTCGTTGTCTACTGCGATGTGGTAAAACTGGCCTACTGGTAGGTTTTCAACAAATTGCCAGGTTTTTCCTCTGTCTCTGGTGATGTTTACCCCTCCGTCATTTCCGTCGATCATAAAATCCGGGTTGTTTGGGTGAATCCACCATGCGTGGTGATCGGGGTGAACGCCATTGTTTGCGTTGTAGGCGGGCATCAATTGAGAAAATGATTTTCCACCATCTTCGCTGACGTTTACGTAGGTGAAAATACTGTACACCCGGTTTTCATTGGTAGGGTCTACGTAGATTTCCGAATAGTAGAATGGCCGGTTTCCGATGTCGGTTTTATCGTTGATCTTTTTCCATTTAAATCCGCCATCTTCGGATTTGTAGAGCGCATTCTTTTTCGCTTCTACCAAAGCGTAGATGACATTGGGTCGGCTGGGGGCGATGGCCAGGCCAATGCGTCCCAAATCTCCTTTTGGTAATCCGTCCTCTTCCGTTCGTTGCTCCCAGGTTTCTCCACCATCAAACGTTACATAAATGCCGGATCCCGGTCCGCCGGATTTGAAAAACCAGGGGTCGCGTTTATGTTCCCACATGGCCACGATGAGCTTGTTTGGATTGGTGGGATCCATGATCATTTCTGCCACACCTGTCTTTTTATTGTTGAACAGGATGCGTTTCCATGTTTTGCCCCCGTCTATCGTCTTGTAGACTCCTCGCTCTTCATGCTCACCCCATGGGGAGCCGATGGCGCCGACGTAAACGATGTCAGGGTTGTCAGGGTTGACAATGATGCGGTGTATGTGCCTGGTTTTTTCCAGCCCCATCTTTTTCCAGTTTTTTCCTCCATCGAGTGACTTATATACGCCATCACCTCCGTTGAGTGAGTTTCTGGGGTTTCCCTCTCCGGTTCCTACCCACAAAACGGACGGGTTGGATTGTTGGATGGTGATCGCTCCAACGGACGCCGTGGACTGATTGTTGAAAATAGGTTCCCATTTCATTCCTCCATTGGTAGACTTCCACACGCCTCCCGATGCGGCTCCTACATACATGATGTCGGGTTTTTCGGTGACCACATCAATCGAAGTGACCCTGCCAGACATTCCAGCGGGGCCTATGTTACGCGGCTTTAAGTCTTTTAGTAGCTCCATATCCAACTTTTGGGCAAAGCCCATTGTTGATACGAGCCATAACATGGTTAATAAAAAATTCTTCATATTATTGGTTACATTCTTCGTAAGAAATCGAAATTAATACCTCTATTTTGACTAAACTGAAGTAATTTGATAAGTGGTAAATAACCAGTTTGCGTTTCTTTCGTAATGGATCATTGATGAAACTTATGTTCTTGGTTTTGGTGTCATACTTTGCTGTCGGAGAGGTGTCCGCACAGGAGGAGGAATACATATTAAAGAGCATCTATTTTGGAGGTGGGAGTTATTACTTTGATGAGTACCAACTGGCTGAGCTACAACATTTGATTGATTCTGTACCTAATATTAAAGACTACACCATTACCATCCATAGTCATACGGACAACATCGGCGGGGCGGAGTTTAATCAGTGGCTGTCCCAAATGCGGAGCGAATCGGTGATCCATGAACTTGTAGCGTCAGAGTTTTCTTTGAGTCAAATACAGATTAAAGACTTCGGACAGTTCAATCCGGTGTATGATAACAATACCTGGGAGGGTAGAAGAAAGAACAGACGGGTGGACATTATCTTTTGGCCGGTGGTGTTTTGAAGTTTGAGAGGCTTTAATTGTAAGCCGATACCTGTCTGTCGTCTGTTGGTATGAACGGAGGTTGAAAAACTAAAGGTCTCTTACAAACAGGTATGGCCTACATTTTTGATATACTAACACTCTACCTTTACGAATCCCCTAACCGTTGCAGCCTTTCGATGTCCTGGTCGATGGATAGAATCAGTAAACAAGTCGCAGTACAAAATACCGGGCTGGTGATGCAGTGGTGTCCATTCCAGCTTCCGTCTTGATTCTGGATAGAAATGATTCTGCCTGAGGTGTCATCGTACCACTTTTTCCAGTCGCTGTCACCGGCGATGACGATGGATTCTCCTGTTTGTAAAAAACTCAGAAATTCTTCTCCGCCATTGTTTCCAAAGCCGTTCAGAACGTCATTTTCTTGTGCGCGCGTTTTTCCGGCCTGATACACCTGATAGCTGGTCATCAGCTTTGATGCTTCCTCTTTACTGACGCCAATCTCCTCAAGGATGATTTCACTGACTTCTGTCTCTTCGCCTATCTCTCCGCTTTGTTTTGCTTTGGTGAGCAACCTTTCTACTTCCCTGGCTTTTTGAGCACTGGCCCGAATGGACCCTGAAATGGAATAAAGTACTACTCCCGCACCTTTATCCGTGTTTACTTTCCCGGATTTAGCATCGAAGTTATCTTCCTGATACGTTCGGGAACGTTCCAGCGCCCCTTCATCAATGGAGATATCATTTTCAGCGGCTGCTTCCAGGGCGTTGTTAGCCAGTGCGGACTGGAGGACTCCGGCCCAGCCGTCTCCTTTTATACTGCCGTCGGTGTTTTGGTTTTTCTGAATTCGGTCTACGCATTGAGCCAGTGCTTCTTTTATTCTGTTTTTCGTTGGATCGCTGAGGTGATCGAGTTCCAGGATGTTGTTGAAAAACTGTGCAGCAAGTACGGCATCGATGTGATCCCCCAGCTTTGTCTGAATCTGAGTCCCCGACAGGTTCGTGATTTTCAGTTGATTGGGCGGAGTAGCTTCTACTGCTTCTAGTAAATAATGAAGCGCGTCTTTTATCTTTTGACTGTACGCTCCCTTTTCCGGTGTACTTCCGGTTCGTAGCAGTGCCATTCCTACCATGGCGGTGGTTGCAGGGTCGGTGGCGACTGCATGTGGGTCCCGTATGTGTTGTAGCGAATGGCTACCGGCACCCCAGCCTCCATCTTTCTGCTGAGCGTCTATCAACCAGTCAAGCCCGCCGGAAATAGAGGCATCTACTGATGCAGGCGTTTTGAAAACGAAACCACCTACCGATGGTTCTTCCCCGAAAAGTGTTTTGAACGTACACCCTTTTAACTCATAACATTTGGTGATGTGATGGTGGTCCAGCGGGTTTTTTCTTACGGTTTTAAAACCTAGGGTGGTAATGGAAAGGGCAGCTACTGCAGTTCCCATCAAGACGACTTTATTTATTTCCATGTCTTTTCATTTTTTGAGAGTTTGTGCAGTTGAGATGCATTACCTGATGGGATTACATAAAATGAATGGAGATTTTTTGTGAAAGTCAACGTGATGGCAAAATAGTACGGTGCGTAAAAATCGAATGAGTTAATGGGAGAAATGGATTACTTTGCGCTTATGAGTGCAGAATTAGAAAGATCATTAAACCAGATCAAAGCAATGATGTCTATTTTCCTGGCCATCATGGTGCTCTACCTGATGCGCGAACTCTCCAACTTATTGCTTCCGCTATTTTTTGCGTTATTTTTCGCGGTCCTCTTTCAGCCTCTGGTTAACCTTTTCCGAACGTTTTTATCGATCAGTGTCAGTATTGCGCTGACGACTTTATCCACGATTGTGATCTTTTTCTTCTTTGGTTTTTTGCTATACAATGCCATTGAAGCGTTTGTTCAAAACAGTGATGCCATTCTGGACAGTATCTCTACGGAACTACGCCCGTTTGTTAACTCGTATACGAGCTATTTCGGAATTGAATTTAAAGAAGGGGAGCTTCGCGGTGCAGCTGCGGACGTGGTTCAGTCTGCTTCGTTTTGGTCTGCTTCCGGTTCGTTCCTAAATGCCATCAGTGGTGCGTCTGCCTCTTTGCTGATGACCATCTTGTATTTTGCCGGTCTTTTGGGGGCGATCACACAATATGACATGACCATTAGCTACCTGGTCACCGGGACAGCACGTGAAGAAAATGAGGCGTTGAAAACCTTTAACCGAATCAAAAACTCGGTCAGTTCTTACATCAAAGTCAAAACGTTTGTCAGTCTGATTACAGGAGTAGCCATCGGGCTCATTTGTTGGATGTTTGGTGTTGACTATGCGTTGTTATGGGGGTTTCTTGCTTTTGTTTTGAACTACATTCCTTACATCGGGTCGCTGATCGCCATTGTGCCTCCGCTCGTTTTGGGGGTCATTGAGTTTGAAACCATTTCGAGGGTGCTGTTCTTATTCGTCTGCCTGGAAGGGGTCCAACTTACGATGGGAAATGTGATCGAGCCTAAATGGATGGGCGACTCTTTTTCTATGAACACAGTAGCGGTCTTATTCGGCTTTGTCTTCTGGGCCTTTCTATGGGGCACAGCCGGTATGTTACTGGCCGTACCCTTGACCTTTTTATTTAAAGTGATCATTGAGCATGTGTCAGACGCCAAAGTTCTGGTTCGCCTGATGGAGAAAAAACCTTTAAGAAAAGCTAGTTGACTTTTATGAGAAAGTAATTCTTCTTTCCTTTTTGTGCTAACAGGTACTTGTCTTGCAATAAGTCAAATTCCGGTTTCTGCTCGGAGCTATTTAGTTTTTCTTTATTGATGCTTACGCCCCCACCTTTGATCATCCTTCTTGCTTCTCCTTTAGAAGGAAAGATGATGCCTTTTGTGACTTCACTCAACAGGTCGGTGACCGTCTCGCTGTTGGTGAGTTCGTCTCTGGAAATGTCTGCCTGGGGTACGCCTTCAAAAACCTGGAGTAGCGTCTTTTCATCAATCGTGACCAGATCTTCCGTGGTGGATTTTCCAAACAAAATAGAAGATGCTTTTATCGCTGTATCGAGTGCTTCTTTGGAGTGGACGCGCTCGGTGATTTCACCTGCCAGCGTATTTTGAAGCAAGCGTTGATGAGGGGCTTCCTGATGTTGCCTGATCAACTCATCGATTTCTTCTTTGTCCTTGAGGCTAAAGATTTTGATGTAATTCACCACGTCTTCGTCAGAGGCATTGATCCAATATTGGTAAAACTTATAGGGAGACGTTTTCTCTGCATCCAGCCAGATGTTTCCTCCTTCTGTCTTGCCAAACTTGGACCCATCGGCTTTCGTGATGAGCGGGGTCGTCATCGCGAAGGCTTCTCCTTTGCCTTTGCGTCGGATGAGTTCGGTTCCTGTGACGATGTTTCCCCACTGATCGGAGCCACCGAGTTGTAGCTTTACGTTTTTATTTTTCCATAGGTGGTAGAAGTCATATCCCTGAACCAGCTGGTAGGAAAATTCCGTAAAGGATAGTCCTGATTCCAAACGGGATTTAACGGAGTCTTTGGCCATCATGTAGTTTACCGTGATGTGCTTGCCAATATCTCTAATGAATTCCAGAAAGTTAAACTCTTTGAACCAATCGTAGTTGTTTACGACTTCTGCTGCATTGTCCCCGGAAAAGTCAAGGAATTTTTCCAACTGCTTTTTCACACAAGACAAGTTGTGATTTAGTGTCGCCTCATCGAGCAGGTTTCGTTCCTGAGATTTCCCGGAAGGGTCACCCACCATGCCGGTAGCTCCTCCTACTAAAGCAAAAGGTTTATGTCCACATCGTTGAAAATGAACGAGCGTCATGATCTGTACGAGGTTTCCAATGTGGAGCGAGTCAGCCGTGGGGTCAAACCCAATGTAAGCTGAGGTCATTTCTTTGTTTAATTCTTCCTGTGTTCCGGGCATGCTGTCATGGACCATGCCACGCCATGTGAGTTCTTCTACAAAATCCTTCATTGCTTCTGATTAATGCGGCTGCAAAAATAGGAGGGGTCGGGAATATTGATTGTCTCCTTGACCATCTTATTTTGTTATTGAACCTAAAACTTAGCTTCAGTTTGGATAAAGAACTCACCGTTAATGCTCTAATACGCAACGTTTGATCATGCTGAACGCATACAATTGAGTATGGTTAGGCTACACTTGCCTCATTTGTAAACTAAACTAACCCTTACCCCGTTTGGGTATTGATTTCAAACAAAGAGAAGGATAAGTAGTCAAACTTCTTAAACATCATAAATATCTCATTTAGAGAACGTTGAGCTAGGTAAGCTAACGAGTAATAAACTCTGTGAAAGTTAAAATTTTACTAAGAAAACAGCTTTAATGAGCAACCCGAAAATACCAACCAATATGTCTTCATTTTGATTCTTAGTGCATCTTTCAGGTAAATTCCTGTTTATACGTTGTCCTACTATTTCTGAAATTCGTTTCAACTTTTCATGTATCAAAATATCCATGCTTCTGACCGAGTGCTTTTGAATGAAACGGAGCAAACCATTTACCAGGCTGCTCAATTTTTAGCCATGTTTGGAAAGGGTTATGCGGAAAAACAACCTGATGACAGCCATACTAATCTTGAGTTTCTTTCTGAGAAGTCAACCATTGTGAGTCGTGTTGAAAAGGAGAAGGGGATTTCGTTGTTTCTCGATGTCCCACGCTGGCGGTTGGGGCTGGAAAAAGAAAAGGTAGAAGTCGCTTCATTACCTATCACCAATCATACACAAGAGGAAATAATACGTTGGGTTAGGCACGAATTGAACCAACAAGGTTTGGATGGTGATAAATTTCAAGAGATTTCTCATTATACGATACCTGAGCATCCAACACAGCATGGAAGTCCATTCTCTTCTATTGACCTTCAGGCAGCTCAACAGTGGAGTGTGATCAGGGCAAATGCTAATTTAATTATGAGTGAGTTAACTCAACTGATCGGTATGAATTCCGATTTTTGCATTTGGCCACATCACTTTGACACAGGTGCTTACTATCCTCTTGGTGAGCAAAAAGGCATAGGGACAGGTTGGGCCATGACGGACGTTTTGTGTGATCAACCTTACCTGTATTTATATGGAGTAAATGGAATGGGTGATATAGGGTACGTCAACGCACCTCCATTAACGATTGGGAGATGGGTGTTAACCAATGAATGGCAAGGGGCTATTGTTTCTCTAAAAGAAATAGCGAGTGTTGAAGATCAATGGGGTGAGTTACTCAAAAACATGAAGTTGATCGTTACGTTTTTTCTTCATGAGTTGATCCCGAACCGGTCATCAGCTCTTTGATGACCTGAATCACTACTCGATATCAAAAGATTTTTGTGAGGTAAATCATCAATGGCAATCATCTTGATTTTTTTAGTTTAAATCACTGATATTCAATGTGTTGTGTTGGATGATGGTCCTTTCCAAATAATATTTGGTGGTTAATCTTATGATAGTATAAATAACTAATAATCAATAGTTTATAAGTCATTACTTGCATTAAAAGTTAAAGATAGTTAATTTCCGCAAGATTAGTTATCTTCAACTAAC
>JBCCXH010000138.1:0-11180 GCA_039192005.1 Bacteroidota bacterium
AGGCGAATTAATGTTCGCGTCTCGCTGCCAGCTATTCCTTCCAAACGCATTCGGACCTGAAAAGCCAAATACGTCACCGAGGTACAAAGTGGTTTCAAGACCATTTGTAAGCAGGTTGCTCCATACCTTACTCGGCCGATGTTTTGCATATTGCCAAATGAACAACCCGAACAAAATCAAGAGACCCACCCCCAAACCCGTCAGTTTTTTGAAATGAAAAGTGGAAACCGCGCTCCGCTTTTTAGTAAAAGTTGCGTGATATTGTCCGGGATGAAATGAAATAATCAGCGGATCGTTCACTCCTTCATTTTCGTAGTATTTAGCCAGCTTCTTCCGAAGATGTGAAACATTCACCCGTATATTGACATCGTTTTTGTCCGGATTGTACTTCTTTCTGAACAGCTCCAGCCCAATGGTATTGGCAGAAATGTCTTTTTTATCGAGCGTTGATTCGACCAAATACCTTAAAAGGGTATTGAGTGTACTCGACTTCTTAAACGTTTCACTGTTCAGTATCAATTCCAATTCATGAACTACTTCTTCTTCATCAACCATTTCATCCAAAATTTCATAGATGTGTTAGGTAAAACAAAATGAAAACTTTGTTTTTCCCATAATGCCACTACAGACACTACTTGTGTCAAGTAAATATAAATAATTGATTGTGAAGGGATTAACCCGTCTATTTAACGGTAAAAATAAGCGTAAAAATACGTTAAACCCGATTATTCAATCTTTGTGAAAATACATTTGTGAGCAATAATTAACCAGAAACTAATTGATGATTAGAGCCCTCGGTCCTTTGTTAGTCTTATTGATCACTTTCGGACAGTCCACTGTTTATGCACAAACGGCTTATCAAAAATATCCCTCCATTACGGAAGCACCCTACTCTGCTTTAGATGCCTTTGCTCACCAACAAGAAACCATTAAGCAAACCATAAGAAAAGCCGCCGAATACCAACTTAAAAAGTACGGTGATAAAATCCCCACGAAAGATTGGCTGGTAGGTACCTTTTTCTCATCGTTTGTGGCCGCTTACCACGTAACTGGCGATGATTGGTACCTGAGCAAAGCTTACGACTGGGGTGAGCAGTCCGATTGGGACATCAACAAAGCCATTCATGCCGACGACGTATGTCCGGGACAGACCTACCTGGACCTTTATTTCATCAAAAAAGATCCTGAGATGTACCAGAAGCTACACCAAAAACTCGCTCCCTACTTTGACAGGACCGAAATACTTCCCGGAGAAAAATCTGCACATCAAAAGGAACCCTTGCCCTTAAATGGAAGAAATACCTGGAGCTGGTGCGATGCCCTTTACATGGCTCCTCCCGTTTATGCACGTATGGGAAAGGCAACCGGAGATCCGCGCTATTATGAAATGCTGCATCGCCTTTACTGGGATGCTGTCGATTTTTTATATGCGGAAGACGAAAAGCTATTTCACCGAAACAGCAAGGAACAAACAGAATCCGAACGAACACCTGGCGGGAAAAAGGTGTATTGGGGCCGTGGGAACGGATGGGTCTTTGGAGGATTGGCACGCCTAATCGAATACCTTCCGGAAGATGATCCCATGAAATTCAACTACCTCCAACTTTTCCATGACCTGGCCTACAACCTCGCCAGGTACCAAATGGAGGATGGCCTTTGGAGGTCCAGCGTGAATGAACCCGAATGGATCTCTACTAAGGAAACCAGTGGTTCGTCCTTTTATGTTTACGGCATAGCAAAAGGGATCAATGAAGGATGGTTGCCGAAAGAATATTTCACTCCGGTTGTTCTCAAAGGATGGTCTGGTCTGATGAGTTGCCTGACACCAGAAGGAAAGCTGGGCTACAGCCAAATTGTAGGAGGCTCTCCACATGAGGTAAGACCACATGACAGCAAAGATTATGCGGTGGGAGCCTTTATTCTTGCAGCTACAGAGATGCTCAGGTTCAAGTCAGGCAACGAACTGGACCGTATTTCTAACGGAGTCTTTGTGCCAAGAGTGGTGGCCCGGGACGGCGCCTGGACGTGGTACAACGACGAGCGGGTGATTTTTCATAACAAAGTGTTTTTTGCCAACTACGTAAAGCGAAACGGTAAAGCAGCTTTTACGGCTTTTTCTATAGAAAAATGGGCCAGTGCCCATGCCCGAAAAGAAAAAATGCTAAGTACCTGGGAGCAAGCGGATGACCATAACAACGGCGCACTCTTACCATTAAAAGACGGCAACGTTCTTGCTTGTTATGCCATGCATGGTGGCAAATCAAAAAGTTTTTATCAACGTAAAATCACCGTCCCCAGATGGAAAGAATGTAAGCCTGAAGAAGAACAGGTTTTCAAAACGGTCACCACACAAAGAGGACTTACCTATCAAAACCTGCATCGCCTCTCCGATGAAAACGATCGCATTTATAACTTTTTCAGAGGCAACAATTTCAATCCCCATTTTGTATACTCCGAAGACGAAGCAGAAACGTGGAGTTCACCCATCTGGTTGATTTATTCGGGGGAAAACAGCAGCCATCGGCCTTATGTGAAATACGTCTCCAACGGCAAAGACCGAATCGACTTTCTCTATACGGACGGACACCCGCGGTCCGTAAGGGAAAACAATGTGTACCACTTTTATTATCACAAAGGCGGATTCTATACTTCCTCAGGAAAGAAAATCCGCACGATGGATGAACTGAAAAACAAGCCCATCAAACCAAAGGAAGGCACGTTGGTCTTTGATGGGAGCACAAAAAACGGCCGTGGCTGGGTACACGACCTGGAGTACGATGAAAACGGTCAGCCGCAGGCGGCGTTCATTTCTTCCCCAAGTGGAGACATAGGCAGTGACATGCGTTACTGGCTGGCGACATTCAATGGCAAGAAGTGGGTGAAAGAAGAAGTTGCTTTTGCAGGAAGCAACTTATACCCCAAAGAGCAACACTATGCAGGAGGCATCGCACTTTTCCCCGAAAAAAATGACACGGTGGTGATTTCAGCGGATGTAAACCCGGAAAACGGAACCCCGCTACCCAACCGTCGCTACCAGCTTTTTAAGGGTACAAGAGACAAAAAATCATGGAGGTGGGAGCAGTTAACATTTGACCCTGTACACGATCACCTGCGGCCAACCATCGTTCGGGGAGAAAAAAAGGCACTCTTCTGGTTTACGGGACAGTACCATACCTATAAAGATTTCCATACGGATATCATGATGAGTGATGAGTTTTAATGAAAAGCAATGAAAGCAACCTTCACACTTCTGACATTAGGTAGCTTGTTCAGCCTGACTGTTTCATTGGGGCAACCCAAGCTTCCAAATATATTACTGTTATGTGTGGATGATCTGCGACCGGAATTGGCCTGCTACGGAAAAGACTACATTCACTCACCTCACATTGATCAACTGGCAGAAAAGGGAAGCCTCTTCAGAAAACATTATGTAAATGCGCCGAGCTGCGGCCCGTCAAGGTATACGTTGCTAACAGGCAGGTATGGCCCGGTGAGTAATAATGCTCTGTTTCAACGAGCCGAACAGTACAATAAAAATCCGCATCAGATCCCCCCTACCATGTCCGAATGGTTTCGGCAACATGGTTATACAACCGTCTCTGTAGGAAAAGTATCCCATCACCCCGGAGGTTGGGGAGGAGCGGACTGGGGCGATGTAGATCAGGTTGAAATACCAAATGCCTGGAATGAGCAGCTGATGCCTGTAGGCACATGGAAGCACCCTCGCGGGGCCATGCATGGTTTGGCAAACGGTGAAATACGGACAGTAGCCGGAGAAATGGAGGTGTATCAAAGTGTGGCCGGACCAGACACCTTATATCCCGATGGTTTGATCGTCAGTGAAGGACTCAACCAATTAAAACAACTGGCATCTGATAAAAAACCGTTCATGCTGGCGATAGGCCTTATCAAACCTCACCTTCCGTTTGGCGCCCCAAAGAAATATTTAGACCTGTACCAGGATACGAAGCTCCCCCCTATCCATCATCCCGACCAACCACAACACAAAACAACCTGGCATAAATCGGGAGAATTTATGAAGTACAACCGTTGGGGACGTGACCCACGAGAAGATGAAGCCTTTGCACAGGACGTTCGCGTTTACTACGCTGCTTTCGTGAGTTATACCGATCATCACGTTGGACTTATTTTAAACGAACTTAAAAAACTCAACATCGATGAAACAACCATCGTCGTGCTGTGGGGCGATCACGGCTGGCACCTGGGAGAACATGCCATCTGGGGTAAACACAGCTTATTTGAAGAAGCGCTCCATGCACCATTGATGATTGCGTATCCGGGAAATAAAAAATCTGGAAAACCGATTGATGAAATCGTTGAAACACTCGATGTTTTCCCTACACTATGTGAGTTAGCCGGAATAGCCATCCCGGACTTTACACAGGGCAAATCTTTGCTGCCTCTGTTGGAAAAACAAGATAAATCCAAACACGCGGCCATTGCTTACAAAGGCAAAGCAAAGACCATCCGAACAGAACAATACCGGTTAATTCTTCATCAGGATGGATTCGTAGAGCTTTATGACCACGAAAGCAATGAAAAAGAAACTAAAAATATAGCGCAAAACAAGCCAGATGTGGTGAAAAAATTAAAAGAGTTGATGGCCGTAAAACTCCAAAAACGATGAGGTACTTCTTTACAAAAGAACTCCGCTTGTTTCAACAAAATAAAACCGTTACATCAATGACTATTTGTCTTTAAAACCCAAAACAAACCGATAAAATGAACACATTAATGAAAAACAAACACACAATTGGCATCGGCCTTAAAGCCATCGTTACCTTCGTCTTAATTTGGTTAATGAGCCAGAACCTGATTGCTCAAAATAGCCGTTTGGTTTTTTTGGAAGGAGGAAAGCTAACCTACACTCCCTATGCGATGAAGAACCAGGGCAATGCAGTCAATAAGCTCCCTGATTTTTCTCATGCCGGCTACATGGGAGGTGGCGTAAAGTTACCCTTCGTCCCGGTCGTGAAAAGACTGTCTCCTGTTAGCGGAGATAACACGCAAGCCATACAGAAAGCACTTGATGAGATCGCCGCACGTCCGCTTAACGCCAATGGGTTTCGGGGCGCACTCTTACTCAAGGCAGGTCGCTATGAAGTAGCAAGTGAATTGTTCATCAGAGCGAGTGGCGTCGTATTGCGAGGACAAGGACAAGGTAAGTACGGCACCATCTTATACGCATCTGCGAAAAGGCAACATACGCTGATCAATGTACTTGGCGATACCACATCTGCCACGACCATAGAAGATGCCGCCTCGACACAAAGGATCACCAATTCCTACGTTCCTGTTGGCACGCGCCAATTCAATGTTGCGGATGCTTCAGGCTTTCGTGTGGGCGATATCATATACGTCAAACGAACGCCCAATCAATTTTGGATTAATGATTTGGGAATGGACCGAGCCAAACTGTGCCAGGACAAAGAAAGTTGTGTTGGGTGGACCACTGCAGAATATACGATTGGCCATGAGCGGGTCATTACCGCTATCTCAGGAAATAAAGTCACCATCAATATCCCGATCGTAGACGTGATGGAAACAAAATATGGCGGAGGAGAGATTGTAAAAGTTTCATTTCCCGGACGCATCAGTAAGACTGGAGTAGAAAACCTGAGAGTGGAGTCTGCCTTTGCTTCGAATACCGATGAAGCCCACCTATGGAGCGCTGTCGGTTTATTTCACGTGGAGAACTCCTGGGTAAAGAAGGTCACCGCACAATACATTGGCTATGCATGTGTGTTAATCGGGGAGCCGGGAAAAGCAGGTGCGAACTTCAATACGATAGAAGAATGCGCCACGCTGGATTTCAAGTCGCAGGTTAAAGGAGGCAGAAGGTATTCTTTTACCATAGATAAAGGGCTGGGCAACTTGATCCAACGATGCTATACGACATCCGGAAGGCACGATTTCGAAACCGGATCTCAGGTAACAGGTCCAAATGTCTTTCTGGACTGCTATTCCGATGATACCCGGAGTGACATTGGCCCTCATCACCGATGGTCTACCGGTATACTATTTGATAACATCCGGGGAGGTGAGATCAGGGTAAGAAACAGAGGAAAGTCCGGGACGGGACATGGCTGGGTAGGCAACACCATTGTTTTTTGGAACCTGACCTCCACCAAGCGCAACATTACGGTTGCAAGCCCTAAGGGAGGAAATAATTTCGGCATAGGCTGCACCGCTACCAGTTTTTTAGGTGGCGGTTTCTGGGAATCGCAAAACCAACCGGTTGTACCAAGAAGTCTTTACTTGCAGCAACTAAAAGACCGCAAAGGGTTTCAGGCAGTCAATCGTGTGACGCTGCCCGAACAAAGGACAGGCAATATCTACGAGCTACTGGCCAATTGGAAAGGCCAGGGCGCACTCGTCAAAAAACAAGCATCGAGTACAAGGTTGACTTCAGAAAATGACCCGACACTATTCGTTTCCAACCCCTTTACCAACCAAATAGAGGCACAGATAGATTTAGAAAATAAGATCTATCGGGTAACTGTATTTGACCTAATGGGAAGAAAGGTAACCGCTACAACGATCAATCAAAATCGTAACGCAATTGACCTGGGAGACCTGAAACGCGGCGTATACTTAGTTAAGATGGAATCAGAAACGCATGCATTTTCCCAAAAGATCTATAAACAATAAGTAGCTCAAAGTAGCTCACGTATCGACTCGTTCGTAACGTAAGTAACTAGACATTAAACAGACAATGAATCACTCCGATAAGTCAACACCAGGGATTTTCACTCTTCAAGTTTGAAACGAATGGAAAAATCTCAAATGAAAAACTGACTTATCGGAGTAAACTCATTCCCACAATCAAAAAGGCGTGATATACAACGCTAAAACAAGTAAGGAATAAGAAAAAACCAGTTGAAATAAAATCATGAGAATCTTTTTAATGAGTATCGCTTTTCTGGTAGGTCCGCAACTGATGGCGCAAAAACCATATGTCATCGATGGGGAGCCTGTTGAATTCATGCAAGATGGTGGGTGGTGCTGGTACGAAGACCCCAGAGCAATCGTTCACCATGGAAAGCTCATCACAGGGGCAATCAGTGGCATCAGCGGGGACATCAAAGTAGCGGTGTACGACCTGAAAGCAAACAAGAACCTGGGTACTGTTGTACTGGATAAAAACTTCGAAGTGGATGATCATAACTCACCTGTTTTTTACGCCCGTCCAGATGGAAGCCTGGTGGCAGTGTGGGCCATGCATGGAAAAGAAAAGTACCATTACTACAGCCTGTCCGATTCACAGGATTACCTGAAGTGGAGCGAAAGAAAAGTTTACGAACACGACCTGAACATTCCCGAAGGAAGAAAATGGGGCGGTGTTACCTACATGAACCTGTACACCATTCAAAGACAAAAGACGCTATACAACTTTTTCAGAGATGGCAAAAACAGCAACCCAACGTTCATCAGCTCTGTTGACAACGGCGCGACCTGGGGAAATCGCACCCACTTCATTGAAGATGAAATCCAGGGAAAACAACGGCCATACGTACGCTATACACAACTGGATAAAAACAAGATAGGCGCTTCTTTTACGGATGGTCATCCACGGAATTATGGTAACAGCATCTACTATGCAGTCTTTGATGGCACCAGCTTTTACAAAGCGGACGGCACAAAGATCAAGGACCTGTCCGAAGGCCCGCTTAAAACCTCTGAAACCGATAAACTATACGTCGGCGCTGAAACGATGAAAAAACCCGAAGGCTACGGCAGCGTCCCCAATGCTGCCTGGACGTGTGACATGGAAAATGATCCGAAGGGAAATCCATTTGTTGCTTACACGGTCTATCAAAGCCCGGAGGACATTCGTTTCCGGCTGGCTAACTGGACCGGTTCTTCCTGGAACGATAGAGAGATCGCCTATGGAGGTCCGGGATTATACATACGGGAGGACAGCTACTCTGGCTTGATGGCGCTGGATCCGGACAATCCGACGAAGCTGTTCATCTCCACTCAGGTCGACCCAACTACAGGAAAAATGAATGCGCAAAAGCATGAAATCTACATGGGGCAGATCGCTGATTCTGACCACACTGAAACCATCAAATGGCAGCAGGTAACGAAAGGCTCGGCGTATAAAAACATTCGTCCGGTCATGGTGTCCGGCGAAGGATACAAAGTTGTGCTTTGGCTGGCCGGTGGCCCCTGGAAACACTTTCAAAACTACGAAAGCAATGTAGTAGGATACATTCTGGAAAGACCCTAACCCAATAATCAAATGAAAAAGAAGTTGATGATTACGTTATGCAGTTGCATGATGGCCCTGTTGAAACTCACTGCTCAGGACATGCCACCTTCTGAGGTCAAAAACATCATGAAACGTATGGCTGACTGGCAAATTGCACATTTTTCAGAACCTTATTCAAGGAAAAGGCCCCACCACATCGCCGAGTGGACTAATGGAGCGTTGTACGTAGGAATGGAAAAGTGGGCAGCCATGGCTGAGGATGATACCTACTTTGAGTGGATGAAGGAAATCGGCGAAAAACAAGAGTGGAAACTTCACAGGCGTCAGTACCACGCAGACGACCATACCATCGGGCAGTTATACTGCAACCTGCTCAGAAAATACGGTGATAGCGCGATGATCCAGCCCACGCTAAAGCAGTTTGATTTCATTCTATACCATCCCTCTCAAAGTGTATTGAACTGGAGGACACCCTTTCATCAGGACCGCTGGAACTGGTGTGACGCCCTTTTCATGTCGCCTCCCGTATGGGCACAACTGTACAACATCACAGGGAAGAAAGAATACCTGGATTTTATGGTCAACGAATTCAAGGCCAGCACGGACTTTCTGTTTGACAAAAAAGAAAGCCTGTACTACCGGGACGAACGTTTCAAAACCAAGCTGGATAACGGAACCAAAGTGTTTTGGGCGCGCGGTAACGGTTGGGTCTTTGCCGGCCTGGTTAATATCATGAATGAGTTGGAAAAAGGGTCAAAAGCGTACAAATACTTTTTAGGAATCTACAAGAAAATGGCTGCTAAGCTCTTAAAAATCCAGACAGACCAGGGACATTGGGCCATGAGCCTGCTGGGTGCGGAATTCTACCCGACGCCCGAAACCAGTGGGACTTCTTTTTTTACGTATGGACTTGCCTGGGGCATCAACAATGGAGTATTAGCTAAAGAAACGTATGAACCGGCAGTAAAAAAAGCGTGGAACGCTTTAGTCAGTTACGTTACAGATGAAGGCATGTTGGGGTACGTCCAGCCGATTGGTGCAGCACCGGGACAAGCCTGGCCCGATAAAACTGAAGTGTATGGTACTGGAGCATTTTTATGTGCAGGATCAGAGATTTTTAAACTTTACAAAAAGTAGCATCAAAACAATACAACCATGACAATCATAAATTATGACCAAAGGA
This sequence comes from Bacteroidota bacterium, assembly GCA_039192005.1. Classification (GTDB taxonomy): domain Bacteria; phylum Bacteroidota; class Bacteroidia; order Cytophagales; family Cyclobacteriaceae; genus Ekhidna. Next base: position 9,420 of record JBCCXH010000138.1, read on the forward strand.
GCGCCTCTCATCCGGACGATGTAAAACGGTACGACACCGAACGGTTAAGAAATCAGTTTCTGGTACAAAATCTCTTTGTTCCGGATCAAATCAACCTCAGCTACTCGCATTACGATCGCTACATTTTAGGTGGCGCATTCCCTGTCGAACAAGAGCTAACACTCGAAACCATTGACGCCATCAAGTCCGAATATTTCTGCGAACGAAGAGAAGTCGGCATCATCAACATAGGAGGAGAAGGATCAGTAACAGTAGATGACGAAACCTTTGTCATAAATACCAAAGAAGCCATCTATGTTGGTCGCGGGACCAAAGAGGTAAAGTTTTCAAGTAGCGATCAAGCGCATCCGGCCAGGTTTTACTTAAGCTCCACTCCTGCTCATAAGGAATACCCGATCAAACTGATAAATAAGGAGACGGCTAATGTGATCGAGTTAGGAACCAAAGAAACCTGTAACGAACGCACCATTTATCAACTCATCGTTCCCGGCATGGTAGAATCTTGCCAGCTCGTCATGGGTTTTACTGAGCTTAAAACCGGCTCTGTATGGAACACGATGCCGTGTCATACGCATAACAGGCGCATGGAGGCGTATTTTTATTTTGAACTACCCAAAGATCAGGTCATTTGTCACTTTATGGGTGAGCCACAAGAAACCCGCCACCTGATGATACACAACGAACAGGCTGTGATCTCACCGGAATGGAGCATTCACTCAGGAGTGGGTACCAGCAATTATTCCTTTATTTGGGGCATGGCCGGTGAAAACCTGGATTATACAGATATGGACCATGTGTTACCCGGTGAATTAAAATAGCAACCATAAGAGTATGATTATGAGAAACGTCACTACATGCTTCACCCTGATCGGGTTATTGACCTGTTTTAGTGAAGTCCATGCGCAGGATCAGGAATACGACTATGCTCCCTCGTTCCGCTATTGCCCGGACAGAGATTTTGACATTGCCTGGGAGAATGATTTGGTAGCATTTCGGGTGTATGGAAAACAACCCTCAGAAAATGCCGGACTAAGTGGAGTGGATGCGTGGCACAAAAGGGTGTCCTACCCTATCGTAGACAAATGGTACCGCGGGTACCTGGAAGGCATCAGTTACCATGAAGATCATGGAGAAGGCTGTGACCGATACCACGTGGGTAAAACGCGCGGCGTGGGAGGAGTTGGCCTCTGGCGTGACGATAAAATCGTGCGATCAGGACTGTACGAGTCGTGGGAGGTACAATCCATCACACCATCAGCGATCAGCTTCCAGCTCACCTATCGTTGGAATCTGGAACAGGAAAAAATAACAGAAACACGTACTATCAAGTTGGAAAATGGTAGCCAATTGTATGAAGCAACCAGTCAGTTCTCCAAAAACGGCAAACCCATAAAAGGCCTGGAAATTGCTATCGGACTGTCTACTCAAAATGGCGCTGCGGAAGTGAGCATGAACGAGTCCGAAGGCTGGATGTCCGCCTGGCATGCATTGGGTGGAAATCAGGGAAGGATCGGTGTGGGAGCAATTGCGGATACCAACTACCTGATTCGGATGCTGGAGCAAAAGTCAGATAAGAAGGATGAATCTCACGTCATCGCCATCGTAAAAACCGATGCGAAAGGAAACATTTCCTGGAAAGCAGGCTTTGCCTGGGAAAAAGCCGGTAAGATTACAACCAGACCCGATTGGGATGCCTACTTGAGTAGTTGGGATAACTAAGACAACATTTTTCTTTCCCCCGTCCCCCGGCCGGGGGAAAGA
>JBCCXH010000139.1:0-11148 GCA_039192005.1 Bacteroidota bacterium
AAAATTCTGATCCAAAAAAAACGACTAGCGCATTAGATATCAGAATGATCTCTCACGAAGAGTTAGACAAAACTCGAAACAGCGCCTACCAATACCTAGTCAAGTAACATTTTTCTTTCTTGTTTAATACGTCGTACATTGAAAACGTATCATTAGCTGACAGAAAAACCGGTATACACAAAAACCAAAAATCCATAGAGTTATACTCTTTCAATGGAAAGTCTTCCCGGTACCTCGTAGAGGTTGAAGCATGGGAAATGGACGTGTATGTACTTAAATTCTATTCTAAAAAGCACAAAAACTCAAAACATAAGTTCAGTTTACTATCTGATGATTTCGACGCTCAGGGAGTTATCGGAACTGTGATCAGGATTGCTGTCCAAATACTTGAAAAGAATCGCAATGCCTCTTTTGGTTTTATCGGATCTCCAAGAAAGGAGGAAAATCAGGGAAATACCCAAAGATTTAGGGTGTATAGACAAATTATGAAAAACTTTTTCGGATACGATACATGGGAACATTTCGAATCAGAAAAATCAAGCTCGTACCTAATGCTTAATAACTGCCACGAAAATCCACAAGATAAAGCCGTGGACATTGTCACCATGTTTTCTGAGATTTACGATGAGTTTTCTGATACTTTATAAGCCTGATTAGCTAAGAGAGTTTCATGAGGTATTGAATCAAAGCATTTCAAGCTTAGCGTTTATATATGAAATAAACATTCAAGGGCTTTTGAATCAAATACCTCCTTGCTCAAATTAGAATATCACCTTACATTTTCTAATTTCGACTGCAAAAAAGAACCATGCCAGATTTGAAACCCATCATGATTGTAGGAACCGCTTCTGATGTGGGAAAAAGCTTAGTAGTCACAGGAATCTGTCGTTGGCTATTGAACAAAGGATACCAGCCGGCTCCTTTCAAAGCGCAAAATATGTCCCTTAATAGTTTTGCAACCCACGACGGCCTCGAAATAGGACGGGCACAAGCCGTTCAGGCAGAAGCGTGTAAGATCCCCTGCACCACCGAAATGAACCCGATACTCTTAAAACCCTCCTCCCATCACACCTCACAAATTGTGCTCAATGGAAAGCCAATTGGTGACCAAACTGCAAAAGCCTATTTCTTGGGAAACGATAAAGAAAAATTATTTGAGGAAGCAAAAAAATCATTTAATAAACTCTCGGGCCAATACCAGCCAATCGTGATGGAAGGAGCCGGTAGCATCAGTGAACTAAACCTGAAGCACCGCGACATTGTAAATATGAGGATGGCACAAGCTGCGGAGGCATGCGTATACCTGGTTGCAGACATTGATAAAGGAGGTGTATTTGGAAGTGTCTACGGAACCATTGAACTCCTGGAAGACTGGGAGAAAAAACTGTTGAAAGGAATCATTATCAATAAATTCAGAGGGGACATCACCTTATTTCAAAAGGGTCGGCAAATGATGGAAGAGCTTACCGGATACCCTGTCTTAGGAGTTTTACCTTATGATTCGGATGTGTATTTAGAACAGGAAGATTCAGTCGCCCTAAAAGAGAAAAACAAGAAATGGGAGCCCGGGAAGCTCAATATAGCAGTGATACAGTTTCACTACCTGGCTAACTACACCGACTTCAACGCACTGGAATTTGTTGAGGACATCAACGTGTATTACTCACGAGAGCCGGAGCAAATCAGAAAGGCAGATGTCATCATTTTACCAGGCACGAAAAACACGATGGCCGACTTGCAAGCGCTAAAAAAAGATCGGCTGGATGTTCTTATTCAGGAGCTTTACGGAACAAAAAAAATCATCGGTATTTGTGGAGGGTATCAAATGATGGGAAAGATGATTTACGACCCTTTCCATGTAGAGAATGCAACAGCCACTATGGAAGGGATCGGATTATTTGACATCGAAACGACCTTATCCAAATTCAAGCACACCAAACAAGTCGCGTTCCGGTTTAAGCAGTTCGACGACGCTTGCAATGGTTATGAAATACACATGGGAGAAACAGTCATCTCGGGTGGTACCCCCTTAAATACGATAAACGAACGACCCGAAGGATACCTGGACGAAAACGGATCCTGGGGTACGTATTTTCATGGGATTTTTGATAATGCATGCGTAATTAAAGACCTGATGAAAAGGCAATCGACTAGACAAAATATAGACTACCACCAATTTAAAGAAGAAAATTTCAACAAGTTGGCCGAATCCATTGATCAAAACCTTGATATGCAAGCTATTTTGAAGGATATAGGTGTATCGTAATTACGTTAACAAAATTTAATTAAGCCTGCTTTATTCATGAATTTCACTTTCAATTTGAGGTAAGTAATTGATTTTCAGTTAAATGAATAGGAATTTGGTGTTAATTAGTCACGAAACCTTTTTACGAAACTCTCCAACCATCCTAAAATCAATTACCTGTTAGTCAGGTAGTTACCTATCTCAACAAATAACTCCTGAATTATTCAGGTAAGAAATAGATATAGGAGAAAAGGTTACTTTTGGCCTTCGAGAAATCAAACGAGGAGTTGCCATCCCAAACAGGCTGTAAAAAGTACATAACGAAACTCGTACACTGTTCATCTTAAAGATGAATAGTTACGCGTTGGTTTAAAAAAAACACATCAGCCACAGATCACATCAGATGGCAAAAAGTTAGAAATGCTGTAGAAAGACATCTAAAAATAATTAGTGTCAAATCAAACCTTGATTCAACCAGGGTTTATCAGCTAGGGGATTGATGGAGATCTCTCAACACGGATAAGAATCCATTGGACGGACTGGAATGAAGATGAAGTGAAAATAAGTCTATCATAACCCCTGAGTAATCACAAGGTTTAACGAAAGTCAGGTCCCTGAATCTTATCATAAAGAAGAAACCTATTCGAGATTAGATTGCAATCGAAATACAATTTTTAAAACATAATGAAGTCTACACAGTACGAAGGGAATCAGACATTTACAGTTGTTGACAAAGACATGTCACAACCTGCAAATGGTGAGGTGAGAATTAAAGTTGCATATTGCGGTGTTTGCGGCACCGACGTTCACATTTATCACGGCATGATGGATAAGCGGGTGCAAATTCCCCAAGCTATTGGTCATGAAATGTCAGGTACCATCGATGCCTTAGGAGAAGGTGTCACCGGATTTGAAATAGGAGAAAAAGTCGTCGTACGTCCCCTTGACAATCGAGGCGAAAAGCCTTCGGACAAAGGATTTAGTCACGTTTGCGAAGATTTAAAATTCATAGGCATTGACAGTCCGGGCGCCATGCAGGAGTATTGGAATGTCCCCGCCTTCACACTCCATAGATTATCAGAAGCCACCGACCTGAAGCTGGCAGCATTGGTAGAACCTCTTTCCGTGGCCTGTCATGACGTGCGAATGTCCGAACTAAAAGAAGGAGAAACTGCCGTGGTGTTGGGTGGTGGTCCTATCGGGCTTCTCGTTGCGATGGTAGCAAAAACCAAGGGCGCCGACGTGGTCCTTTCTGAGGTAAATGAAACCAGGGTTGCGCTGGCCGAAGAACTGGGTTTTACTGTAGTGAACCCGGCAAAAACAGACCTGGTTGACTTTGTCAAAACCCGAACAGAAGGACGTCTGGCAGATGTGGTGTATGAGGTAGCCGGAGTACAACCTACATTGGATATTATGACCAAAGTAGCAGGCATCAGAGGACGCATCGTCATGGTTGCCATTCATGGACAGCCAAAGGAGGTCAGCCTATTTGACTTTTTCTGGAAAGAGCTCAAACTAATCGGAGCGCGCGTTTACGAAGTGGAAGACTACGAAGAATCTATCGATCTACTGACTAAAAATGAACTTCATTTCGAAAAGCTCATCACGGAAGTAAAGCCCCTTTCAACGATCCAGCAGGTATTCGAAGACATCGACAACAACCCTTCTGGCATGAAAGTATTAATGGACTGCCAGGCATAATACAAGAAATAAACAATCTAACATTATACATAATACGAAAAGATGAGCGTACTAGATAAATTCAAGTTGGAAGGCAAAACCGCATTGGTGACAGGTTGCAAAAGAGGCATCGGTAAAGCAATGGCCATCGGTCTGGCAGAAGCAGGCGCCGATATCATTGGAGTCAGTGCTTCTCTTGAAGCCGAGGGCAGCGACGTTGAAAAGGCAGTTACTGCGGTTGGCCGGAAGTTTAAAGCCTATACTTGCGATTTCAGCGACAGAAAATCCTTATACGAATTCATCAGTCAGGCAAAGGCTGATTTTCCCGTCATTGACATATTGATCAACAATGCAGGAACCATTTTAAGAACGCCGGCTGCTGAACACCCCGATGAAATGTGGGACAAAGTCATTGAAGTCAACCAAAACGCGCAATTCATCCTCACTAGAGAAATTGGAAAAGAGATGGTAGCCAGAGGCGAAGGAAAAGTTGTTTTCACCGCATCACTGCTGACTTTCCAGGGAGGAATTACGGTACCCGGATATGCAGCAAGTAAAGGTGCCATAGGCCAGTTGACAATGGCTTTTGCCAATGAGTGGGCCGGAAAAGGAGTCAACGTAAACGCGATTGCTCCCGGTTACATCAGCACCGACAACACGGAGGCGTTGAGAAACGATCCGGTTCGGGCAGAGTCGATCCTTTCCAGAATTCCCGCAGGCAGATGGGGAGAAGCAGAAGATTTTGCCGGGCCTACTGTATTCCTATGCTCAGAAGCTGCTGCCTACATGAACGGAAGCATCATGTTGGTAGACGGTGGCTGGATGGGCCGATAAACATTATTCAAATCAAACGAGAAAAATACGATGTCAGTAAAAAACTACAAATTATTCATTGATGGTGATTGGGTTGACGCAAGCACCGGCGAAAGTGAAGAAATTTACAGTCCTTCCACCGAAGAGGTAGTCGGGACGGTACAAATGGGCGCAGAAGATGACGCTGCGAAAGCATTGGAATCTGCAGAAAAAGCACAAAAAGAGTGGAAAAAAGTCCCCCCTCGTAAACGAGCCGAATTGATGCGGGCTTTTGCTGCTGAAATCCGGGCCAACAAAGAGCGACTGGCCACCCTTCTTGTCAGCGAGCAGGGTAAAATCTTTTCGCTTGCAGAGATAGAGGTGGAAGTAACGGCCACTTTTATTGAATACGCTTGTGACTGGGCCAGGCAAATGGAAGGAGACATCGTCCCTTCAGACAACGCAGGAGAACATATCTGGATCCATAAAATCCCTCGTGGAGTGGTCGTAGCGATTACCGCCTGGAACTTCCCGCTGGCACTCGCCGGCAGAAAAATAGGACCCGCTTTGGTTGCCGGAAATTCCGTCGTTGTAAAACCTACACAGGAAACCCCTTTGGCTACCCTTGAGTTGGGAGACCTTGCCAACAAAGTAGGACTTCCAAAAGGGCTTTTGAATATTGTCACAGGTAAAGGCCGTGTGCTGGGCAATGCGTTAGTAGAAAACCCCATTACCAAGATGGTCACCATGACCGGAAGTACCCCTGCGGGACAGCAAATATTCAAAACAGCTGCCAATAACCTCACCCATGTCCAACTGGAACTAGGAGGCAAGGCACCTTGCATCGTTTTTGCAGATGCAGACTTAGACCAGGCAGTAGAAGGAGCGTTCCATTCCAGGTTTGATAACTGTGGGCAGGTATGTACCTGCAACGAACGTCTTTACCTACATGAAGACATTTACGACGCGTTCATGGAGAAATTCATGGAAAAGGTAAAAGCGATGAAAGTAGGCGACCCGATGGACCCGGCTACCGACATGGGACCTAAGGTAAATCAATCCGAGTTGGACAACATGGAGCACCTCGTTGCGAAAAGTGTCGAAGAAGGAGCCACTGTTGCATTCGGAGGAAAGAAGCCCGAAGGAGCGGCATTTGAAAAAGGATTTTGGTTTGAACCCACCATCCTTACCGAAGTAAAACAGGAGATGACCATCGTTCACGAAGAGTCGTTTGGACCTATCCTACCCGTTATCAAGTTTAAGGAATTTGACGAAGTAATGGGCTATGCAAACGATTGTGACTATGGGTTAGCAGCCATGGTCTTTACAAACGACATGGCGACCATTTTGAAATGTAACGATGAATTGGAGTTTGGAGAAATCTACATCAACAGAGGCCATGGAGAGCAGCATCAGGGATTCCATAACGGCTACAAACTCAGCGGGTCTGGTGGTGAAGATGGTAAATACGGGTTCGAACAATACCTTGAAAAGAAAACCTTCTATGTGCGTTATGGAAAATAACGCGGTCATCGCAAAAGTGGTCACTAAGTAGTATGAGTAGTAAGATCAAGGATATTAATATCCGGCTTTTCCAGGTTCCGTTACCTGAAGTTCTTTCGGATGCCAAGCATGGCGATCATCATTATTTTGAGTTGGTCACGGCCACCATCTCACTGGAAGATGGCAGCGAAGGCACCGGATATACCTATACCGGAGGCAAAGGCGGTCATGCCATCAAAGCCATGTTGGAACACGATCTTTCCCCTGCCCTGTTGGGTAAGGATGGAACCGATATCGACGGCATCTATGACCTGATGGAGGGCACATTCATTACGTAGGCAGAGGAGGCATCGCTTCCTTTGCTATTTCTGCCATAGACATTGCGTTGTGGGATATTAAGTGCAAACAAGCAGGAAAGCCCCTGTGGCAACTGGCCGGAGGCGCCAACAACACCTGCAACGCCTACTGTGGTGGCATCGACCTGATGTTTCCATTGGAAAAACTGCTTGGAAACATTCAGGGGTACCTTGACGCCGGGTTCAAAGCCGTAAAAATCAAGATCGGACGGGATAATCTGGATGAAGACCTGGAACGGATCAAGGCCGTACGTGAGCTGATCGGACCGGATGTCACGTTTATGGTGGATGCCAATTATTCCATGAGTGTAGAAAAAGCAATCGAGGCAGCCAAAGGTTTTGAGCCCTATAACATCCATTGGTTTGAGGAGCCTACCATCCCCGATCATTACACCGGGTACGCAGAGATCGCAGATGCAACGGGCATGCCGTTGGCCATGGGAGAAAACCTCCACACCATTCACGAATTTGAGTACGCATTTGAACAATCCAAGCTTTCATTTATCCAGCCGGATGCCTCTAATTGCGGTGGCGTGACCGGATGGCTGAAAGCAGCCGAGCTTTCAAGAAAGTACGGCATTCCCGTTTGCTCGCACGGCATGCAGGAACTGCACGTGAGCCTGGTCTCGGCGCAGTCCAATTCCGGATGGCTGGAAGTGCACAGCTTCCCGATTGACCAATATACCCAGCGGCCTTTGGTCGTGGAAAATTACCGCGCGGTTGCACCCGACACGCCCGGCACAGGTGTTGAATTTGACTGGGATAAACTAAACGCCTATATCGTATAAATAAACAACAGACTATAACCTTATGAATGTATCAAAAACAGGTTTCGGAACCCATGAAGGGCAGGAAATCGAACAGTATTCCCTTTCAAATGATCAGGGGATGACCGTAAAAGTCATCACCTATGGCGCAACCATCACCTCCATTGCCATCCCCGGGGCAGACATCGTCTGCGGGTTTGACTCACTGGAGGGTTATTTCTCGGATGCCTACCTCAACAATGCTCCCTATTTCGGATGTACGGTCGGGCGGTATTCATCCAGAATAAAAGACGGTAAATTTGAAATAGACGGACAGCAATACACGGTAGCGGTAAATGATGGAACTAACCATCTACATGGTGGCATTGTAGGCTTTAATAAGCAAATCTGGAGTGCCGAAGAGGTCGAAGAAAAGGACGCCGTTGGTGTCAAGATGAGTCGTAAAAGCCCCGATATGGAAGAGGGATACCCGGGCAATGTCGAGGTTTCTGTCACGTTTCTGCTAACCAACGACAACGAACTGAACATCAGTTACGAAGCAGAAACGGATAAGGCGACTCCCCTATCCCTTACCAATCACAGCTACTTTAACCTGAGCGGGTTCAAACAAACGATCGAAAACCATAAGGCGCAGGTTTCGGCTAAGTCTCATCTGAAACCAGATGGCACCAATGTCCCGGTAGGAGAAATAGAAGACCTCAGTGGTGGCGCTGCGGACCTTTCTAAAGGCAAACGATTCAAAGAAGCATTTTCTGAACTCGAAACCGGATTTGAACACTATTTCCTGTTCGATAAGGACGCATGGCAACTGGAAAAGGTGGCGGAATTTGAAGATGAAGAGAGCGGCAGGAAACTTGAAATCTCCACAACCGAACCCGGCATGTTATTTTATTCGGGCTACTTTACTTCTGACGAACTTAAAAGGGAAAATGGGGATCAATACGGGCGTTACAGAGGCTTTTGCTGTGAAACGCACCGGTACCCCAACGGCCCGAATATAGCCGACTCTCCAAAATCCGTAACGAAACCCGGTGAAAAATATACGAGCAAAACCGTGTATAAAGTGAGTTGGTAAACGTTGGTATCCTATTAAAAACGAGTAAATAAATACTATTTCTAAACCTAAAAAATGTAACCTATGATTGAAGGAGTAATATGGGCAATTTTCGCCGGGCTAATGCTTGGCCTGTACGCCCTTCCCGAAAAATTCACCAAAGACTTTAAGTTTGAAAATACCTGGGGTCTGTTCTTTATGCTCACCATGTTTGTCGTACCCATCGCGGCGTCTTTTGGCCTGATCAAGGGCTTTGGCGACGTTTTTGGTTCGGTTTCTAGCGACATCCTGATTAAAATGGCCGCCGCAAGTTTTTTATGGGGCATCGGCGTGATGATGTGGGGAAAGGCCATCAATCATATTGGACTATCACTAGGCTTCTCACTATTCATCGGTACGGTCATCCTGGTAGGGTCCATCATTCCTTTCTTTGAAAAAGGATTTCCCGAGACCAATCAACTGATGACGATTCTGGGAGGATTGTTTATCGTATTGATCGGTGTGATTTTGAACGGGAAAGCAGGTCTTACCCGGGAAGCCGATGAAAAATCTTCCGATGCGGACGGCACCCAGGATGCCAATAAGGGCTCCATGGCTACCGGGATCTTAATCGCTGTCATTGGAGGGTTGCTGGCAACAGGATTTAGCTTTGCCAATACCGTCGGTGGAGATGTCCTTCGGGCAGCAACTACCGCCGCCGGTAATGCAGCGTGGGTTGGTGCTCTTTCTGTGATGTTTCCCATCTTTCTAAGTGGAGGGATCGTTATGGCTGCCTACTTTGGCTGGCAGATCACACAAAAGAAAGTGTGGGGTGATTTCAAGACTCCAAGCTTCGGGAAAAATTTCTTCTTGATCCTGATTATGGCGGTATTTCACTACGCGGCATCCGCTTTGTTTGCATTTGCCGCATCTAAACTGGGAGCATCTGGAGACACTGTAGGGTATGCCATTTTTAACACCTCTTGTGTCGCTACAGCCATTGTTAGTGGTCTTGTCACGAAAGAGTGGGCCAATGCCTCAGGAAAAGCAAAAGGCTTCCTATATACCAGTCTGGCATGTATGGTAATCGGGATCGTCATCATCGCGATTGGCAATAGCATCGACCAGTAAGAAACTAAACGTACCATGTAATGAATGCCAGGTGTTATCAAAAGACCTGGCATTTTTTTGTGTGTATGATTCTCAGAAACAATGCAAGCTGATATCATCTTGTGAGTTTCAGGGCAAGCGGAATAAATCAAAATTTCACTCAATTTGATGAGTCACAAACAGCACTCTGAAACATATACATGGAAATTATGACATCTCAAAGATGCTATTCTAGGCTCCAATTAAGAATTAAGAGGTTTGCTGGACCTTACTAGCAAAGTAAAATCCAATAATCAGCAAAATTACCGTTTTACATAATTCAAATACGGGATATAATAAGGAGTCCGTAACAAAATCCAAATTGTATAAGCGAGAGAGTAAAGAAGTAGTAAAAGTGAGTAGTAATATAAGCGCAGACCATAATAATATTTGTCTTGCCAACCTTAGAATATCCCGGTCGGTAACCGTTGTATCAGTCACCTCAAGGCGACCGGATTCTTCGGATTCTTCGTCACCAAGATCCTCCGGAATCAGGTTATCCTCTTCCATTTTTTCTAACTAACAAAGTTGATCACGTGCTTTTTCCCATCTTTCTCAACAGTGATGCTTTTATGGTCTAAATCCATATACTTATCTGCCAACAAATTCATGAGTTGAACAGAAACTGCTACTATCCGCGACTTATTACTTTCTTTTAGTGTCTTTGTCAATTTCTCAAGGGCGTCAAGTGTATCATGAGATAATCTCATCGAAACCGGTTTTGTATTTGAAGCCATAATGTATTTCAATTGTATTTGATATGTATTACAAATATACATACAATTAAAAAAAAGGAAAGTTCATTTCATAATCTTAAAGATGATCTTCAGACCTATCATGCTGCTAAGCGTACCAGAGCCACAGTTTTGGGTAACTTTTCGTGAAGTAACGAAAGATTTCCTTTGCTTTTATAAACTTTCCAGTTCCGTTAGAAACTATTTCTGATACCTTCCTTTGATGCCTCCTTTATTCCATGCACCTTGAATGGTGTGTTTCTTTGACAGGTAATCAGAAGGTCGGTAATCGGGATCAACCTTGGCAATTCTGGACCTGATCGGTGTCACCACCATTTTACTTTCCGGGTTAAACAGTTTTTCAAGAATGATCAGCAAACCATACAAAATCCCGATGGAAACAAGTGCTGTAATCACCGGCTTCCCAATAACCTCAATGAGCCATCTCATCAGGTAGGTGAATGCTTTAGTCTTGGTTCTTTTTCCCGTTAAGTCTTCATTTTCAAAGTCTTCAGAATTGATCAGAAATAAAAACAGGCTTAATATGGCCACCACAACGATGGATGTATCCGCACTCATGATCCTACCACGTTTTCTTGCTTTTACTTCGAAGAGATAAGCCTTTTTGAAGTAGCTGGCAATTTCCAACATGTCCTTCTTTAGGAACTCCAGGGTGTAGGTTTTTTCTTCACCATCTTTACTATCATAGGTCGATAGTACGAATTCATCCTTACTTACTTTGATGTCTTTGATTTCCGATAAAGGTATTTCTGTTATTCCTTTAGCATGCTTCTTGTACTCCTGATTATTTGTAAAAACACCGCTGTCCTCTATGTAGTTAGTACTTAGAAAAAGGTTCTACTAGCTTTTGTGTGGGTTTACGATATTT
>JBCCXH010000140.1:0-11054 GCA_039192005.1 Bacteroidota bacterium
AGGGACTATCACAGACCTTTCGTACGCCAAAAATGAACAACTTGGAGCAACTGGATCTGACAGAAAAGCTATTTTCGATCGCCCGGCGACCCGGCTATACTGTACGAATCAAGAAGGAGAGCGATTCATTGTCGAAATCCAAAAAACCAAACAGGCATTTTTTAAAGAACGAGCATTGTACTACTCAACCTTCCCTATTCAGGAACAAGCGCAAACCGGAAACTGGAAGTTTGAATTAAAAGCGGTCTATACTATTGGCATCCTCGATCGCCCGGCGACCCGGTTCGCCTTTGATGAAGATCAGGACGACAACAAAATCAGACATGAGGTAAAATTGACGGATGTAGAAACCAAAGAAATATTCTACGATAAGTTCACTTTCATTTATTTAACCATGACCCGGTTTGACAAAAAGCTAAAAGAACTGGAAACGAAGTTTGATAAATGGCTTTATGTCATCAAAAATTTGCACAAACTTGATCGCTTGCCGGATGAACTAAGAGAAGGTGTTTTTGAAAAGGTATTTGAACGATCTGAAATAGCTAAGCTCTCAAGAGAGGAGTTGATGGACTACGAAAACAGTCTTAAGGTATATCGAGACCTGAATAATGTCATTGATTACTCTTACGATAAAGGAAGGGAAGAGGGGAGAGAGGAAGAAAAAAAGAACTCCGAATTGGAGAAAAGAAAAATCGTAGAAAATATGATCAAACTTGGGTTTGATAACCCCACAATTTCTAAAGCTACCGAACTCGATGAACATGAAATAGAAAAAATTCGACAGATGATAAACAAGAATTAATTTCTAGTAGACATACTAACTCATTTTCTCAATACAATAGCTCATAGGTAGAACTGCATTACTGTAACAGTAATGGGTACAAGGAGTTTGTTCGCATTCCTTATGAATATTTCATATAACGTCAAAATATGGCACGTGCCTACAGACTTTTTTAATACCTACTAAAATTTCGGATTCGTAGAACAGTTTCAAGTGACTACTTAGAGGCATTTGCTATATCGTTTGTTGAAGCGTATTCATTTATGTCGATCGGATATTCAGGTTGCCACCTACAGCTCTCAGTACTTTAAGAATTGTTTCAAATTGAGGTTTAGATCCATGCGATAGTGCTTTGTATAAGCTTGGTCTGCTTAGGCCAGTTTCTTCTGCAATTTTTGTCATTCCTCTGGCTTTAGCAACATGTCCAAGTGCTGTTATGATGTCTTCAGAGTCACCATCTTCAAGTACTGTATTCAAGTACTCGGCAATCATTGCATCATCTTCGAGATATTCCGCAATGTCAAATTTTGTCACTTCTTTAGTTGCCATTTCCAAATTCATCTTTATAGTCAGACCATAATTTCTTGGCTTTTCCAATGTCTGTCTGTTGGGTTGATTTAGTTCCACCATTCAGAAGTAAGACGATTGTTCCGCCGTGTTCTTTCAAATAAACTCGATATCCTTTAGCATAGTGGATTCTTAGTTCACTGATTCCTTCTCCAACTGGTTCGCAATCTCCAAAATTCCCATGTTCTTCAATTCGTTGAATTCTGAAGAGGATTTTCGCCTTTGCTCGTTGGTCTTTCAGTTTTCTAAGCCACTTATCAAATACCTCAGTCTTTTCAATAGAATACACATGTAAATGTATTCACTTGGATACAATTCTGCAATATAATTTTATAATATGCGACTAGAAGAGATGCTTTACAACGTCCAACTATCATCTGTAAGCTGGACATTTGTAAATATCGGTAAAGTATCTTATTACAACAAACTTAGCAAATACCTCTGTAATCCTATGGATTTTAGCATCTGTTAGGTTTTCGTGTTTTTCTGCGTTCTTGTTAGCTAGTTCGTCCGTGCGTTGGGAGCAGCCATACTCTTTGGCAGGTTTTGGTTGTGGGTTGGTATTGTGCTACCTGCCAATGTGTATGGCTGTTGGGCAGGATCATCAAGAAAAGGAGCCTCTTTTCAGTGCTTGTTCTGGATCATACCATGTTGCTGAAATAAATTCTTGCATTTCTGTGACAAACATTTTCATCACATCAGAACTGATCGGACAATCCTTGTGTTGATCCCTCACCTCTTCAAAAATGCTTCTCTTCTCAAACGGTAATCTTTTCGCTTTGCGAAGTAGAAAGACGTTATCGATATCTGTGAGTCTAACATCTTCTGGTTTCATATCAAGGTATTCCACAAGTGCATAATACTTTGAAAGGGGGCAGCCTTGTTTCAGTCTGGAGGCAGTTCCTGCGCATTCTTGAAACATCGTCTTGTCATAATTAACTTTTACTTCAGCTGCGAGTACGGCTAGAAATAACTTGCCATTAGCTGTTACTTTCTTCTCAAATTTTTCATCAGGTGAAAATTGATAGAATATACTTTTCCCAATTGTAAAATCTTGATCTTTTTGTTTCAAGACGATCTCTGGCTGTTCGGTCAATGAATCTATACTATTTGGTCTGAATGTTAATGACATAAAAGCGGTTTGACTTCCAGTTTCTATGCCCTTTGGAAGACCTGTTAGAATATCATCATGAACCAAGTGAATTAGAAACTCTTCGATTACACTGTTATCTAGTTTCAGTTGTCCCTTCTGTCTTTTCAGAAAAGGGCTTCCCTTTTTTGCAATTAGGTCAACCTCTAAGAAATCTTTATAGCTGTTGAGCAAAACTGTCATTTCCTTAACTCTTTTATCACCCTTGCTTGAAAGTTTGGTGAGTTTGCCTGACCAAAGTTCATATTGCTTAAACGCTTCCTCTAGCAGTGATTTATCGTCTTTTGCTTTTGGGTTGTTTATTGCTGCAATTAGTTTGTCTCTGTGTGGAGTTAGACCCATTTATTTAAATACTGGTGACGGTTTAACATTGTTTAGTTTCAGGTATACATCCTTGAAATCACATAACACATCTGTTGGTGCAACTTTCTCTGCTTCTTTCAAGTGGTTTTCCGCTATTTCTACAGCTTTTTTAGGGTTAGGTGAGGTATCCCCTTGTTTCTCAAATATTAGAATATCTTCAAAAATACGTTGACCAAATTTGTTGGAAAAAGATCTTTCCTCACGTCCTTTCATTTCATACCCTCCCATATCGGAGATCAGGGTGGAAACAATCTCTCCATTGTAGAAAGGGGTTTTTCGAACATTTGATTCTCTGCCTACTACCATTACCAATCTTCCGCCATCTTTTAGAGAATGCCAAAAATTATTGATTGAGGCTTCCATATCGAGACAATATTGCACAACGGTCAATAATCTATTGCCTCTATTTTTTCTGTTTGACCCAAATTCAGAATGAGCAACACCAAGAATATCGTATTTAAATGCCTCTGTTACTGCTCGATAGTTTTGATGGTAATTAAACACATTGATATAAGGGGGACTAGTCAAAATAAGGTCAATGTTACCTTGATAATGCGTTGAAATGGTTCTTGCATCTGAGTTGAAAACATTGATCTCGGAATCACAAAAAGGTAGATTAAGGAGTGACTTCTTCAAAGAGTTATAAGAACTGAGTAATGATTCTTTTACTGTTAGTTTTTTATCCTTTTCTGACAGAAAAAGTACGTTCATGAGAAAAGGGAGAAATTCATGATTGTCAATATTCTGAATCTCCTTCGATACATTTATTAATCCTTTGTAAGCAGTTCTATAGTCTTTAGCATCTACATAAATCGCTTGACCATTTAGTTTAGATACCAGTGGAGCTAGCTCCTTCTCAATTTCAAATAGTAATTCATGCCTTTGAGCTAGGTTGAGAATGGAATATCTGTAAAAAGAGGCCATTTGATAGGCAGCCGGATTTATCTCAAAACCAACACTTGAGTAACCCTTAATTGCGGACTCAATAAGAACTGTTCCACTTCCAGCAAATGGGTCTGCTACTAAAGCGTTTGGTTGAAGGTTGGCACAATCAAGAATGTATTCAACAAATTCTGGAGTGAATTGTCCTCTCCAATTAAAAATATTGGATCTTTTCTTTTGTTGAACGTCTAACTTCTCTTGTATTAAGTTCATCTCTTTTGCACATTTTTTCTTTCGTACTCCATTTGTTGTTCAGCTACTTTTAGAGCTTCCAGTCCAAGTTCTTCGTCCGAAAGTTCATAGGTGATTTTATGGCTCAGAAACTTGATTTGAAGTTCTTGAGCATCCAAGTTGAAAACATCTGCTATTATTGGAACCATATCTTTCGATGGCTGCCTTTCATTTCGCTCAATTTTACTTAGTGTCGACTGATCAATATCTAAGTGAGCTGCAAGTTTTCTAAGTGGCATTTTTGCACCTTCTCGAATTTGCCGAATATACTCTCCGAAACTTTCCATAATTGTCTGGAATTTTTGTTCTTGACAAATTTGTCAAATATTTTTCAGAAATTAAACTCGATTTGCGGTTAATGAGGGGTGGTGGATTTTAGCTCTTTTGGTTTTTTAGGGTTGATGTTGCGTTGGCAAAAACCAAATGTACTAAAATGTGCGGTGGGTCTACGTCATGGCATGAAACCTAACAAATTAGTAACAACACCATAGGTTCTGTTTTTCCACTATACCCTTACGAATCCAGGAGGTTTTCAATGCCACGCAAAACAGGATTGGATTCATTTATTATCACTGACTCAGGGCATAAATGGCAAAACTGCCCAACCAATGCCCTCCTTCATAGCTATCTCCAATCAGGTTGGGGTAAGAATAAGCGATGTGGTCATTGGCTACTTGTACCAAATGGCCCAATTCATCCGGGTATTTTTTGGCAAGCTGGAAGAGTACCCACGCCCTGCTAAAGTTCAGGCCATCCAGATGAACCAACTTACCGTCCGTCCTGTCTCCTACCTGCCCTGGCGCAAGATCGAAATCGCTACTTTTTAGTTCGGGTAAGAAACGACCTAGCCAAGGCATAAACTCCTCTTTGGGTAAGACACGCAACATCAGCACTATTTCCTCAAAACCTGGAGACAAAAAATCAAATCCGCTCGGTTCCCATGCGAGCGAATAGCCCTGATCTTTTTCAAACAACTCACGGGTTCGTTTTTCAATAAGAGATTTAAGTTCCTGGTCGCCTACAGCCACCGCATAATCAAACGCAAACGTGAGCCCAAAAGCGGTATTGGGATGCTCCCCTGAACGAATCGGGTAGACCAGTTTTGGGAGGAAATCCAGGTAGCTGGCTACTAGATGATCGGTGAGCGGTTGAAGAATGTCCTGCAAATCTCTGGCCTGAGAATCATCCCATTGATGCAATTCTGTTACCAGTTTCAGGTACCAGGCCCACCCATACGTTCGTTCAAACGATCGGTTATGTTCCGGCTGAAAATAGGCGAGCTCCTGGGCTACGTTTTCTGGTGTGATGTTTTTCGCCAATAGCTCACGTGCCTCTTTTTCTTGTGATAGTCCCGAAAAACTGCTCATGAGTTTTACGATGGACCAATATCCATGCACGGCACTGTGCCAGTCAAAACATCCGTAAAAAATGGGGTGCAATTCCTGAGGGGTTTTTAACTCCGATGAGTCTCCCAAAACCTGTCCCAGTTTATACGGATACTTTTTATCCAGGCATGACATGGGTAGGGTGATGAGCTTTTCTGCTTCTTCTCGTTGCAACGTACGGGGAGTCGCCCCCTTTTTTTCTGGTGTCTCGCAGGATGTGAATACGAACCATAGGATAAACGCGAAAGTCATTCCTCTCATAATAATCGATGATTTTGGATGTGCTAGTTAACACGTTTATCACTGACTTCAAAAAAGATAAGCGAATGGACGACGCGTTCAGGTTCTTACCCCGTCGTAGATGTAAGTGTCTTTACACAAATGCCTCAACCGAAACTAGAGAATATGTATGTAAATCATTCGATGATAGCGAAGATCTTCCCGTCAGGTATGTTTGCCCCATTTCTACCTTCACAAATCATTCATGACCAATTGAGACAACCTTCTTATTTCCGAGTAGAGGGAATCATGGGCGGGCTGAAAAACGAGTGTCGAGTCGTTCCATTCTTCATAAAAGTACCCGGCTGAGGCGGGCTCTTCATCCGCGACTCTCACGTAGATTTCTCTCAATTGCCGCTTTACTTTTTCGGGCAACCCTTTCCTGACCGTCACCAAATCCACTGGCATAGGTGCCGACTTCCAAAGGATACGCACCTGCGATGTATCCAACATCTCCCGTTCGATCATTTTTTGAAACACGTTGTAAGAGCAACCGGCTACGTCTACTTTTTGATTGGCCAGTGATAGAATCGTCGCTGTATGACTTCCTGAAAACAGAATGTCCGTAAAATGATCTTCGGGAACGATATCCAATCTACGTAAGTGCCCTCTGGGCACCAGGTGACCGGAGGTAGAAGCCGGATCGGAGAAGGAAAGGGAGTAAGCTCCGGATGTGTCCATCAACTCATCCAACGTCGTAAGGCCTGTGCCGACATGCGTAATGATCAAACTTTGATAATGGGCAGGAACGCCACTCTTTGAGCAGGGAACAACTAAGGGTTCGGCCCCTGCTTTATTGGATGCCAGCACGTATGAAAAAGGGCCAAAAACGCCGATGTCTACTTTTTCTCCACGCATGCCTTCGATAATTGCCGTGTAGTCACTCCCCTGAAAAATTTTGACCGGTATGGCCAATTCGCTCTCCAAAAAATCCGTCACCGGCTCCATGTTCTTCACCATCCGCTCAGCCTCTTCGGACGGAACGAAGCCGATCACCAATTCCTCGATTTGTTCGGATGGTCCCGTACGATTACAAGAAAGTAGCAGGATAAAAAGCAGTAGGCTTATTAGAAAAGGAGTTTTCATTGTTTAGTTATTTTGGCATAGAACGGAAATGAAAAGAATCAAGTTTGGAGGGAGCATCGTCGTACTCATTTCAATTGACCGTAATACATGTTGGTCTGGTACTCCATTTTGATCGTGCCATCCTGTTGGTGTTTTTCAAAAAGCGCTTTCAGTGCCTCTTTGGCTTCTGGAAATGACGCATCTCCTTCCTGATAAGCATAGGAAGAGGATTGATACCTTCCCAACATGCCTTCAAAATCAAACAACTGGTCATTGGAAAGGCTTTTGATCTCGTAGTTGAATGGTTCAAAAAATGCGGTGAATACTTTTTCGTCCATGTTGCGGTGAACGACTTCAGCGTAGTTTACTGCATGAATGTTTAAAAATGCTTCGTAATCATTCAAGAACGGAGATCGGTTATCTCGTTCGTTCCAGATCAGGACCACCCAACCTCCCGGAGAAAGGATGCGCTGAAATTCTTTTTTTGCCAGGACCGGATCGAACCAATGAAATGCCTGACCCGCTATAATGTGTGAATAGTGGTCCGCTTCCAGCGAAGTATTTTCTGCGGTTCCATGGATGCTTTGAAACAAGGGTTCGTTTTCAAATAGCGACTCTGCTGCCAGGCGCATCTCTTCGTTGGGCTCCACACCTGTGATGGTGATGCCTTTCTCCACAAAAATTTCAGTCAACTTACCGGTACCGGCACCAATATCTGCAACCTGAGATTCGGCACCTAGTCCGGTTGTATCTCTTAAAAATGAAACGACCTCCCCGGGGTATCCCGGACGGTATTTTACATAATTGGTTACGCGATCTGAAAAGCGTTTGGTATTATCTATAATCATAAGACCTTAAAACAGGACGTCATCACCGATGATGGTTTGACTCGTTCAAGATTACTTGTTCATTACTAACTCTCAATTAGCGAACTATTTTAAGATCGTTAGTTAACGAGCATTTATTTCGGTCATCCTAACCTGATTTTATCCCTCGCTTGAACCCTCGCTAATAATTCAGCAAGAGTTTTGATTCTAAAAAAATGAGGCTCCCACTCCTACTTAGTTTACTACTTGCAACCATCGTGGCCTACCCACAGGTCAAATCTGTTAAACTCCCACAACACGAGCCGGCAGACCTTCCTGTGATCGCTCAACTTGATACGATCATCCATCCGGAGACATCCGGAATTATTAAAAGTCAGCTTTATGAAGGTGTTTACTGGGTACACAACGACTCCGGCCATGAGACCGCCATCATTCCGGTGGATCGTAAGGGAAACGTGGCACAATCCTATCGCTACCAAACGAGTACAGGACAACTGATTGGTGATGCGGTCAGCATGGATTGGGAGGACATCCTCAGAGACGATCAGGGCAACGTCATCGTGGCAGATTTTGGCAATAACTGTAACTGCAGACGCGACCTCGTCTTTTATTACATCCGGGAAAGTGACCCGACCCAGCGAAACAACCGGGTGTTCAAAAAGGTGTTTTTCGAATACCCCGATCAGCAAACTTACCCTGCAAGCAAGGAAGATTTTAACTTCGACGCGGAAGGTGCCTTTTATGCTCACGGGAAGATCTATGTACTTTCCAAAAACCAGAGCAATACGTACACGAAGCTCTACCGCCTGGATGCAACCCATCCGTTTGAGGTCAACAAACTGACTTTGCTGGACACGTTTGACATCCGTGGGAAGGTGACCGGAGCAGATGCCACAGAAGATGGAAAAAAGATCGCCATCTTAACTTATACGGGTGTCTGGATCTTTGAAGCCCGAAATAAAGACGATTACTTTGATGGAAAAATCTGGTGGAAGCCGTTAAATGCTTCTGGGATGGAAGCGATCTGCTTTGATGGAGATCACCTGCTCATCTCCCGGGAGCCTACCGGTACGCTGCACGAGATCAGGCAAGATGAACTTATCTCCATTCGGTAAACAACAAACGAACGTTTTCTCTTCTGAACTGACCATCGAGTTAGGCAGGGTTGTTACGGGTCTGTCCAAAGAAAATGCCCTTCAGGGGAAGAATACAGTAGTGGCGATCTGTGGCGGATCCTGTACTGGTAAAAGCACGCAGGTTACTTCTGCGTTGAAGGAGGAGTTGGGAGACCAGGCAGTGGTCTTCCATCAGGATGCGTTTCAAAACAATCCTTCTTATCAAGCCAGTTTCGATGAGACCTACCGATGGGATCACCCGGATAATTTTGATCTCCGCGCGTGTGAGGATGCACTAATGGGGTTAGTAACGAATGAAGTGGTGGTCATTCCGGACTACTCCTTCCAAACCGATGAACCCATTGGCACGAAAACGATCGCTCCACGACCGATCATCCTTTTTGAAGGGTTGTACGCTTCGTTCAAACAACTTCTTCATTTTAGTGATCTCGTCATTTACGTAGAAGCGCCTTTCTACGCTCGACTGATCCGACGCATCTATCGGAATACAAGGGAACGGTACAAGGGCAGGGACCCGGGAGCGATTGTTCAGGGATTTGTTTCCTCCGTAACCCAGGCGCATCAGGATTTTGTACAGCAACAAAAAGCGGAGGCATACCTCACTCCCCACATGCCTTTCCACTTTGGTGAATTGATTGAACGGTTTCGGTTGGTGCCCTTAGCCGGCAGGGCTATGTATGATTGGAGCGTTTCGTTAGACCACGATTTGACGATAGGTTTAAATGGGTCCAACCACTCCTTTCTTCTTTTATACCGTGAAGAAAAATACCTGGAGTTTACGATGGATCAACTTTCTTTTGAACGATTGAAGGAACTGGATTGGTGGAGGTGTTAAGGAAGCTATTCCCCTAACTGTTGTCCACCAAAACAGATCCATTTAACCTGAATACGTAGTACTTTTTCATTTCAAAACCATCAAAATCTTTACGGTACCCATGATAAAACATGACTTTACACCCAAATGAATCATTGTATAAGACGTTAGTTCCTTAGTGGGCTTAAAACCCAGGGTAATTGACCTATCCTGGAAAAATTCATAAAAAAATAGAGGCCGTTCAAAATGCATTTGAAACGGCCTCAACTCTATTAGGTAGGTTAGTACTAATTTTTTTTCTCGATGTTATCGACAAGCGATTGGATAACTTATTCCTCTAAAAGAAACGGTTCCACATCTTCTTGGTGCAGCATTTCTTGCATGCAGGACGCCGGCAACTACAGGTGATGCCATGGACGTTCCTGTCAACGTCGCATACCTACCATTGCTGTAAGTAGAACGTACGCTCTTTCCGGTAGCAATCCAATCGACCGGGCTACCATAATTAGAAAACAGTGAGGAAAACCCTTTCCCACATGTCATTGAAGCCACTGTGAAAACGCGACTTAAGTTATGGCATGCCGGATCGTAAAATGCTGCGTCATCCAAAGAGTTACCAGCGGCTAGTGCAATGAAGGATTGGTTATTCAACCTTTCCAATGCCGCTCTGTACACACTGTTACCTGAGCATCCTGTTCTGAATCGCGGGCCTAAGCTCATGTTTACGACATCTCCCCGGATGTCTCTTCCAGCTACATAATCCATTCCCTGAACAATGATTGAAGTAGGAGCGGAACCGCTTCCAAGGACGTCAACTGCCACCACTTTGGCACCAGCGGAGACACCCACGACTCCAAAGCCATTATTCTTTGCTGCTGCTATCCCTGCTACGTGCGTTCCGTGCCCGTTGGAATCATCCGCACTGCCATCTATAAAAGATCTTGAAAGGCCTCTGTCTACGTTCAAATCAGGGTGATCCAAATCAATGCCTGTATCAACAATCCAGATACGTGTGTTTTTACCTGCTCCTCCTGTAAATCCACCTGCGTTTCTAACCGCACACGTCGTTGATTGTGCTTCGATTCTACCTCCTTCGCTTCCGGCAAACTCGTCTTCTTCGAAAACAGCTTCTACCTCGACATCAAGTGTCATCATTTGATCTTGTTGAATGAAATCAACCATTGGGTTGCTTTCCAACTTAGCTACTTCGTCTTCTGTAAGGCTTGCAACAAATCCACTGAATAGCGAGGTGTATTGTGTACTAACTTTAGCAGTAGCAATCTGGTTTTCTTTGAAGAAGGTTGCCATCTCTTGTTTTACCTGAACGGCAATTTTTTCCGAGTAAGAAATCTTGTCTGCTCTGTCTACGAAAATTGGTTCGCCTGATCTTCCGGATGTCATGGCTCCATCTTTAAATATCACCATGTATTGGTTAGGAATTAATGCCTCCGCTGCCGGATCATCGGCTATAGGAGCTTCGGCTTCTTCGTTACACGAGAATACGATAAAACATA